>JBGPCK010000117.1:0-9390 GCA_041481715.1 Thermoanaerobaculia bacterium | reverse complement strand
TCACTCGCCGTTGCCGTCCAGGGACCGCTGATCGTCGACGACGCGAAACTCCTGATCCGGGCGTCGATCGATGGCGTCGGTCTGGCGTTCCTGCTGGAGGAGCAGGCAGCGCCGCACCTAGGGAGCGGCGCACTCGTGCGGGTGCTCGAAGATTGGTGCCCGCCGTTCACTGGCTATTTTCTGTACTACCCAAGTCGGCGACAGCAGCCGGCGGCGCTCTCGGCTCTCATCGAAACCCTTCGGATCGATCGGGGTGCACGCAAGAGACGTTCCGCGATCACGCCGCACGGATGAGCCAGTTGCGCACGTCGCTCGCGCTTGCGAGGGACCTGCACCCTGCAGGCGCACCGGCGATCGACTCGGTCGGTCGCGGCCTCGATCGCTCGCCTGGTCCCTCACTGCGCGCTCGCTCCCGCGGCGCGAGGCTCCTCCCTCGATTACCTCGGGAGACTCCTCGCGTCGCGAACCGGGGCAGGCACGCAACGTCGCTCACGCTTGCAAGGGACCTCCGCCCTGCGAGCGTGGACCAGCCGCCCCGCTTCTGAAGCGCCAGAAGATTCATGTTCCATTCGACGCACCGCTGCCTCGCCGTCGCGTCGTCGGGCTGGACGTTGCCCGAGGCGGCGGCGCTGAAAGGGTTGCCTGCTTTCTCGTCGGTCGGAAGGTCGGGCGATTCACTACCCTGCCCGCGGTTCGCGTAACCTCTTACGCCCACGGAAACGGCGATGACCGGCTCCCGGAGACATCGGTAAGATGGTGCCGATGGTGCGCTCGAAAAAGTCGGCTCTTGAGCCGTCAGAGCTCGCGGCCGAGGTGCTACCCGGCGAGCCGCTGGTCGCCAACCGTTGAACGTTTGAGAAGGCTCCTCCGTGTCCTCGCGCTGGCCGCCGGCCTGGCCGCCGCGATGCTCTATGGTTTCGCCGCCAGAGGGAATCACTGGTTCCCGTACTGGTCGTTGAAGGCCGTTTACCGGAGCCTGCCGTCTCCTCGGGTGCGCAGTTTTCGCTGGAATCGGCCGGCCGATGGAACGACCGGGCTCGCGCAGCGCAACGCGGTCGGCGCGCTGCTCCAACTTCCCTACCTTCGCGGTTCCAACCCCGCCACCGAGAGCGGAGGCGTGAGAGTCTACGACGCGGCTCGAGCCTTCCCAGGCTGGAACCTTTTCCTGTCGGGGCACGCTCCTGAGGCGCGTCTCACGGACATGAGCGGCGTATTGCGCCACCGTTGGGCCCTCGACATCGACCGGGTCTGGCCCGGCCTCAAAAAGGATCCCGACGCGAGCGACTACGACAAGTTCTGGCGCCGGGCGGTGCTTCTGCCCGACGGCGACTTGCTGGTGGTGTGGGAGAACATCGGGATCATGCGCGTCGACAGCCGCTCGCGCCTGAAGTGGGCCAACCTCTGTCGCGCCAACCACGACATCGCCGTGGACGGCGAGGGCCTGATCTACGTCCTGACGCGGCAGAAGAAGATTCTCCCTGAGATCAGCCGATACGATCCGGTCTTCGAGGACTTCGTCACCACCCTGACGCCCGACGGGCGGATCGTCCGGAGCATCTCCCTGCTTCGGGCCTTCGAAAAATCGGACTACGCTCCCGAGCTCGTCCCCATGAGGAGCGAAGGCGACCTCTTCCACGCCAACGCAATTCAGGTCTTCGACGGCACGCTCGCCTCCCGTTCGCCGCACTTTCGCCGTGGAAACATCTTGGTCTCGATCCATGCCCTCGGTGTCGTCGGCATCCTCGACCCGGGATCGGAGAAGATCGTCTGGGCGCTCTCGGGCCAGTGGCGGGCGCAGCACTCGCCCCGCCTGCTCGAGACCGGCCGACTCCTCCTGTTCGACAACTTCGGCAGCATGCGCGTGGGCCAGTCGCGCGTGCTCGAGGTCGATCCCCTCACCCAGGAGATCTCCTGGCGCTACGGCGAAGGCGAGGCGGAGCGGTTCTTTTCGGCGGCCAACGGGTTCGTGCAGCGGCTCGGCAACGGAAACACCCTCATCAGTGTGTCCGCCGAAGGCCGCGCCATCGAAGTCACGCCGGGCAAGGAAATCGTGTGGGAATACGACAACCCGTTCCGCGCGGGCGAGAAGAACGAGCTCGTCGCCACGCTATACCAGGCCGTGCGACTGCCGGCAGACTTGGCCATCGCGCCGTGGGCGCCCGAGCGCCCGCCGCACTGAAGTCGGCTTCGCTGCGCTCGGGACCTGGCTTCGCCACCGGCACGCGGCTCGGCAAGACGGCCTCGACCACGTGCCTGATCCCTCGCTCCGCTCCACCTCCCGCGCCGCAAGGCTCCTCCGCTCGGTTACTTCTCCTCGCCGCGCGACCAGAGCAAAGTCGCCGGACACGTCGGCTTCGCTCGCGGCCGCCACCCTCAATTTTCAGGACCGCTATTGGACGGTCGCAAACGGGGGCACGCCGAGCTGCCAGAGGAGGAAGGCTTCCTCGTCGGCGAGCTCCGTGTCGCCCTGCGACTTCGTTGAGCCGAGTCCGTGACCCGCGTCGTAGTCGACGCGCAGAAGGATGGGCTTCCCGCTCGTGGTCGAGGCCTGCAGACGCGCCGCCATCTTGGCCGCTTGCCACGGCGCCACGCGCGGGTCGTTGGCACCGGTCGTCAGCAGCACGGCGGGGTACCGCGTGGCCGGCTTGACGTGATGATAGGCCGCCATCGCGTAGAGCGCCTTGAAGCCGTCCGGATCCTTCACGGTGCCGAATTCAGGGATGTTGGCGGGCCCGCTCTCCATCAGCTCCGAGCGCAGCGCGTCCGAGTCACCCACGCGGATGAGCGCCGCGCCGAACAGATCCGGCCTCTGTGTGATCGCGCCGCCGATGGTAATGCCCCCGGCGCTGGTTCCCTCGCCCGCGAGGCGAGCCAACGAAGTGTACTTCTGGTCGATCAGATACTGGGCGCACGCGAGGAAGTCGTCGATCGTGTGCTGCTTCGTGAGCTTCTGCCCGCCGCGGTGCCAGTCCTCGCCATACTCGCCGCCGCCCCGCACGTGCGCCACGGCGACCACACCGCCCCGCTCGTACCAGGACAGCCGAGTCGGCTGGAAGGCCGGATCGATCGAGATTCCGTAGGCTCCATATCCCGTGAGCCAGGTCGGATTCGACCCGTCTCGGGCGAGCCCCTTCTTGTGGATGATCGAGAGCGGCACCATCGTGCCGTCGGCGCTCCTGGCCTTCACCTCTTCCGACTCGATTCCGGAGAAGTCCACGGGCGAAGGGGGCACGATGCCCGTGTCGGTCGCGTGGCCCGTCTTGGGATCGTAAAGAAACCAGAGGCGCGACTTCGTCCACGACGTCAAGGACAAGAGCGCCCCGGGAAAGCGTGGATCCGTCACGAGCGACTGGATCGCTCCGTCGAACGGAAGCCCCACGGGTTGCGGCGCGCCGCCGTCGAAGGGCACCCGCTGGAGACGCCCGAGGCCGCCGTCGAGGTCCTGAACGTAGAGCGCGTCCTGCGCCACGCCGAGCCCCGTGATGACGACCTCGCCCGGCGCGACGAGCACCTTCGCTTTGGGAAGATCCGAATGCGCGATGCTCGTTTCGAGGACCTTGAACCGCGAGGCGTCCTTGTGCGTCAGCAGGTAGATCGTCTCGCCGCGCGCGTCGAAGCGGGTGACCGCATCGTCCACGTCGGCGATCAGGTGCCAAGGCGTGTCCGCGGCTCCGAGCGACGCCACCGGCGCGGCATAGATCGTCGGCTCGTTCTGGACGCCGTGGATCACGAGGCCGAAGGCCCAGGGCGAGGCTGGCGTCAAGACCACCGCCGGGAAATCGTCCTCCGTGATCTTGATCCCCTTCGAGACGCCGAGCCCGAAGATCGGCGACTCCTTCTCCGGATCCCTTCCGAGGACATGGAGCCAGTCGAGGCTCTTGCGGTACTTTTCCGTCGGCGGCGCGTCCGGCGCGACCTTCTGCAGCCGGTTGAACACGAAGGAGCGCCCGTCGTCTCGCCACGACACCGAGCCGCCGAACTGCACGCGATCGATCGACTCCGGCAGCACTCTTCCGGTCGCGCTCTCGAGGACGTGAAGCACGCTATTCTCGGAACCGCCCTCGGAGACGCCGTACGCGACGTACATCCCGTCCAGGGAGGGCGTGAAGTAATCGATCGACCAGTGCTTCCCGTCCTTGGAGAGTTTCTCGGGGTCGACGAGGAGTCGCTCCTGTCCTTTGAGGCCATCGCGCACGTAGAGCTTTCGGTTATCGGAGCCCGGCTCGACCTTCACGTAGAAGAAGAGCCCGCCGCCTCGCTGGACTTCCGGAACGGAGACACCGGCATTGTCGAGCGTCTGGATCCTCTCCAGAAGCTCCTTGCGCCCCGGAATACGGTCGAGCACGGCGCGGGTATAGTCGTTTTGCGCCTTCATCCAAGCGACGACCTCTGCGTCCTTGGTCTTCTCCAGCCAGCGATACGGGTCGACCACGGCCTGACCGAAGTAGGTGTCCGTGACCGGTCGCACGGGCGCGGCCGGGGCCGGCTCCTGAGCTACGGTGACGGCGGGTAAAAGAGCGAGAAGGGACGCCAAAGCGACGAAGAGCCTCTGAGCTCGGGTCATAGCCGCCTCCAACGGCGGGTCATTCAATCACATTCGCTCCGTACGGTCCGTCCTCTCCGGCGAATGGCTCGCAGCGAGCCGGACCCCGGGCTAGCTTCTCGCGCGCTCCGGGATCCGCGGCGGCGCGCCGTGACGGGAAGGAACTCAGGCAACCGCCCAGTCCTCGGGGCATAGAATTCCAGCCACATCCGATGACACTCTCCGCCGGGACCCGTCTCGGCCCCTACGAAATCGTCGCGCCGATCGGCGCGGGCGGAATGGGGGAGGTCTACCGTCGCTCCGCTTGGTCGGAGGTCTGGCTTCGCCACCGGCGCGCGGCTCGCGAATCCACCCGCGACCGCGCGCCAGACCCCCACGCTGCGCTGCGCTCCCGCGGCCCGAACCTCCTCCCTCCCTTCGGTCGGGAGACTATTCGCGCCGCGAGCGGCAGGTAGAGTTGCCGCGTTGATAGCACGAGATCGCTTCCGGGAGATGGTCTGACGTGAGTCTCGCTGCCGGGACGAAGCTCGGCCCCTACGAGATCCTGTCCCCGCTCGGCGCGGGCGGGATGGGGGAAGTCTATCGGGCTCGCGACGCGAAGCTCAATCGCGACGTGGCGATCAAGGTGCTGCCGGAGGCTGTTGCGGAAGATGCCGAGCGTTTGGCGCGGTTCCAGCGCGAGGCGCAGGTCCTGGCGTCGTTGAACCACCCCCACATCGCGGCGATCTATGGGCTGGAGAAATCCGGCAATCTCGAGGCACTCGTGCTCGAGCTCGTCGAGGGCGAAACGCTCGGCGAGCGGATCGCGGCGGGGCCGATTCCGGTGGACGAAGCCCTCGCGATCGCGCGCCAGATTGCGGATGCCCTCGAGGCGGCGCACGAGAAGGGGATCGTGCACCGGGACCTGAAGCCCGCCAACGTGAAGGTCACGCCGGATGGCCAGGTCAAGGTGCTCGACTTCGGGCTGGCGAAGGCGCTCGATCCGGTCGCGGGGGCCTCGTCGCCCGATATGACGCGTTCGCCGACGATCACAGCGGTGGCGACGCAGGCGGGGGTGATCCTGGGGACGGCGGCGTACATGTCGCCGGAGCAGGCGCGCGGAAAGCCGGCCGACAAGCGGTCCGACATCTGGGCGTTCGGCTGTGTCCTATGGGAGATGCTCACCGGCCAGCGCCTCTTTCACGGTGAGACGGTATCCGACACGCTGGCGGCAGTGCTCAGGGCGGACATCGACTGGGAACCCTTGCCTGCCGGAACGCGCCCGGCGATCCGGCGGCTGCTCGAACGCTGTCTCGAACGGGACCCGAAGCGGCGACTGCGCGACGTCGGGGAAGCCCGCATCGCGATGGAAGAGGCTCCGGCCAGCCTCATCGGCACCCGCCCGGAGACCGCCGCGGGGGTGGCTTCGCGGGGCGCCGGACGGGGGCGGATGATGGCGTCGACGCTGGCCGGGGTGGCGCTCGGCGCCGGGCTGGTCGCGGGGGTCGCCGCGATGCGTCACCAGCGATCGGCTAGAGACTCGGTGGTTCGGTTGAACGTCACGCTCCCGCGGGGGCAGGCGATTTTCGTCGAAGACTTGCCGAACCTCGCATTGTCGCCGGACGGAGCGGAGATCGCCTACGTCGCGAAGAAGGAGTCCGGAACGAGCGCGCTCTACCTGCGTTCCATAGGCTCCTTCGACGCGAGGGAGCTTCCCGATACCGAAGGCGCGACGGCACCCTTTTTCTCTCCCGATGGTCAGTGGCTGGGGTACTTCGTCGGAGGAAGAGTCCAGAAGATGGCCGTGTCGGGGGGACCGTCCCAACCGGTTTGCGACACGCCGGTTTCCGGGCTGGGAAGCGCGGCCTGGGCCGACGACGGAAGCATCCTCGTTCCGTCGACGAACGGGAGCCTGATGCGCGCCGCCCCTTCGGGCGGAAAGTGCGAGGAGATCGTCAAGCCCGATGCAACGCGCGGCGAGCTTCTGGAACCCGAATCCCTTCCGGGCGGAAAGGGGATTCTCTTCGCGAGCCTCGGAGGGTTTCAGGCGAGCCAGGCCCACATCGCCGTGCTCGACCTGAAGACGGGCAAGTCGCAGGTGATCATTTCCCAGGGCACGAACCCTCGCTACGTGGAGCCGGGGTTCATCGTCTTTGGCCGCTCCGGCGCCATCCTGGCCGCGCCGTTCGATCCGCGTGGTCTGAAGCTTCTCGGCCAGCCCGTCCCGGTCGTCGAGAGGGTCATGCCCGACTCCGCATCCGGAATCGAGCAGTTTGCCGTTTCGAGAAGCGGGGCGCTCGCCTACGTTGCCGGAGAGCGCACCGCTGTCAAGAGGCGGGTCATGATGGCGGACCGGAAGGGGGTTTCGACGACGGTCACCTCGGACGCGAGTTCCTACGAGGATCTTTCTCTTTCGCCGGACGGACGCGAGATCGCCATGACCGTCGAGGGCGCGAGTTGGAACATCTGGGTCTACCACCTCGATCGCGGGACTCTCACGCGGCTGACGTTCGAGAACGACAACCGCGACCCGCTCTGGACGCCCGATGGGAAACGGGTCGTCTACACGTCGTTGCGAAACGGCCTCTACGGCCTCTACTGGCGGCCTGCGGACGGGAGTGGTCCGGAGGAACTCCTTTTCAACAGCAAGAACTGGCAATTCGCTACCTCGTGGTCCGCCGACGGCCGCTTCCTGTCGTTCGACGAGCAGGATCCAAAGACCGGCCTCGACATCTGGATCCTTCCGGTGGGAGGGGACCGCAAGCCCTATCCGTTCGTGCGTTCCTCTTTCCGGGAATGGTTCGGCGAGTTCTCACGGGACGGTCGCTGGATCGCCTACGAGTCGAACGAGTCCGGCCGGAGCGAGGTCTACCTCCGCCCATTTCCGGGCCCCGGCGGCAAATGGCAGGTCTCGACGGGAGGGGGCGCACGGCCCGAGTGGTCCCGAGACGGACGGGAGCTCTTCTTTTTCGAGGGCGACAAGCTGATGCGCGTGACGGTAGACACCAGCCATGCTCTTGCGGTCGGCCGGCCGGAGCTCCTGTTCCCATGCAATTGCTTCGATTCCGGCCGCTACTACGAGGTGACGCCGGACGACAAACACTTCTTGCTCATCCAGAGCACGCAGCCGGTGAGCCCCGTCACTCAGATCAATCTCGTGCTCGGCTGGGGTGGCGAGCTCGAACGGCAGATTCGCGAGAAGGCGGCCCGATGACCGTCGCTGCGCTTGCTCGGAGGTCTGGCTTCGCCACCGGCGCGCGGCTCGCGGATCCACGCTCGGCCGCGCGCCTGACCACCTCGCTGCGCTTCGCTCCCGCGGCGCGAACCTCCTCCCTCCCTTCGGTCGGGAGACTATTCGCGTCGCGAGCGACCGGTACAGTGCCGCCGGAATGGGGCGGTCGGGAGACTATTCGCGCCGCGAGCGGCAGGGACAGTGCCGCAGAAATGGGGCGGTCGGGAGGCTATTTGCGCCGCGAGCGGCAAGAAGGTTCCAACCGGGAACTATTGGGGGCCAAATTCCTTTTTGGGCGTGTAGGAAATCCGAGAGTCGCAGGCCACGATAGCTTCCTCAGCGACCCCGCACGAGGCGAGCGAACTGCCGAAGCTCGGTCGCGTTGAGATCCGAGATCGCCCAGAAGTTGGTCTGGCCGCGAGTCCAGTAGAGAAGGTTGTAGCCCTGGCGGGCGTCGGCTGCCTCCGTGAACTCGCGCTTCGATGCTGACGGCCAGACGAAGAGGTTGATGAAGTGTTCCCCTTTGCGATAGACGAGCGCGGCGACCGGTCGATCCGCCGCATAGTCAAGCCGGCCGCCAACGAGCGGAAAGCCTTCGGCGCTCAGATCGGCGACGGGTGGGGAGAAGTCCAGCTTGCCCGCGAACCACGGCTTCACCGTGTGGTGCTCGGAGGATGCCACATCGGTCAGGTGGCCCGGCATCAGCGACCGGATGTGCGCCGAGACGACGTCCTGCGCGATTCGCTCCGTCAGCGACGGGCGCGAAAGCATCGGCCAAACGAATACCGCGAGGGCCACGACCGCCGCGGCCGCCGCGGCGGCGCCGATCCAGTCAGGCATCTGCAGACGCGGCAGCCACGACTTCCGTTCCGCCCGCTGCGCGGCCATTCGAACCTGCCGCTCGAGACGAGCCGGCGCCCGGAAGTACAGCTCTTCGGATTTGAGCGCCGAGCGCAGCGCCAGCTGCGCCTGATAGATCCGCGAACAGGCGCCGCAGGTGCGCAGATGGCTCTCGATCTCCACGTGACGGGCGAGATCGAGCTCGCTGTCCACGTAACCGTGGAGGAACGTTCGGAACTCACTGCAGCTCACCCCGCTCACTCCCTCTTGAGATCGAGGGCGAGCTGCTGCTGCAGCCCGGCGCGCGCGCGCGCCAGCCGCGACATCACCGTGCCCATCTTGATGCCTGCGACGTCCGCGATCTCCTTGTAGGACAGGCCTTCGAGCTCTCGGAGGATCAGGACCTCGCGCCAAGCCAGCGGCAGCGTTTCGAGCGCTTCGCGCAGCCGAAGCCGGTCGGCTTGCTCTATCACCAAGTCCTCTGGGGTCGGGCTCTGACCGACGGCGCTGTGGAGCTCTTCATCGAACGAGACAGGCACTTCGGACGGGCGATGGCGCCGCAACCAGTCGTAGCAGGTGTTGCGCACGATGGCGAGCAGCCACGCCCGCGCGTTGCCGCCGCGAAAGCCGCCAAGAAATCGCAGTGCCCGCAGATACGCCTCCTGCACAACGTCTTCGGCGTCGTGCCCGTTGCGAGTCAACCAGCGCGCCAGGTTGTAAGCCGCATCCAGGTGCGGTAACACAACCTGATCGAACGCGCTGGACGGCAGCGGATGGGTGTCCACGCAAACCCCTA
>JBGPCK010000116.1:0-9611 GCA_041481715.1 Thermoanaerobaculia bacterium | reverse complement strand
GAACAACGACTTTTGGTTGTTCTGGGGGCAGTTGTCCGATCTGGAGTATGAGTTGACGGTCAAAGACAACACGACGGGAGCCGTGAAGGTCAAGAACAATCCGGCCACCGGCAACCGCATCTGCCTCGGCGCCGACACCTCGGAGTTCAACGCCACACCGACGCCGACCGCCACGGCGGGCTCGCCGACGCCGACTCCGACCGTGACCCCGACGCCGGGGGCGAGCCAGACGCGGGTCGTGGAAATTCACAGCTTCTTCTTTCAAGATCTGGTCAGCGGCAACAACGTCACCACGGTGAACGTCGGAGACACGGTGGAATGGCAATGGAAGGCCGGCCCCCATTCGACGACCTCGGGCAACTGCCCCCCATGCACGGGGGACGGAAAGTGGGACTCGAATGTGAGGAGCGCTGGCAGCAAGTTCGACCTGATGATCATGGAGGCTGACCGAGGGAAGTCGTTCCGGTACTTCTGCAAAGTCCACCTCACGGCGATGACCGCCGTGCTGAACGTGAATCCATAGCTTCCATCCCGGGTTTCCGCCGGCCCCCGGATTCCCTAGAATGGGGGCATGGCCGACGAGAAGCCCGCAACCGAGACCGCCTCGCAAGCCGCGCCCGAAACGGACGACGATCGCCGCGCGTCAGCGGCCGCAGCCAACCGCAAGCGGGCTCTCGGGGACTGGGAGGAGAAGAAGAAGCGCTGGCGCTCGATGGGTGTGCCCGCTCCGCTGCCGGCGGCGGGCTCTCCCAAGCCGAAGAAGTAGGGGCGGGACCCTGGCGCAGGACGCGAGGCTCCGGCTCGAAAGCGAGGCCTTCGCATACGGAAAGCCGATTCCTGCCCGCCACACGGCCGACGGCGCCGACGTCTCTCCGGAGCTCTCCTGGAGCGGCGTGCCGCCGCAGGCCCGGAGTCTGGCTCTCGTCTGCGAGGACCCGGACGCCCCGAGAGGCAATTGGGTCCACTGGGTCGTCTACGGCCTCCCGGCCTCGGCCACCGCTCTGCCGGAGGCCGTGCCCGCCGCCGCGGCGGTGCCGGGCGGCGGCACGCACGGCAAGAATGACTTCGGCAGGCTCGGCTATGGAGGGCCCGCTCCCCCGAGCGGAACACACCGCTACTTCTTCCGCATCTACGCGCTCGACCGAGAAGTCGCGCTGCCTCCGGGCGCGACGCTGGCAGAGCTGCGGCGCGCCATGGAAGGGCACGTCCTGGCCCAGGGAGAGCTGATGGGCACATATTCCCGCCGATAAAGCGGCGCGTCTCGCTCTCGCGATCGAGCGGGAAGTCATCGCCTGCCGGCGCTGTCCCCGGTTGACCGCGTGGCGCCAGGAGGCCGCGCGCCATCCGCCGCGGCGCTTTCGGGGAGAGACCTACTGGGCTCGTCCCTTGCCCGCCTTCGGCGATCCGCGCGCGCGCCTCGTTCTGGTTGGGCTCGCTCCGGCCGCCCACGGCGGCAACCGGACCGGCCGTCTCTTCACGGGCGACGAATCGGGAAATTTCCTCTTTCGCGCGCTGCACGCCGTGGGCCTCTCGAGCCTCCCCGCGTCGCGCCATTCGCAAGACGGCCTGCGGCTCCAGGGAGCGCTGCTCACCGCGGCCTGCCGCTGCGCTCCGCCCGGAAACCGGCCGATGCCCGAGGAGTTCGCCCGATGCCGCGGGTATCTGGAGCGGGAGTTGAAGCTCGTCGCGGGGCCTCATGTCCTCGTCGCGCTCGGGGCGCTCGCCTTCGAGCAAAGCCTCCGCGCGCTACGGGACGCAGGCCCGGGACCCTCCCCGCGTCCGCGCTTCGCGCACGGCGTGCGGGTCGAGGTGGGTCCGCACACGCTCTACGGTTCCTACCATCCCAGCCAGCAGAACACCTTCACCGGGAAGCTGACTCAGAAGATGCTGCGGGCGGTATTGAGGAGGGCGATCCGGGAGGCGGAGAGCTCCTGAGGAGCGCGGGAATTACGCGAGCGCAGGGTCTGGAGTCGGGAATCCTTCGCTCTCCTCCGGATGATTATTTTGCGCCGGGCAAGCCCGGCGCAAAATCACTTCTTGAAGAGCCGATCGAACGCCGCCCGGGCGTCGTCGGGCGATTCGCTGCCCCGCGATCCGGTCAGGTCGAAGGACTGCGCGGGCGAGAAGAAGGTGCAGGCGTTGCGTTTCTTCTTGTCCGCGACCCGGGCGGGGATGGGCTTCGCACATTCGTACCGCGCCGAGGTGTCGAAGTTTGCGCACTGGGCGCAGGTGTGCAGGTCGGCGCCGCACTTGCCGCAGGTCGTGTCGAGCCCCAGCTGTTCGAAGTCGCGGCGCTTTTCGCCGCAGGACTTGCAGGCGAAGACGACCGCCTTGTCGAGGTCGATGCCCCGCCCCCGGGGCGCGCCTTCGGTCCGGGGCGGGCCGGCCGGGCTGCGCCCGCGCCCGCGTTCCTCGCCGCCCGAGTCCATGTAGCCGCGGTGGCGGTATTTCCGGTCGTTCATGAGGTGCGTCGAGAGTAACGATTCTACTGCGCCGGCGTAACAGTCGCGGCCGGCTCGGGGCTCGGCGTCGACGTCGCCACCGGCGGGATCGTGCGCGGTGGTCGGGCCGGCGGTGACAGGATCTCCGAGGTTCGCAGCGCTAGCGGATGCCCGGGCAAGAGCGCGTGGGTGCGCCAGAGAAGATAGTACGCGGTCAGAGCTCCAGCGATGAAGCCTGCCGCGAGGAGAATGGCGGTACGCGCTCGGATGGAACCTCCTTCGCGCCGATCTCGCGGCGCCGACAAGCAAGAGCTTAACGCCCCGGGGGCCCGCGCCGGGAGGATCGCGGAGTACAATTTTTCCTTGTGACGGAAAGCGCCCTCGAACAGGCTCTCGAGCTTTGGCGGCTGGGCACGGCGAAGCTGCTCTCCGGCAGCCTCGAGGAGGCGGTGAAGCTCTTCACACGGTCGCTCGAGACCCATCCGACGGCCGAGGCCTACACGTTCCGCGGCTGGGCCTATTCTTTCGAGGGACGGCTCGCCGAGGCGATCGACGAGTGCCGGAAGGCGATCGCCACGGACCCCGCCTTCGGCAACCCTTACAACGACATCGGCTGCTACCTGATGGAGCAGGGGCGGCCGGAGGAGGCGGTGCCCTGGTTCGAGCGGGCCAAGAAGGCGCCGCGCTACGAGCCCAGGCACTTCCCGTTCCTGAACCTCGGCCGGTTACACGCCGCCCGCGGCGATCTCGCCGAGGCTCTCGTCGAGTTCGAGGGCGCGCTCGCGCAGTGCCCTGGAGACCCGGTCGCTCTCAAGTACCTGGAGGCTCTGCGGTACCAGGTCAACTAAGCTAGCAGATCCGGTCCGGGAATCCTGGACTCGATAGAATCGTTTTTGGGACGGGTCCGACCCGGCCCAAGGAGCGCGACATGGATGACAATTTTTCGATGACCCCGCAGTCGGCCTTCGCGGCGACGACGATTGCCGGAGCCGAACGCGTGACCGCCTTTCTCCGAAAGGTCTACGGTTGGATGTTCGTCGGCCTCGGGATCACGGCCGCCGTGGCGTTTGCCGTGGCGGGATCGCCCACGATCCTTCAGGTGATCGTGGCCAACCCGATCCTCCGCTGGGGGCTCTTGCTGGCTCCGTTCGGTCTGGTGCTGTTGCTGACCTTCCGAGTGCAGAGTCTTGCGCCCGGCACCGCGGCGGCGGTCTTCGTCGTCTACTCCGCCTTGAACGGCGCGATGTTCTCCTTCGTCCTGCTCGCCTACACCGGGACGTCGATCGCGACGACTTTCATCGTGACCGCCGGAATGTTCGGTGCGCTGGCACTCTTCGGCTCGACCACGAAACGAGGTCTCGCGGGCGTGGGCCAGTTCGCCTTCATGGGCGTGATTGGCGTGCTCTTGGCCTCGGCCGTGGGTATCTTCTGGCACAGCGACGCGTTGCAGTTTGCGATCTCCGTCATGGGAGTGATCGCCTTCACGGGCCTGACGGCCTGGGACGCGCAGCGGTTGAAGCAGATGGCGGCGGTGACTCCCGAAGGGCGGATCGGCTCCTACGCGATCGTTGGAGCGCTCGCCCTCTACCTCGACTTCATCAACCTGTTCCTGTTCCTGCTGCGGTTCCTGGGCGGCCGGCGAAACTAACGGGTCGCGCAGGGCGCGTCGCGCCGTTGCGAGCGAAGCGAGGGATCCCGACCTCGAAAGGTCACTCCGTTGCCCCGCCGCCGACCAGGGGCAGGCTTCCGATCCGGCTATCCGCCAGGGAGGCGGCCGGGGCCGCCTTCTCCGGGACCTCGGCCGATTCTCCCGGGTTGCGGAAGAGATTGGTCTCGAGGCCGTACTGCCGGTTGTAGAGCTCGGCATAGCGGCCGCCTCGCTCGAGGAGCTCCTGATGCCGGCCCCGTTCGACGATCGAGCCAGCCTCGAGGACGAGGATCGTGTCGGCCTTGCGAATCGTCGAAAGGCGGTGCGCGATCACGAAAGTTGTGCGCCCTTTCATCAGCTCGGTCAGCCCTTCCTGAATGAGCGCCTCGCTTTCGCTGTCGAGGGAGGAGGTCGCCTCGTCCAGGATCAGGACGCGTGGGTCCGCCAGAATCGCCCGCGCAATCGCGACGCGCTGGCGCTGCCCCCCGGAGAGCTTGACTCCCCGCTCGCCCACGACCGTTTCGTAGCCCTCGGGCAACTTCGTGACGAAGTCGTCGCAGCGTGCGATCTCGGCCGCCCGGCGGACCTCTTCGGGAGAAGCGTCCGGACGCGCGTAGGCGATGTTCTCGAAGACCGTGCCGTCGAAGAGGAAATTGTCCTGCAACACGACGCCCAGGTGCGAGCGGTAGTCGGACAGGCGCACCCCGGCCAGATCGTGCCCATCCACTAGGATCTGGCCGGAACTGGGCCGGTAGAAAGCCGCGACGAGGCCGATCACCGTGCTTTTTCCGGACCCGGAGGACCCAACCAGCGCCGTCGAGGTTCCTGGCTCGGCGATGAAGGAGACGCCGCGGATGACCGGGACCCCGACCCGATACTCGAAATGGACGTCCCGGAACTCGACCCGTCCGGCGAGCGGCGGGAGGGGCTCGAGCTTCTCATCCCCGGCATCCTCTGCCAGCTCGTTTCGGATCTCGCGGATCCGTTCGAGGCCGGCGAAGGCCTCGGTGATCTGGCTGCCGATCGAGACCATCTGGACGACCGGCCCGACGAGAAGGCCGAGGTACAGCGTGAAGGAGAAAAAGGAGCCGATCGTCATCCGGTGGGCCAGGACGTCGTTGGCCCCAATCCAGAGGATGGCGACACCCACGACTCCGAGCAGGAGGGTCGAGAAGGCCGTGACGGCGGAGAACCCCGTCATCGTCTGGGCTACGTTGCGAAAGAGGCGATGCACGCCCTTCGAGAAGGCCATGGCTTCGCGCCGCTCCGCGCGATAGGCCTTCACGACGCGGATCCCCGAAAGGGACTCGGTCAGGCGCCCCGAGACCTCGGCGTTGATCTTCGAGCGCTCACGGAAGAGGGGGCGCAGCGTCTTGAACGCGTAGAGGAGCACCACTGAAAAGAGCGACAGGACCGCGAGCGCGATGAGCGTCAGCTTCGTGTTCAGGTAGAAGAGGATCGCAAGCGCGAAGACGGCGGTGATCAGGCCGCCCAGCACCTCCACGAGTCCCGTGCCCACGAGGTTGCGGATCCCCTCCGCGTCGGTCATGACCCGCGAGAGCAGAGCCCCCACTTTTGTTTGGTCGAAATAAGAGATCGAGAGGCGCCCAACGTGCCTCTGGACCCGGCGGCGCATCTCGGTGATGGAGCGTTGCGCGGCCTTGCCCAGAAGCTGAGAGAGCGCAAAGGACGTCACGGCCTGTAGAAGGGTGGCTCCGCCGGCGGCGAGCACGAGCTTGCCGAGCAGCTCCCGGTGCCCCTTGCCGATCACCTCATCGAGGAGGAACTTGGTCGTGCCGGGAAGAACGAGGCCGGCCATGCGATTGACCAGCAGCAGGGCCAGCCCAACGGCCAGGCGTCCCCTGCGCGCCACAACCAACTCCCTGGCGTCTCGGACGATCACGGAGAAGGGAAGGGGCTTCTTCTTTCCTTCGTCCGAGGAGCCGCGCCGGCCAGCCCGCCGGCCTTCGCGGGACGAGACGGCGCCACCAAAGAATCCCAGTTTGGCCATCGTCAGGCTCCGTCGAAACCGCTACATCGTGATCCGGGCTTCAGTGGCACAGGCGCTCTCCCCTTGGTCGGATTCTATGCACATGGGTCGAGAAACGGGTTCGCACGCCAAACTATTGCGGCGCCGAAAGAAAGGATTCTCGCCATATTCTATTGACAAGTATATTTGTCTAGATAATAATAGTTGTCAATGGAGTCAACCGCGGAACGGCTCCCGGATCTCGAATGCGTCAAGGATGAAGCGCGGGCGGAAGCCCTCCTGAATCCTCTCCGGATGCAAATCTTGAAGCTCGCGCGGGAGCCGGCGTCCGCCACGGAAATTGCCGGAAAGCTGAGTATGCCCCGGCAGCGGGTGAATTACCACGTGCGGCGCCTGGCTGAGCGGGGACTGCTTCGGCGGGCCGGCCGGCAACGCAAGCGCAACATGGTCGAGCAGCGATACGTCGCGGTGGCGCGCAGCTTCCTGCTGATTCCGGCCGTTCTGGGCGACCTTTCGGCCGACTGGCGCGAGATCCAGGACACGGCCAGCGCGGCCTATTTGCTGGCCCTCACGTCGCAGATGCAGTCCGACCTTGCCCGGGCCTCCAACGCGGCGGGAAAAGAGGGCAAGAGGCTCTCGACCCTGTCCTTGAAGTCACAGTTTCGTTTCGAGAGCCCGGAGCAAAGGGCCGAGTTCGCGCGGGCGCTGCGGCAGGCGGTCGTGGACGTCATCGCGCGGCACAGCTCCGTCAACGAGCTTCCGAACGGACGGCCGGCGCCGGGACGACCCTATCGCTTGGTGCTCGGCTGCTACCCGCACGCACCGGAGGAGGGTGCGGCGCCTGAAGGGAGAGAACGATGACCGAAGGCAAGCCGGGGCAGCGAGTCATCCGCGTAGAGATGCGAACGAGTGCGACACCCGACGAGGTCTGGCAGGCCTGGGCCGACCCCGAGAGGATCGCGCATTGGTTCGTAGACCGGGCGGAGGGAATCCCCGAGGCCGGCAAAACGGTCACCTGGTTCTTCGACAAGTTCGGCTACCGGATGCCCTACGAAGTCGTTGCGGCGGAGCCCGGGCGGCGCTTCGCGTTGGGCGGCACGATCCCCGGGCGCGGCCCTTTCCTGCTCGATGTCACGATCCGCCGGGAAGGGGGGCAGACTCTCGTCGAGCTCGTCAATTCCGGCTTTCTCGAGGGCGCGGAGTGGGACGACGAATACGACGGGGTGGACTCAGGGTGGAAGAAGTCGCTCGCCATCCTCAAGCACTATCTCGAGAACTTCCGCGGGCGTCGAAAGAGCGCGGTGCTCTCGATGCAGCCGGCGGCCTTCGAGTACGAAACCTTGAGGCCTCTCTTCACGACGATCGAGGGCCTGTCGAAGTGGCTCGCCGCTTCTGGCTCTGTGGGCAAGCCCAGTGAGCGCTACGAGATCGCGCTTCGTGACGGTCCGCGCGCCTCGGGTCGCGTGCTTCTCTGGACGGGCCGCGAGTCCGTGCTCTCGTGGGATGAGATCTCGGGTACGCTCGAGCTCATGGCTTTCGCAGCCGGCCCCGGCCGGCGCATGGTCGGCCTGCGCGTGGTCTCGTGGGAGCTTCCCGAGGGGGCCGAGGGGAAGCTCCAAACGATGGCCGACGCGGCGGTGGGACGCCTGGTCGACGCGCTGTCGCGGCGGTGACGCGGGCGGGAGGAGCCCGCGCAGCGCCCCCGCTCACGCCCTCGTCGCCACCAGAAGGAGCTGCGGCGAGCCCAGAGCGAAGGGCTCCCCGGCTGGCGATCCGAACGATTTCAGATCGCCAAAGCCCACGTCCCGAATCATCCGTGCAAGCTCGCCGTACGTGTAGACGCGGTGCTCGGCGGGGCGGGTCTGGCTCTCCCCGCCGCGGCTGACGGTGAAGAGGTTCTCGACGACCCCTCGCGCCGGGTCGTAGCGGTTCTCGGCCACAAATCGGATGCCGGAGATCTCCATTTCGAGCCGCTCGTTGAAGTGCGGGAGGAGAGCCTCGGCGATCCAGCCGGACTCGAGGAGGAAGCGTCCTCCGGGCCGGACGGCCTGCGCCGCCGCCTCGAGGAAGGCTCGGTTGCCGTCGTCGTCGAAGTAGCCGAAGGAGTTGCCGGCGCAGAATGCGGCGTCGAACTCTCCGTTCCACGGCAGGTCGCGCATGTCATGCTCGACCCAGTCGATCGAAAGACCCTCTTGCGCGGCGCTTTGGCGCGCCGCCGCGAGAAGGTCCGTCGAAAAGTCGAGGCCCGTGACGTGGCAGCCGCGACGCGCGAGCTCCAGACTGTGCCGGCCGTGCCCGCACGGCGCGTCGAGCACCTGGCTGCCCGGAGTGAGAAGCAAGTGCGTCTGGAAGAAATCGACCTCGGCGCGCGTCGCTTCGGCCGGGATGGCCGCCCGCCAGAAATCGGCGAAGAGGCCGGTAAAGAAGCCGTTCCACCAGTCGGTGGGAGAAGTCATGAGAGTCCGTCCTTTCGAAAGTCAGAGCGGGGCGCTGCGCGATCGGGGGCGCAAGGCGCCGGTCTTCGAGACTGTTGTTTCGAGTCGTCGACCCCCCCGGAGGGAGCCCGACTACCGGACGGCGGTCATACTTCGAGGCGGATGTTAGCAGGTCGCCGAGAAGAGGGTGAGGGAAGGCGTCTCTAGGCCTTGCGGAGGTAGAGGTCCAGGTCGACGATCTCCATCAGGCGATCGGGATTGGAGGGCTTTCGAAAGCCGAAGCGCTCGTAGAGGCCGTGCGCATCGCGCGTCGCCAGACTCCAGCGGCGCAGATTCTGGAGATCCGGGTGGCCGAGGATCACCTTCATCAGCCACTTGGAGAGGCCGCGTCCCCGATAGGATTCGAGGACGAACACGTCGCCCAGGTAGGCGAAGGTCGCAAAGTCGCTGATCACGCGCGCGAAGCCGATCTGGGTCTGGCCGTCGTAGACGCCAAAGCACAGGGCGTTGTCGATGGACCGGTCCACGACTTCGCGGGGAATGCCCTTGGCCCAGTAGCAGTCGCGCAGAAAGGCGTGGATCGCCTCGCGATCGAGCCGCTTCTTGTCCGTCGAAATGGTGAAATCGCCGCGCTTCCATTCCATGATCGACAAATCCTAAGGCCGGACGGCGGTTCCCGGTTATGATCGATCGCCTTCCGGGAGGAAGGAGGATTCCCCGTGCCGAAATCCACACCCAAGTCGCCCCGCTACCGCGCCAGCGCCGTGATCGGTTTCCTGCTCGTCCACGTCGCCGCCCTGGGCGTCTTCTTCATCGGCTTTTCCTGGCGGGGCGTGGCAATTTGCCTCGGCTCCTACTACCTGCGCATGTTCGGGATCACCGCGGGCTTCCACCGATACTTCAGCCACCGCACCTACCGCCTCGGCCGCGTCTCCCAGTTTCTGATGGCGTTGCTGGGGCAGACGTCCGCGCAGAAGGGGGTGCTCTGGTGGGCGTCGAACCACCGCCACCACCACCGCTACTCGGATCTGCCGGAGGATATCCACAGTCCCATCCAGCGCGGGTTCTGGTGGAGCCATATCGGCTGGATCCTGGTG
>JBGPCK010000115.1:0-9613 GCA_041481715.1 Thermoanaerobaculia bacterium | reverse complement strand
CGCGGGCGCGGACAAGGATCTCGAGGTCGCCAAGATCATCAAGGAAGGCATCACGGGCGGCCTCGACCGGATCGGGGCTCGGGTGGACATGCTGGTCGAAGGCGGCCTCCTGGGCAAGAAGGTCGGAGCTCCGCCGATCGCGGGAGCCCCGACGGGAAAACCTGGGGAACAGGCTCCCGCCGCGACGGAGACGGCCGCGCCCAAGAAGGGGGAGAAGATGCTGACCGCGGACGACATCAAGGCCATGGTCAATGAGCCGTGGTTCCAGAACCTCCAGAAGGAGATCCTCCGCGACGTCAACAAGCGGATCAAGTACGTCTCCGAACCGACCCTGAAGCCGCACGGCTCCATGATCGGCCAGATCTTCCTCGACAAGATGAACGCGGACCCCTCGTACCGCGTCCATTTCCACTACCTCCGGTCCCGAGAGTGGGAGGAGATCCTGGCGGACATCAAGGACGCGGTGAAGCCCGAGGATCTCGCGATCTTCTCGCACAAGGAAGGGTTCTCGTGGTTCAACGAGCTCCAGCGGTTCCTGATCGGCGCGTGGAATTCGTCGATGGGAATCTCCGGCTAGGGCGTCGGACAGGGAGTAGAATAATCTCGGACGCGCTGGAGCGTCTCCTGGATGCGGGCGAAGGGCGGTGCCCTGATCGGTTTCATACGCCGGGAGTGCCGAGGTTGAACTCCTCGGGCCCGCACCCATGAGGCGCTGCACGGAAGAGCCGGTGGGGACAGATGAAGAACCTGACGAGGTCGGAGGTCGCGGAGGTCCGCGAGGCTCTCGCTCATGTGCCGAAGACCCGGCGCAAGGAATCCTGGACGAAGGCGGTCAAGTTCCTGGACGGGATTCTTGCGAACGGGACGAACCTGTCGATCCGGAATCTGGCCGACGAGTTCAGGTACAGCGCCAAGTGCGAGCTCTGCAAGAACCTGATCGCGGTTGGCGCGGAGTTCGTCTCGACGAAGGAAGGCTACCGGCACTACGACTGCAATATGGCGAACCGAGAAAAGGACCTCTGACCATGAACGTGATCCACCTCGCGGCCCTCCGGGAAGCGGCGCTCTACGGCGCACGCCGTCCCGCGAACCGTGGGCTCTCGAGCGATCCCTGGGCGGACCAGCCGCCGGTCACGGGCGAGACGCTCCGGCGGCCGATCAGCCGCGACGAGAGCGGCATCCGCTTCGAGATCGGGAAGATGGTCCAGTACGCCGAGCATTTCATGGGCGACCCGGTCGTCATCAAGACGGCGCGGACCGTGACGCAACTCTGCCCGGCCAAAAACAAGACCTGCGAGATGGCCGCGCTCTATCAGTGGACCAAGAACAACTTCCGTTATATCAACGATCCCGACGACCGGGAGGTGATCTCGACGCCGCGCGTGCAGATCGCGGACATCATGACGCCGCCCTCGGTGATCCGCGCGATCCTGGGGGACCGGCTGATCGACCAGATGATGCACTACGGCGCGAAGGACGAGATCGTGGAGCGGTTGGAAGGCCAGATCCACGCGCCGGGCTGTTTCCGCGCGTCGCTCACCGGCCCCGGAGGCGTGCATCCCAGGACGAGCGGAGATTGCGACGAGGGCGCGACGTTCCTCTCGACGATGCTGCTCGCCGCGGCGATCCCGGCGCGTTTCCGTTTCGGCGGCAGCGAGAATTCGGACTCTTCGCCCAACTGGCATCACGTCTGGGTGCAGGGCCAGAACGAGATGGGCGACTGGGTCGACATGGATATCACCGAGCCGGACAAAAAGCTCGGCTGGTTCTTCCCCGCCTTCAAAGCCTACGGCTACGTGCCGATCGACCCGACCAAATCACACCTATAGCAACCCAACCCCAGGGCTACTGAGATCCCCCGGTGAAAGCCGGGCCGCACACCGGCCCGGCTTTCTTGATTTCTGGCGACAGACGATTTGATAGAAATAGCGAAAGACTATTGACAGGGCTAGGTCAGTCGGTATACTTTCTCCGAGACGGACGTTCCAGACCTAGAGGATGAGAAGGAGATCGCCATGTCGAAGACCTGCCCTCCGGTGCGCGTGAACATGAAGCCGGTCGTGGACGCCGCGGCGGCGAAAGTCATGGACGAGCTCGGCGCGGAGGGCATGCCCGCGGTGCATTCGGTCGCGCGAGTGAGCGGCCTGGGAAAGATCATCGGCTTCATCCCCGACAAGTTCGACGGGACCGACTTCGTGATGGGCTACGTCACGATCCCGTCGGTCATCAACCTCGCGACGAAGATGGCCCAGGTCGGGATCATCTTCCCGCAGATCGACCTCGCGCTATCGCGCGGGATCGCGCTCGTCCTCACGATGGTCGGCAACGTCGCCTTCGGCGGCTCGTCCTTCCTGCTCGGCTCCTTCCTCGGCCAGTTCCCCACCACGCTCGATGCGGTGGGCGACGTGGCGGTGGGCGCGATCGCGAAGGCGCGGGGCGTGACGGTTGTCCCGACGATGCTCCCGCAGAACCGGATCGGCGCGACGGCCGAGGAGCGCGAGCTCAAGAAGCTGCGCCAGAATCTCGAGAACCTCTCCGGCGGCGACCGGCAGGAAGAGATGTCCGGCGCGGAACTGGTGGTCAAGTAAATCCCCGAGACGGACTCAGGCGGCCCCGCGCCTGTCGCGCGGGACAAACCGTCGGTTTGCCGGATCGGAACTCATAGAATTCGGAGGCGACCATGTGGGCAGGACTTCTCCCGTTGTTCCCGCGGACGATCGACTTCCGGGGCCGTAAGTTCCGGCTCCTGAAGGACCGGCACCTCTTCGACACCGCGACGCTGTCGACCACGACCACGACCCAGTCGTACTTCGTGACCATCGCGTCGAAGAAGAAGAGCTCCGCGATCTTCACGGGCGACTTCACGCTGGTCAAGGAAGCCAACGTGTTCCTCGCCGTGCAGCTTCAGGCGCTCGTCACGGACCGCGTCCTGACGGGTGCGGAGCGCCGCACGCTGATGAACAAGGGCTGGTTCCAGTTCAACTGCATCGTGCCCGAGACGGTGACGGTCGACGAGGACCGGCTGGCGGCCATCTCCCCCGGCACGGACCAGGAGGTCCTCTTCACCGCGGCGACCGAAGTCGCGGAAGACGGCGCGCAGGAGTACGAGAACCGCCGGACGTACCTCCAGGGCGCGAACAAGGTCATCCCCGGCGGCCGGGCGATCGAGTTCACGGTCAACTGGCAGGAGGCCGCGGGCAACGGCCTCACCACGACGACCGACCTGTCGATCGTGTTCGCGGGCGGCGAGTACGAGCCCGGCGGCGCGGCGGCCTGATCCAGCGCCTTTCCTTCGCGATCCGATAGGCGGGGGGAGGGGCCCTTCGGGGCCCCTCCCATCCGCCGTCGCTGGAAGAGGCCCTGCGCGGACCTCTTCCAGCGAAACATGAGCCTGAGACTATCGCCATAACGGGGGACGACCATGGCCGAAGTCGAAATCGGAAACCTGAAGATCCTGAACGTGACCAAGGTGGTCGGGGCAGGATTGGAGGAGACCTTCAAGTTCTCGGTCCCCCCGGGCGGCGTGGGCCTCCTGAAGGAGTCCACGTTCTATCTGAACCGTTCGGCGTCGCTGGCCCCCGCAGTCACGCCCGCGGCTGGTCAGACGGCGGACGTCTTCACGTCGAACCTCGTGCGCCTGAAATCGCTCGAGGTCGTGAAGGTGGGCGCGTCGGAGCGGGTCAACCTGCTCTCCGGCACGCCCAACATCAAGGAGTTCGCGGGCGACGGACGCCTGTCGAAGCTCTTCACGGTGGTCGAGACCCTCGAGAACAACGAGGACTGCCTCATCAACGTGAGGAACGACGACGCGGTGGACGTCGAGGTCTCGCTGACTCTCTGGTTTGCGGTGAAACCTCGGGAGCGCCGGATCGCGGCCCAGCCCGGACCGAGTCCGGTCCAGGACTAGCTCCTGGGCTCGGGCATATTGCCTGGGCATGAAACCAAGGGAGCGCGATGGGCTCGAAAAGAGACCGCCTCGGGGAGATTCGCCAGAATCTCCTCGACCGTTACGAGAAGCAGAAGATCGAGCTCAAGAACTACTCTCCCTCGGACCTCATCGCTGACTCGTGCGAAAAGCGGATCTGGAAGCTGCTCCAGGAATTCGGGATCGACTACCCGCTCGACTTCGACCGGCCGCCTCCGGACGTCTATGTCCCGGCGCGCCAGGGGACCTTCTGTCTCGAGCCACAGGGATCGACGACGGGCTCGAGTCCCCCGACGCGCACGGATCAGAAATGCCTGACGTGGAAGGCGCGCTCCGGCGGCTTCCTGGTGATCGACACGCTCGACTGGATCATGGAGGACCCGATCTCCGAGGGCTTCGTGATCTCCTACAAGTTCGACCAGCAGGAGAACATCGCGAACTTCCAGCAGGACAAGAAGGCCGCGGAACCCGGGCATTGGAAGTTCAACCGAGTGGTCCTGATCGACGAAGAGGTGATGACCGTCTGCATCACCAACCCGAACCCCTTCGCGGGCGGGTGCGTGTCCTTTGAATCCCGTGCGTGGATGCTATAACGATGGCACGAGGAAAGAAAAGCCGGGGCCGCAAGCCGAATCTCGGCGCGAAGATGATCTCGATCTCGCGCGAGATCGACGAGTGTATCGGCTCGGAGCCGGAATGCGTGGTCAAGGTGCTCGAGGCGGCCGTGGAGGCGTCCCGATCGACGGCCGCCCATGTCGCGGAGAATTGGCAGGATCGAAAGATGGCCGGACGGTGGTACAAGATCGCGGATCGTATCGCCACCTGCGCGTCGAAGGTGAAGAAGGAGCTCCCGTTCTAGCATGGCCTCCAAAGCGAAGTCCGGAATGTCGGCCGTCCGCATGTTCGCGGAGAACATCGCGGAGCCGCCGAATTCCTTCCTGACGGGAGATCCTTCGTTCGCGACCAAGATCCGCGACGGCAAGGGCCATGCCGCGCTCCACGCGGGCGTCGTGAACAACACGGCGGGCGAGCTCCAGATCCTCCAGGCGTGGAGGACCACGGGGCCCTTCGTCAAGGTCTTCGCCAAATCCCTCAGTCTCGACGCGACTAGCGGATTCTTCACGGCGGACATGACCGTGCCGGTCGTGCGTCGCTACGTGCAGGTGCAGTTCGTCCCCGCCGCGAAGCCGCCCGGCCTGGGGGTCAACTTCGAGATCGGCGCGTACTTCCTGCCGCGCGCCGACAGCACGCCGTTTGAGGGCTCGAGCGGCGTCGTCGTCATCAGCACGAAGGGCGACCCCGGGACCGTGATCGACGCCGGAGCGGACACCGTGGTCGGTATCGGCGCGACGGTGCCCCTGCCCGCCATTCCCCCGACCACGCGGCGCATGACCGTTCAGAACACGGGTCCCGCCGGGACCTGGATTCGTGTCCGGAGAGTCGGCGGGCCCGCGGGCTCCGGGAAGCTCATGCCGCGCCTCGGGGAGTACACCTACGGCGGCGCGGACGGCGCGGTCGCGGCGCTCGAGGTCGAGGACGTCTCTCTCGCCGTTGGAGGCGTGGCCGTCGCGACGACGGTCCTCCTCGAATTCGAGGAGGACTAACCCATGCCCGCCCCGACGTTCCTTGATCTGGCGGCGTCGATCGACAACGAGCTCAAGCGGAATATCCGCTGGCCCGTCCGCCTCGTCACGGCCGCGGGCGTCACGAATCTCTCGATCCTGGACGCGATCGTTCGCGCCGACGCCACGCTCGGGGCCCAGGCGATCAACCTTCCGGATGCCACGACCTGCAAGGGCATGGTCTTCCAGTTCCAGAAGAAGGACGCCTCGGTCAACACGATCACGATCGCGTCGATCGTCGGCGGGCAGACGATCAACGGGCAGCCGTCCAAGGTGCTTGCGACCCAGAACGACTTCCTGATCGTCGTCTCCGACGGCGCGAACTTCTTCGTCACGTCGCAACTCATCACGCCCGCCGCGGCCGGGAGCGCGCTCTACACCGCGAAGGGCATCTCGAAGATTGACGGCGTGCTCCCGACTTTGACTCCAGTCCCCGGCACCCAGATTCCCTTCACCGTATCGGTCGACGGAGTCTGCGTCTTCTGGGTGAAGGGCGAATTCGTCGGGGCCTTCCCGGTGCCCTCCGGGACGATCAGCGTCCGGATCGACGGGGTCACGACCTACGAGCTCGGCGTCTATGCGCTGAACAACGGTTCGGGCGGAGACAACGTATTTGACTGGACGCTCGCGGGTTCGATCCCGCTCTTCCTTCTCGCCGGGGCGCACACTTGCGAGATCATGGCGGCGAACGTCGGTCTCGCCCTCCAGGCGAGCGTCGCGAATCCGCTGACGATCTCCGTCCTCTACCCAGGCTCGGTCGTCGTGTCGAGCGCCGTCACCCCGGAGGCGGCCCGCGTCCGGAAGAGCGCCAATCAGTCCGCAAATCCCGTCGTCACGCTCTCCTTCGACGTCGTCGACCAGAACGACGGCGGGGTCTACTCGGTCGCCCAGCCGACACGCCTGACGGCGCAATTGGGAGGCTGGTACAACTCGGTGGCGGAGCTCCTCTTTGACCAGGGGATCGACGGCAGCTTCCGTTCCGTCAAGATCCGGAAGAACGGCGTGACGATCGTCGCGGAAGACCAACGCGACGACTATGTCCACAACACGACCCAGCGATCCCTCCTGGCCGACACGGGCGCGATCCCGCTCAACCCGGGAGACTATCTCGAGGTGATCGCGGAATCCGACGGCACCGACGGCGATGAGGTGGTCCTGGCCCTCTCGGACTTCTCGCCGGTCTTCACGCTGGTCCGGCTCATCCCTGGTTCGGTGAACCTCGACATCTCCGCCCGGATCGCGAGATCCACGGTCCAGTCGATCGCCAACGCGACGCCGACGGCGCTCTCCTTCGACACGATCATCTACGACACGAGCCTGTTCTTCGTCATCGGCTCCCCCACGAAGCTCACGATTCCGGTCGACGGAAAGTACGACATCTCGGCCGCGATCCAGTGGGCCGCGGCGGTGCTCGGAAGCCGGGAGATGTTCATCCGGAAGAACGGCGCGACGATGGTCGAACTGGCGAGGGTGCTCACACTGGGCGCGGCCGACACGGTGCCGCTCGAAGCGCATGCACGGGGAATCCCATGCGTGGCTGGGGACTATTTCGAGGTCATCGTCACGCAGAGCTCGACCGCGGCGCTCAACGTCGCGACGGATGGCGGGACCTTCTTCCCGGTCTTCTACGCCAAGAAGGTCAACTGATGCATTCACCTCAGAGAGTCCTGGTCTTCGCGGACAGCCCCGTCACAGTGGCTCCGGGAGACCGGCTCCTCATCGTGAACGCCGTGGGCGGCCCTGTGGTCATCAATATCCCGACCGGCGCATCCAAGAAGGGCCGGTTCTTCGAGGTCATCAAGACCGACGCTTCGGCCAACGCGGTCACGATCACGCCGGGCGGCGGGCAGACGGTGAACGGCGGCGCGACGCTTGCGATCACGACCCAGTGGCAGACGGTAGGGATCGTGTCGATCGGGCCGAACTACATCGGGACCTATGGCGCGGTCGGGACGGGCGGTGGCGGCGGAGCGTCGGCGCTCGACATCTTCTACAAGGACTTCTTCTCCCAGGCCGGGATGCTCCCTCCCACGGTCTACAAGGAAGAGCTCTACACGTTCCCGGCGAAGGACTGGGAAGTAAATCTTGGTCCCGGATCGGCCCCAACTCACGCTCTTCTTCAGTCCAGGGACAGGATCGTCGGCACCGGAAATACGGATTACCGTTTCGGGTGGGACACGGGCGCGCTTCGGAATAAAATGCTCTTCATTGTCGGGGGTTTGAGGGCACGCGGCTTCACTGTCGGAGCATTCATCACGCCGCTGACGTCCCTGGTGGGAACTATCGTTCTTTTCGACTCTCCTTTCGGAGCCGCGGGAATAGAGTTTGCGGGTCCTGGAGGAAGCGACGGCTCCGCGGACTATAACGAAACGAACGATACTCGGAATCGCGAGATGTCTTACGCGATCTACTACAGCAAAGTCGACCAGATCGTGCGAGGCTTCGTCAAATTCGGCGCGGAACAGTGGTGGCCGATCGGCTCGTACACCGCGGACGAAGGGCAAATGCGCTACGCAGGTATTCGTGTCGTTCCAGCCGGAACCGAGCGATACAACGCGGTCTGTCCGCTCATTGTCAGGTACGGGTAACGCGGAATCCCCCTTGCCGTAGATAGGGCATGGGGTACTATAGGGCGGGTGTGCGACCGGGGAGTGCCATGGAAGACGTAGGGACTTCGATAAGAGGCATCCATGCTGCTCTCGGTTCTATTCGACGCTTCATCCGGGGTGGGCGACAAGACGGTGGTCGGAATCCTGGTCGGCTTCGTCGTGGCGGAAGCCGGATACATCGTGAAGCTGCACGGCTCCAAGGCCGCGGAGATCAAGAAGATCTACGAGGAGCGGATCACCGAGCTCAAGTCTCAATACGATCTCGTCGACACGCTGCTTGATGTGATCGACAGGGAGCGTAAGGCGAAAGGGAGGTAGGCGATGTTCGGAGTAAAGGCGAAGAAAAAGGAGTGCGAGGAGCTCTCGGACGCGCTCAAGGCAAAGATCTCCGAGCTCCACCTCCAGATCAAGTCCGGCACCTTGACTCCCGATCAGGAGTTGAGGGTGAAGGCGCTGCTCGAGCGTCTTCAGGCCCAGAATGCCGGGGCCAGGGGAGACACCGAGCGGAGGGTTCGTGGCGCTGCAACCGCCTGAGGCGCTCACGGAAGCCGAGGCTCGGGCGGCGGACGACGTCGCCGCCTTCCTGTCGGAGATGATCCGGAGAGAAGAGGCGAAAAATCTTCCCACGGGTGGTATACTGACGACCGAACCCGCGCCCCAGGGCGCATGAGGAGAACCGTATGTCGGACAAGTTCAATCAACAGGCGCTCGGCACCGGCAACGCCGCCGAGACCGTCTTCAACACGAACGGGACGATCGTGGTCCCGCCGCGCCAGACGCTCAACGTGACCGATTACATCCTCGACTTCCAGGGCGCGGGCATCATCCGCATCCGCGAGACGGATATCACGGGGGCGATCAAGATGCAGCGCCGGATCGCGGCCGACGGAGAGATCATCTCGGACCTGAAGACGCCGCTCTTCCTCGAGAACGCGGACCTGCTCCTCCCGAAGAACTTCGTCATCACCTACCAGGGTGCCTTCGCGTGCGCGGCGTTCTTCGCGGGGCAGTTCGACCGCTAACCTGACGAGGCGACTCATGCTGATGTCTCTCCGGGAGCGGGCGCGGTTCCTCAAGCTCGCGGCGCTCAATCTGTTCGTGATGTCCTACGGCACGTACACGACCGCGCCGGGGCTGCGCGGCGGGAGCCACTCCAAGAAGTACAAGGACTCGCCCGGGGCCCTGGGCGGAGCTCCCGGCTTCTCCTTCGCGGACACGCTGATCGACCCGGGATTCACCGTCCCATTCACGTCGAGCGTCAATGTCTCCGGCGGAGGCGCGGCGCTCCAGACGGCGGTTTCGGCCGCCCCCGCGGGCAGGAAGATCGTCATCACGGACAGCCTGACCTATTCTCCCGTGGCGGTGGTCGGCTGCACGAACCTGACGATCGAGGCGGCTTCCGGGCAGACGCCCCAGATCCAGCGCGCCGTCCCTGCTCACACCCTCGCGGGATGGTG
>JBGPCK010000114.1:0-9794 GCA_041481715.1 Thermoanaerobaculia bacterium | reverse complement strand
GCCGCAATGAGCCTCGCCGACCGGGCCCCCACGGGCCGGCACAGCTTCGGGTTCTACCGGGCGGAGATTCTCGCGGCGTTCGTGAACGCGCAGCTTCTGCTCGTGATGGCGGCCTGGATTCTGTTCGAGGCGCTTGGCCGGTTCCGCGAGCCGGTTCCCGTGGAAAGCGGCGTGATGCTCGGTGTCGCGGCCGCGGGCCTCGCCGCCAACTTCGTCTCGATGCGCCTGCTCGCGCGCGGGCGCGAGGAGAGCCTCAACATGCGCGCCGCGCACCTGGAGGTGGTCACGGACCTGATCGGCTCCATCGCGGTCGTCTGCGCCGCGCTCGCTATCCCGCGCACCGGATGGGCGTGGCTCGATCCGGCGGTTTCCGTTGGTATCTCGGCGTTCATCCTGCCGCGCGCCGTCTCGCTGCTCAAACAGTCCGCCCACGTCCTGCTCGAGGGCACTCCCCGGGAAATCGACGTCGGAGCCCTGCGTCTCCGGATCCTGGAAATCCCGGGGGTTGAGGCGCTGCACGATCTCCACTTCTGGACGCTGACCTCCGGACTCCATTCGGCGAGCGTGCACATTTCCGCCTCGGCAGAGAGCGGCCGCGGGGAGGTCTTGCAGGCGGTCCAGCGGCTTCTCCGAGAGGAGGCGGGAGTAGACCACTCGACGATCCAGGTCGAGCGCGGCGCGGAGATGACCTGCCACGCGTCCAGCCGCAACCATGCCTGAGGAAGCGCCGGACTCGGTCTCCCCAAGGCCCCCGCGACCGGGGGGATGCTCGTGAGATTTCTCACCGGAGTGCTGGTCGGTTTCCTTCTCGTGGCCATCGCCGCAGCGGTCTTCGTCGGGACGGGATCCTTCAACGTCGCGGCGTCTGTCGCGCCGGGCAAGGCCGAAGAGTCCCTGGCGCGGTTCGCCCTCAACCGCTCGATCGCGCGCCGCTTCTCCGCCGCGAAGAACCCGTTTACTTCCTCGCCCGAGGTGCTGCGGCAGGGGCTCTCGCACTACCGGGAGAACTGCGTCGGTTGCCACGGCGCGCCGGGGGTGGACGCCGCAGAGTACGGGCAGGGCTTGAACCCGCCAGCGCCGGACCTGACGTTGCCGCGCGTGCAGAGCAGGCCCGACGGGCAGCTCTACTGGATCGTCGCCAACGGCCTCCGGATGACGGGAATGCCGGCTTTCTCCGTGACGCACAAGGCGGACGAACTCTGGAAGATCGTCGCCTTCCTGCGGCATCTCCCGGCGCTCACGCCGGAGGAGGAGAGGCAGCTCAAGACGGAGACCGAAGAAGCGGAGCGTCACCACGCCGAGGCGCCAGAGCCCGCCGCCGGAACGCAGCCGGCGCAAGCAAAATCCCGCCAGGATTGAAGGCATCGACATGGTCGTCGGAATGGAGCGATCGATCGTGGTGTTCTGGAAGCCCGTGAAAGGGCGCGTCTTTCCCATCGTCGCCATTCTTCTGGCCCTCGTCGCCGGCGCGCCGGTTCCGGACCCGGTGTGCCGCATCAAGTGTGAGGCTGCGGTGTTGGAACGCGCCGCCGCGGCGCCGGACCGCTTCTGTCACGCGGCCAGCCCCGAGAAGGATTCGCAATCCCCGGCGTCGCGTCATTGCTCGCGCCGGACGCGCGCGTGCGCCTTGAGCGCCGCCGCGGACCCTTGGGGTCTCCCGCAAGGCCTGTCGAGCCGAGAGTTGCCGGCCGTCCTGGCAGGGGCGGGCCACACGCTCTCGCGCGAGGAGCCTGGCGCCGATTTCGCGCGGCCTCCCAGGCCCTTCGCAAGCCCCCCGTCCGGCGTCTTCTCCTCGGTCCTTCGTCTGTAGGCGCGGTTCGCACAGCCGGCGCACCCCGCCCGCGCGCGGCGGAGTCGCGCTTTCTGGAACGACGGTCACGGAGGATCTCCCGGTGAAGAGCAGCGTTCTCTCTTTGGCAGGCCTCGGGTGGCTCACGGCGGCGGCGAGCCTAGCCCAGCACGGCGGGCAAGACGTACCGGCAATGTCCGCCGGCGCGGAGCACGATCACGACCGGATGACTTCGGGTCGGAATCTCTTCCAATCCGACATGGCTTTGATGACGGGCATGGTCCCCGACGACCCGATGGCGGGAATGAAGATGCCGGAGTGGCACGTGATGGATCTCGGCGTCGCGCGACTCGAGTTCAATGGACAGGCAGGCCCGTCCGGCCGGAAAGGCGGCGAGTCGGGCAACTGGAACATGCTGCATGCCATGCGCGACCTCGGGCCCGGGCGGCTGTCGCTGATGATGATGAATTCGCTCGAGCCGGCAACGTACCCCAAGGGCGGGTCCGCCGAGCTCTTCCAGACGGGCGAGACCTACAACGCCAGACCGTTGGTGGACCGGCAGCACCCGCACGACTTCTTCATGAACCTGTCGGCGACGTATCGCCAGCAGGTTGGCGAGCACTCGGCTTTCTGGGTTCAGCTCGCGCCGGTGGGCGAGCCGGCGCTTGGACCGACGACCTTCATGCATCGGGCCTCCTCGGGCGAAAACCCGACCGCGCCTCTCGGGCACCACTGGGAAGACTCGACGCACATCACCTACGACGTCATCACCCTGGGCTACGGCTGGAAAGCGGTGTCTCTCGAAGGCTCCGTCTTTCACGGAGCGGAACCGGACGAGAACCGTTGGAACATCGAGTCTGGGAAGCTCGACTCGGCCTCGGGACGCGTGAGACTTCGTTTGGGCGGAGGCTGGTCGGGCCAGGTCTCCTACGGCTTTCTAAAGAATCCGGAGGCGGCCGAGCCCGGAGACCTGCGCCGGGGGACCGCCTCGGTTCAGTACGGCGCGGATGGCGACCGACCGTTCGCCGCGATGCTGCTCTGGGGCCACAACGACGAGACGCAAGGCTCGAGCAGCGCGTGGCTCCTCGAGGGCGCGTGGCGGATGACGCGTGTCGACCAGATCTTCGGCCGGGCGGAGTATGTGCAGAAGGACTACCAGTTGCTCGCCTCGAAGGGGCGGCCGCAGTTGCCGCCTCCCGGCCAACCCCGTCTCGCGAACGTTTGGGCCTTCACGACCGGGTATCTGCGGGACTTCGACCTGGCGAGATGGCTCGAGACCGGGCTCGGCGCGGAACTCACGGTCTATGCCTTCCCCTCCAGTCTCAAGCCGATTTACGGGGACTTCCCGGTGTCCGGACACTTCTTTCTGCGCTTGCGGTGGGGCAGGCCGCACGGCGGGCATTTGATGTGAATGCACCAGGCGTTCGACCGTCGCCGATACGGTACTCTGTCAGTGTCGTGAAACGGATGTCGCGTTTCCTCCGCTGCGCGCCGCTGGTGCTCCTGGCGGCGGTCGTGATCCCGCTGTTCACGGGCCCGCTCGGCTCCGACTGCGAGAGCTGTTGTCCCAAGCCCCGAGACGGCCGCGCGAGCCTCTCGGCGGCCTCCTGCTGCGGGGACGACTGCGGATCCACTCTCGTGAAGGGACAGCGCGAGTCCTGCGCCCTGGTCAATCGCTCCGTCACGACACCCGGTCCCGGTTCCGGCGCAGCAGCGATCGTAACCAGCCTCGCGTCGGTTTTTCCGGCGGCATTCGGGCGCGCCCGAGTTGCCTGCTCGCTCTCTCCTCCTCGTATCGCCACCGCACTCCGCCTCTAGACGCCCTCGCAGCCGCGAAGGACGGCCGGCTAGGCCGGCCATTCAAGATGGAGTTGCGCGATGCGTTGCAGAGAATTCGTTCTGGCATTCTGGACCGTTTCGTCGGCCGCCGTTGGGCAGGCTCCGCCCGGGACCCCCGACGCGCCGTGGCGGGAGCGCCTCTCCGCGGCGATCGAAGGCGCCGTCCAAAGGAATCCCGAGCTCGCGGCCATGGAGGCGCGCGTGCAGGCGGCGCGCCACCGAGCGGAGCAGGCGGACGCCCTTCCGGACCCGGAAGTCGAGATCGGGATCAAAGACCTCCCCGTGTCGAAGCCCTCCTTGTCGCGCGATGACTTCACGATGGAGATGGTGGCGGCGCGGCAGACCTTCCCGGGAGCCGGTAAGCGAGCGACGCGCCGGAGCCTCGCCGAGGCCGAGACCGAGGCGATGGCCGCGGGGCACATTGCCCACGTCCGGAGCCTTTCGGCGGACGTCGCGGACGCCTTCTTTGCTCTGGCGGAGCTCGACGCGCGGCTCCGGATCCTCGAGGACAGCCGGGAGCGTTTGAGGCACGCCGCGGCCTCCGCCCTGGAGCGTTATCGCGTTGGAAAAGGAGCGCAGGCCGACGTTCTGCGGGCGAGCCTGGAGGCGACGAGCGTCGAAGAACGGCTCACAACGCTCGACGCGGAGCGTCGCAAGGAGGCGGCCCGCTTCAACGCACTCCAGTTCCTTACGCCGGACTCTCCGGTTCCGCCGTTGGACATGCCCCCATCGGAACCTGCGGCCGCGGAGCCGGCGAAACTTCTCCAAGGCGCGCAGGCAGCGAGTCCGAGGGTCGCCGAGGCGCAAGCCTACGTGCGGCGAGCGGGAGAGGAATCGAGGCTCGCGCGGCTCGAGGGCCGACCCGACTTCACGGCCATGACGTACTACGGGAGGCGTCAGAGTTTCGAGGACCTAGCCGGCGCTTCGATCTCCTTCAATCTGCCGTTTTTCCAGCCGCGTCGGCTCTCCGAACGGGCGGCCGAGGCGGAGGCGAGCCTTTCCGGGGCGCGCGCCGACGTCGAGGTGGCCCGAAACGAGATCCGGCGGGAAGTGGAGCGGTCCTGCGCCGATCTCGATCGAAACCTTTTCCAGGTGCGTCTCTACCGCGATTCGATACTCCCGCAGGCCGAGACGAATTACCGCGCGGCGGCGGAAGCCTATGCGGTCGGGCAGATCGACTTTCTCACCTACGTCCGGGCCGCCCTCGACCGAGACGGTTATGAAGGGGAGCTGGTGATGCGGAGGGCTGGAGCCTGGCGGGCGCTCGCGGCTCTTCAGAAGACCTCGGGTCTGCCGCTGATCGAAGGGACCCCGACATCCGGAGGAACCAATGTGGAGAACTAGAGCTCTCGCAATCGGTGTCATGGCGCTCATCTCGATCGCCGTGGCGGTTGACTGCAGGAAGACTGGCTCGACCAAAGCGGCGGATGCGAGAAAAGAGGTCTCGAAAACGAAGGTCCTTTACTGGTACGACCCGATGAAGCCGGAGGTCCACTTCGACCGCCCGGGCAAGTCCCCGTTCATGGACATGGACCTCTTGCCCAAGTACGCCGAGGAGTCGGCGGCGCCCGGCCTGAGCCCGCCCTCCGGCCTCTCGGTCGTGAGCATCCCGCTCGCGCGTCGCCAGGAGATCGGCGTCACGACGGCAAGGGTCGAACGCCGGTTGGTCGGCGGCGCCGTCGAAACCAACGGAGTCGTTGCGGAGGATGAGGGGCGGGTCCACGCCGTCAACGCGAAGTTCTCGGGCTACATCGGGCGGCTCTACGTCGATCGCACCGGCCAGTCGGTCCGGAAGGGGCAGCCCCTGCTTTCCGTCTACAGCCCTGATCTTGTCGCGACGGAGAGGGAGTACCTGCTGGCTCTCGAGAACGCTCGGCGGCTCTCCGGATCCTCGAGCCCGGGAGCGACCTCGGACGCGTCGGCTCTGCTCGGCGCGACGCGCGAGCGACTGCGACTCTGGGACATCCCGGACGCCGAGATCGAGCGGATCGAGAGGAGGGCGGAGGTTTCCAAGGAGCTCACGCTCCTTTCTCCCGTCTCCGGCGTCGTCTTGAAGAAGGAGGCGTTGCCGGGTCTCGCGATCGCCGCGGGCATGCCTCTCTTCGTGATCGCGGACCTCTCGTCCGTCTGGGTTCTGGCGGATATCTACCAGTCGGAGATGCCGATGGTCGTCCGAGGTACTCGAGCCGACGTCCGGGTCGCTTTCGTGCCCGGCGAGGTCTTCCCGGGACGGGTGGACTTCATCTATCCGACGCTGACCGATGAGACGCGTACCGTGAAGGCGCGGGTCGTGATTCCGAATCCAAAGGGACGTCTGAAGCCGGGCATGTACGCGTCGGTCACTCTCGCGGGAAAGGCTCGTGAGGCGCTCTCTGTTCCGCGCTCGGCTCTCATTGCGACGGGAGAGCGCCAGATCGCATTCGTCGAGCAGTCCCCCGGGGTCTTTGCTCCCCGCGAAGTGAATACCGGAGACCAGGGGAGAGAGTTCGTCGAGGTGCTCTCCGGATTAACGGTCGGGGAGACGGTCGTGACATCGGCGAACTTCTTGATCGACTCCGAATCCCGGATCGGAGCGATCGGAGCCGCCCCGGCGGGATCCGCGGGCCAACCCGCCCAGTCGCTTTCGCAGACGCCAACGGAGCCGAAACGATGATCGAGAGACTGATCGCCGCGTGCGTGCGCAACAAGTTCCTGACGGTCACGGTCGTTGCCGCTGCCTTTGCCGGGGGCCTCTGGGCCCTGAAGCACATCCCCCTCGACGCGCTGCCCGATCTTTCGGACGTCCAGGTCATCGTCTACACCAACTGGGAGGGTCAAAGCCCGAGCCTGATCGAGGATCAGGTGACCTATCCGATCGTTTCCGCTCTCATCTCCGCTCCGAAGGTCAAGACGGTGCGAGGCTACTCCTTCTTCGGGTTCTCCTACGTCTACGTCATTTTTCAGGACGGGACCGACCTGTACTGGGCCCGGAGCCGGGTGCTGGAGTATTTGAATGGCTTGAAGTCGCAGCTCCCAGAGGCGGTCAACCCGAACCTCGGTCCCGACGCGACCGGAGTGGGCTGGGGGTTCGAATACGTGCTCGTGGACAAGTCCGGAAGACACTCGCTGGCCGATCTCCGGGCGTTTCAGGACTGGGACCTCTCCTACTGGCTGCGGGCGGTGCCGGGCGTCGCCGAGGTCGCTTCCGTGGGCGGTTTCCAGAAGCAGTACCAGATCGAGGTGGACCCGGTGAAGCTCGCCTCCTACGGGATCGGCCTGCAAGAGGTTCTCGAGCGCGTGCAGCAGAGCAACGGCGACGTGGGGGGGCGCGTCGTCGAGTGGAGCGGGCGCGAGTACGTGGTCCGCGGCCGCGCCTATATTCAGAGTCTCGAGGACCTGCGGAAGATTCCCTTGAGGGCCCGCCTTCGGACCGGCACTCCGGTCTACCTCTCGGACCTCGCCATGATCCATTTTGGCCCGGAGATGCGGCGCGGTCTGATCGATTGGAACGGGCAAGGGGAGGCCGTGGGAGGGGTCGTCGTCGTGCGATCCGGCGAGAACGTCGCGCGCGTCGTCGAAGACGTGAAGAGAAGGATTGCAGAGCTTGCCCGTTCCTTCCCCGAGGGTGTCGAGCTCCGAGTCGCCTACGATCGAAGCGGTCTGATCGAGCGCGCCGTTTCGACCCTGAAGCGCACGCTCCTCGAGGAAATGATCGTCGTCGCTCTCGTGATTCTGATCTTCCTTTTTCACTTTCGATCGGCGCTCGTTCCAATCATGGTGCTGCCCGTCGCCATCGTGATCTCGTTCCTTCCCATGGCATGGCTCCGAGTGTCCTCAAACATCATGTCGCTCGGCGGGCTCGCGCTCGCGATCGGGGTCCTGGTGGATGCGTCGATCGTCATGGTGGAGAATGCGCATCGGCACCTCGCGGCGGCCGGCCCGGTGGAAGGCGTCCAGCGCGAAGCCGTGATCGTCTCGGCGGCCCGGCAAGTCGGGCGCGCCATCTTCTTCTCTCTCGTGATCATCGTCGTCTCCTTCCTGCCGGTCTTTCTGTTGACAGGCGAGGAAGGCCGGCTCTTCCATCCCCTGGCGTTCACCAAGACATTCGCGATCGCGGCGGCGTCGATCCTCTCGGTCACCCTCGTGCCGGTCCTCATGGTGGCCTGGATGCGCGGCAAAATCCGGTCGGAGGACGACAACCCGGCGGCGCTCGCCTCGCGTCGACTGTACTCGCCCGTCTTGAACGCCGCGCTTCGGTTTCCCAAGACGGTCCTCGTCCTGAATTTCCTCCTGGTGCCGGCCGTGATCCCGTTGGCTCTCTCGCTGGGCTCGGAATTCATGCCCCCGCTGCGCGAGGGCTCGCTCATGTACATGCCGACGGGGCTGCCGATGATGTCGATGGAGCAAGCGCGGGAGGTGTTGGTCCAAACGGACCGAATCATCATGACCTTTCCTGAGGTCGAGTCGGTGCTCGGCAAATCGGGAAAGGTCGAGAGCTCGACCGACCCGGCGCCGATCGAAATGTTCGAGACGACGATTGTCTTGAAGCCGCAGGAGAGCTGGCCGAAGGCATTCCACCCGCGCTGGTACTCCGGAGGACCAGACTGGGCCAGATCGGTCGTTGGCCCGCTCTGGCCGGAGAGGCGCCCGCGGACCCAGGAGGAGCTGGTCGCCGCGATGAACGAGAAGCTCCAGGTGCCGGGAATGGCGGTCGCCTGGACTCAGCCGATCCGCAACCGCCTCGACATGCTGGCGACGGGAGTGCGCACGCCGGTGGGTGTCAAGGTATACGGTCCCGACTATCCGGCGATCGAAGGCGTCGGGCTCCAGATCGAAGGCGCGTTGAAAGACTTTCCGGACGCCCGCAGCGTCTATGCCGAGCGGACGACGGGCGGTTCCTACCTCGACTTCGTCGTGGACCGCGACGCCGCGGCGCGCTACGGAGTCTCGGTGAGGCAGGTTCAGGACACGCTCGAGACGGCGACGGGGGGCAAGGTCGCGACGACGACGGTCGAAGGACGTCGCCGGTTTTCCGTGCTCGTGCGCTATCCTCGCGACGCCCGGAGTGATCCCGAGGCCCTCCGCCGCCTGCTCGTGATGACTCCGTCGGGGGCTCAGGTTCCGATCGGGGAGCTCGCGAAGATCCGAGTCGTCTCAGGCCCCCCGATGTACAAGGACGAGAACGGGCGGCTCTCGGCGATCGTCTACGTGGACACCACGACCCGAGACCTGGTCGGATTCGTGCGCGCCGCGCAGAAGCGCGTTGCCGATCGGGTGACGCTTCCGCCGGGGATCACGTTGGAATGGACGGGGCAGTACGAGTTTCAGGTTCACGCTCGAAAGACGCTCCAGCTCGTTCTGCCGATCGTCCTCGTCGCGATCTTCTTCCTGCTCACACTGACATTCCGCTCCAGTTCCGAGGCGTCGATCGTGATGCTCTCGGTCATCTACGCGATGACGGGAGGCGTGATCCTTCAGTGGCTGCTCGGCTACGCGTTCTCCGTCGCCGTCTGGATCGGCTACATCGCCCTCTACGGTGTGGCCGTCGAGACGGGTGTCGTCATGGTCGTCTATCTCCATGAAGCTCTGGACCGAAGGCTCGCCGGAGGCGCGGTGACTCGCGAAGACGTTCTGGAAGCCACTCGAGAGGGATCGGTCCTGCGCCTGCGGCCGAAACTGATGACCGTGGCCGCCGCCTCGCTCTCCCTCATTCCGATCTTCTGGTCCACGGGGACCGGCAGCGAGGTCATGCGCCCGATCGCCGCGCCCATCATCGGGGGGATGGTCACCTCGACGATTCACGTTCTGCTGGTGACGCCGGTGATCTTCTTCCTGATGAAGGAGAGGGCCCGGCGCCGGGGAACACTCCGGCTCTCCTTTGCGGGCGCTCTCGCCGGCAGAGACGGGGTTGGGGAGGGAATTCAACGCGGGCCGGGAGGTTGAAATAGCGAAGTCTATGGACCAGGACCAGTCAACCGTCACGACGGGAGCCACCGATCCGGTCTGCGGGATGACCGTGGATCCGCAGTCAGCGCCTTCCACGAGCTGGAACGGGGAGCGCTACCTCTTTTGCGCACCAGGCTGCAAGCAGAGGTTCGAAGCGGATCCAGGGCGCTACGCGGTGGAGTCGGCGACGCCCCCTGCTGCTCCCGAGTCTGCAGCCCCCGGTTCATCCCCCGCGGCATCT
>JBGPCK010000113.1:0-9843 GCA_041481715.1 Thermoanaerobaculia bacterium | reverse complement strand
TCGCTTCTCTCGTAGGCGGAGCGGGCGGGCTCGCCGGTCTCGAGATCGACCGAGTCCAGGCCGCGCGCCAGTGTCGAGATCGGCTTCATGGTGACGACGACGATCAGATCCTCTCCGTTGCTGACGCCGGCTTCGAGGCCCCCGGCGCGGTTCGTTCGCCGCCGGAGCCGGCCGTCCGGCCCCCTCTCGATCTCGTCGTGAGCACGGGAGCCCGGGCCCCGCGAGGCCTCGAGGGCGTTTCCGATCTCGATCGCCTTCACCGCGGGCACGGAGAGCAAGGCCTGTCCGATGCGCCCGTCGAGCTTGCGGTCCCACGACGCGTACGACCCGAGCCCCGCCGGGACGCCGCTGGCGCCGACGAGGATCGCCCCGCCGAGCGTGTCTCCCTCCTGTCGGGCCGTGTCGATCTCGGCGACCATTCTCTTCTCGGCCTCCGGATCGAGCGCGCGCAGCGGCGAGTCCTCTCGCACGTGTGCGAGCGCGGAAAACGTCCGGGGCGAAGCCGTGTCGGCAGCCGTTCCGACCGCGAGAACGCCGCTGCGAATCTCGATACCACACTCCCGGAGGAGCAGCTTGCACACCGCGCCTGCGGCCACGCGCGCGACCGACTCCCGCGCCGACGCCCGCTCGAGGGCGTCGCGCAGGTCGCGCGCGCCATACTTGATTCCGCCGACCAGATCCGCGTGGCCGGGGCGAGGCTTCGTGAGGCGTTTTTCGGCGGCCGCGGCCGGATCGATCGAGAGCGGCCCCATGACCCTCTCCCAGTTGCCATAGTCGCGGTTGGCGACGCCGATCGCGATCGGGGAGCCGAGCGTGGAGCCGCCCCGCAGTCCCCCCTCGAAGACCGCCTCGTCCTTCTCGATTTTCATGCGGCCGCCCCGGCCGTAACCGTGCTGCCGCCGGGCGAGCTCCCCGCCGACGAAGGAAGGGTCGATGCGCAGGCCCGCGGGAATTCCTTCCAGGATCGCGGTCAGGCGAGGCCCGTGCGACTCTCCGGCGGTCGTGAGCTTCAACGGCACGCGCGCAGTCTAGCGCCTAGCGCCTGCCGCCGATCGTGGTAAGGGTTTGCGGCGTCAGTCGGGCAGCAGCCCTTCCAGCGCCGAAGAGGGCGTGGTCAGGCTGGCGTAGACGTCCTCGGCGCTCGACGGCGCGGTCTCCCGGTTGCGGGAGTTTGCGCCGGCAGCGAAGAAGAAGAGCAGAACCGCCGCCGCCGCAAGCAGAAGCCGCCGGCGCCGCTGCCGCCAGGCGTCGCCCCGGCGCGCTTGGAGCACGCGTGACACGAACGCCTCGCTGGCTGGAGGAGGCGGGCCGTCGCCCCGATCTCCCCGCAGGGTGTCCCAGGCGGTCGAGAGCCGCACGTTCCCGCGGCAGTCCGCGCAGAGAAAGAGGTGACGCTCGAGTGCCTCACCCGTGAGCTTCTGGCAGCCGGCCCCGCGCCGCGCCTCCAAGTCCGTGCCTTTCATGGTCTGGCCTCCTTGAATCTCTCCCGCAGCTTCCGGCGCGCGCGGTGTACCCGTACGCGCACGCCCGTTACCGTCAGCCCGAGTCGCCGCGCGATTGCCTCGTCGCCGACGCCCTCGAGCTCGCGCGCGAGCAGGATCTCCCGGTCGATGGGGGACAGGGCCGCCAGGGCCTTGCGCAGGAGATCCAGATCTTCCTGTCGCTTTTCGCCGCCGCCGCGGGCCGGGCGGTCTTCCACCGGGCTCTCGGGCCGCTTTCGCCGCACGATGTCGATGGCCGCGTTCACCGCGATGGTGCGGACCCACGCCGAGAAAGAGGAGCGCTGCTCGTAGCGTGGCAGCGCCCGGAAGGCGCGCAGGAAGGCCTCCTGGGCGGCGTCTTCCGCCAGAGCCGCATCCTCGGTCACGCGCCTCGCCGCCGCCAGCGCCGAAGGGGCCGCGATCCGTACGAGCTCCGCGAAGGCGTCTTCGTCACCCCTCCGGGCTCGCTCGACGAGGGCGGCCTCCGCGGAGCCCGAGGACGATGCCGAGGCGCTCGGAGCGCCCCCGGCAACCGGTCCGAGCATCCTACGGCTCCTGATCGTTGAAGAAGTCCTGGAACCCCTTTGCGGCCCGGTCGCCACGCTGGCGCATGCGGTCGCGGAATTGCGCGACCTTCTGCTTCTGGTCGTCGGTGAGGATGGGAAATACCTCCGTCCGCACGTGGGCGAAGAGGACGGCACCGTTGCCCTCGACGCGCGCCAGATCCGCGGCGCGGGAGCGGATCACGCCTTCGTCGATCGGATCGGCCATGATCGATTCGTGGAGGGCGCGGCGCGCATCCATGCCCGCCTTTAGCTGTGCCTCGATGTCCGAAGCGTGCGACTTCAGGATCCCCTTGATCTGCGCTTTTTGGCCGTCCGTCAGGTCGAGCGCCCGGGCAATGCGCGCAAATCGCGGCGGCCCGAAATGCCCGGAAGGGCCTCCGCTGGGCATCGCGCCGGCCGCGAGCCTCCCGGCAAGGAGGCCGCCCACTGCCAGGATGCCCGCCCCGGCCAGGATCAGGACGGAACGGCGGATGTTCTGAATGCTCATGATTCTCACCTTTTGTTGACTCCTCGTAGACACTATGAGAACGCCCTGCCGGGTCCAGAAATTACGCCTGGACGGGGCCTCCGGGGCCCTTTGGACGCGGGCTAAACTGCCTTACGTGGAGCGCAAGTACGTCCTCAAGAAGCCGGTCGGCCCGCGAACCTACCGGGTCGACTACGACCGGGAGTTGAACGACGAGCAGCGGGAGGTCGTGCTGGCCGGGGGAGGGCCGATCCTGGTCATCGCCGGGGCGGGCTCAGGCAAGACCCGCACGCTGGTCTATCGCGTGGCGCGCCGCATCGAGTCGGGTGTGGATGCCTCGCGGATCCTGCTTCTGACCTTCACGAACAAGGCGGCCCGCGAAATGCTCCGGCGGGTCGAGGCCCTGCTGGCGGTGGACACCCGGCGTCTGATGGGGGGGACCTTTCATTCGGTCGGGAGCCGTCTGCTGCGCCGGTTCGGGACGCGGGTCGGCATCGGGGCGAACTTCACGATCCTCGACCCGGAAGACTGTCGGGAGATGCTCGAGGCGTCGATCTCCGACCAGAAGATTCCGGTGACCGAGAAGCGCTTCCCGCGTGGCGACGTCCTCTGCGATCTCCACTCCTTCACGATCAACACGAGCCGCCCCTTCCCGGAGGTCCTCGCGGAGCGGGCGCCCCACTTCCTCGCGTTGGAGGAGGAGATCGTTCGCGTGTTTCGGCGCTACCGGGATCGCAAGCGCGCCGCCAACGCCTGCGACTACGACGACCTGCTCCTGTCCTGGAAGCGCCTGCTCGAGGAGAGCCCGGAGGCGGCCGCCACCCTCGCCGCCTCCTACGACGAGATTCTGGTGGACGAATACCAGGACACCAACCGCCTGCAGGGAGAGATCGTGGACCGCATGGCGCACGTCAAGCGCAACGTGACCGTCGTGGGCGACGACGCCCAGGCGATTTACTCGTTCCGCGGCGCCTCCTTCGAGAACATCGCGGGCTTCCCAGAGCGTTACGGCGACGCGAAGACGTTCCGCTTGACGTTGAACTACCGCTCCACTCCCGAGATCCTGGCGCTAGCCAATGCGTCGATCGCGCAGAACCGGCGCCAGTTTCCCAAGGAGCTCGAGGCCTCGCGCGGCGGCGGCCCGCTTCCGGCCGTCGTCCCGTTGCCGGACATTCCCGATCAGGCGCGCTTTGTCGCGCAGCGCCTGCTCGAGTGGCACGACGAAGGGGACAAACTTGCGGACCTGGCCGTCCTCTACCGCGCGCACTACCAGGCCCTGGAACTGCAGATCGAGCTGACCCGACGCGGCATTCCCTACGAGATTCGCTCGGGAATGCGCTTCTTCGAGCAGAGGCACGTCAAGGACGTGCTCGCGTTCCTGCGCCTCGTGGTCAATCCGAAGGACGAGCTCTCCTGGAAGCGGGCGCTCAAGGTCTTTCCGAAGGTGGGGGAGCGGTCGGCGGCCGCCGTCTGGGAGGCGATCGGAACACGGCCCGATCCGCTAGCGGCCTTTTGCGAGCGCGGGGCGCGCGGCATAGAGCTGCCCCGCGGCAGCGCGGGCGCGATCGAAGCCTTCCGGACTCTGCTCGGCCGGCTCGACGCGCCGGCGCTTCGCTCCTCCCCCGCCGACGCGATCCGCGCGGTCGTCGAGGACGTGTACCGGGACTTCGCGCGCGCGAAATTCGTCAACGGTGAGGCGCGGCTCGACGACCTCGAGCAGTTCGCCCAGTTCGCGCAGGGCTACGACTCGGTGCGGTCCTTTCTCGAGGAGGTCACGCTCTTCAATGAGCTCTCGGGAGAAGAGGTCGTCGCCGGGTCGAGCGAGGACGACCGGGTCGTGCTCTCCTCCGTGCACCAGGCCAAGGGCCTCGAATGGAGCCGGGTGGTCGTGATGGGTCTGTCGGAGGGACGCTTCCCCAGCTACCGTTCGGCCGGGACCGAAGAGGGGCTCGAAGAGGAGCGCCGCCTCTTCTACGTCGCGGTCACACGCGCGAAGAACGAGGTAGCCCTGGTGTACCCGATGTTGGCGCGGGACCGTTACGGTGTGGACGTGATCCTGGAGCCCTCCCGGTTCGTGTCTGAACTGCCCGAGGAGGTCTACGAGCGCTGGGCCGTCGAGATGGAGCCCGTGGCGGAGGAGGCCCCGGGGACTCCTCCGGAGCCGGTATGAACGGACGTCGGGCGAGCTCTGGTACGTTCGTGCGGCCTTTCGGCGCCAGCCTGTGCGACAATTTGGGCAGGAACAAAGGGAGCTCGAAAACGCGTTTTTCATGAGCGGGGGTGCCTGCGGTGAACGACGACCTCTATTCGGCAATCTGCCGCGAGGCGCTCGAGTCGCGCCAGCGGGACGTCATGACGTTCGTCGACAACGGCATGACCGGGATGTCGTCGCGCCTGGAAAAGACCCTGCTCCGCCTTTCCTCCGGTCACTACCTCCTGGGGCTCGGGCCCTACAACGCCGGCCTCGTCAAGCTCGACTTCGACGAGCTGTTGCTCGGCCGCGAGGTACCCGAGTTCATCGGCGTCGGAATGCCGGTCACCGGGTTCCGGGTCTCTTCGCCCGATGCCTTTCTCAACACCGAGGTCTCGCGCCTGCACGCCAAAGTCGTGCGGCACGAGCACCGGGCGGGCCCTGATTACCGCCTCGTGGACCTGCGGTCAACCTGCGGCACGTACCTGAACGGAGAGCCGATTCCAGTGCCCGACGAGCTGGCGGGCGTTTCGGAGAGTGACTGCGCGGCGCCGCTGCGCTCGGGGGACTTCTTCTCGCTCGGCCCCTCCGCCGTCAACCTGTTTCTCTTCTTCCAGAAGTGACCTCCGCGCGGGCTCGCCCCGGCGCGAGAGCCCGCACGGCCCTTCTCGTCGCCCTGGCGGCGTCTTTAGTAGCCGCGGTCGACCTCGTCCGCGCCTTCCGGCCGGCCGTTCTGCTCGATCCGGACCCTTCCTGGGCCGTGCCTCGGCTTCTGCTCGCGCTGGCCGTGGCCGCGGGCGCCGCGGCGGCCGGGGGAGCGGCCGCGGCCGCGTTCTGGTACTTCTCGGGAAGCCCTCTGGCCACGGCGCCGGAAGCGCCGGCGCCCTTCCGCTCGAAGACGCTTCTGGCGATCGGACTCACCGCGCTCGTGCTCGGGGCTCTCTTGCGCCTTCTCTTCCTCGAATGGACGACCAAGGGATTCTTTCTCGACCACATCTCGCTCGTTTCGCCCACACTCGCCCTCCAGAAGAACCTGCGCGATTTCTCGGATGCGATCCGGCCCGTTCCCTTCGGCGTGCCGGAACCCTTCGGGGTCGTGGGGGTCCTCTATCTCGAGGCCTTCCGCTGGTCGCTCGACCGGTTCGGTGTCACGGTGTTCGGGATTCAGTTTCTCTCCGCGCTCTCCGGCACGCTGTGCCTCGTCACGGTCTGGGCGCTCGCTCGCCGGCTGCTTCCGCGCGGCGGCGCGGCGCTCGCGGTGCTGGCGCTTGCCGGAATGCGCTGGCACCTGATCCTCTCGCAGTGGGGCTTTTCGGGACTCGCGGTGACTCCGTTGCTCGACGTCGCCGCGCTCGGGATGGCCCAGGCCCGGCGCCGGGATCGCCTGGCCTGGGCGGCCGCGGCGGGCGCGGCTGCGGGTGTGGCGGCGCACGTGTACTTGTCCGCCTGGATCGGCGCGGGCGCGCTCGGTCTCTGGGCCCTCTGGCCCTCCGAGCGCGGGTACGCGGCGATGCGGCGTGTGCGGCTGGGGCTGGCCTTCGCGGCAGGGCTCGCGGTGACGGCGGCGCCGCTTTTTCTCTTTCGGACGTCGCGTTCGGTCGCCTACTTCGAGCGCACGTCGCACAACAACGCGCTGCTCGAGATCCGGCGGACGGGATCGCTGCTTCCTCCGTTCGCCGCCGCGGCCGATGCGCTCGTCTCGCCGTGGCTGCTCGGAGACCCGATCCCCCGGCAGGACTTGCCCGGCCGCTCCCGGCTTGGCTGGATCCTCGGCATCCCGGTCGCCGTGGCCCTGGCCCGGGCTCTGGCAAGGCCGCGCGACGAGGTCTCCGGCTTCCTGCTCGCCGAGGCCGCCGCGGCGCTTGCCGCCGCCGTGGCCGGAGGGCAAGCCCACCTTCCGCACGGCTTCCGCTTCGCATATCTGACGACGGTGACCGGGCTCGCGGCGGCCTCCGGCGTGCTCCTGCTCGTGGGAGCGCTCCCGGCGCACAAACGCCGCGCGGCCGCGGCCGCGGCCGTGGGCCTTCTCGCCGTCTCGGGCGCCCTCGGCGCGCGCGATGCGCTGCTCGAGTGGCCGCTGCGCCGGGAGACCTTCGAGAGCTTTGCCGCGCAGGATTACCTGATCGGGAAGGCGGCGGCCCGCTGGGAAGATCTGGGCGAGGTGCGAGTGTCTTCCGGCCTCGGCTCTTCACCGATCACGATCGACGCAGTGCGCCGTTACCGCATTGGCGTTGGCGCGCCCGTCGGCCGGCGAGGCGCCTCGCGCCTCTTCCGCGTCGTGCCGCCCGGTGCTGGCGCTGGCCCGGAGGAACGCGTGGTCGAGCGGGTGCGCGACGGCTGGGGAAGAGAGTGGGCGGTGGTGCTCGGACGGCGCGGCGGGCGGGGAGGAAGCGACGGACAGTGACGAGCGGACCCGGGGAAGACGAATCGCCGCAGCCGCGGTGGCCGGCCTCGGCGCGGCGTTCGTCGCCACGGTGTGGCTTGCTCGCTCGGTGCGGCCGGCCCTCCTCATCGACACAGAGCCAGCCTGGGCAGTCGCCCGGCTGTTCCTCACGCTCGCCGTGATCGCCGGCGCGGCGTGCGCCGCGGGCCTCGTCGCAGGGGCGCTCTTCTCTGCGAGCGGGGCTCGCTCTTTTAGCGCCGTCATCGATCCCCTGCCCTTCTCGGCGCCGGCGCTGGCGGGCGTGGCGCTCGCGGCCATCTTCTTCGGCGCCGGTGCGCGCTTGGTCTGGATCGAGAAGGTCCCCGGGCCCCTGTGGGTGGACGACCTGTCGCTGCTCGGGGAAACGCAGGACCTTTCCGGCAGCTGGCGCGACTTTTCCGATCCCCTGCGCCCGGCTCCCTACGGCGTGCCGCACCCGTTCGGGACGGTCGGCGTCGCCTACCTCGAGCTCTGGCGCCTCGGCTTCAAGATCTGGGGCGCGACGGTGATCGGCGTTCGCTTCCCGTCGCTCGCGGCGGGTTTCCTGTCGCTCTTGACGGCTGCGTTTTTGGCTAGGAGCCTGCTGCCCCGCGGCGGAGGCACCGCGGCCGCGGTGGTACTGGCGGGCCTGCGGTGGAGCCTGATCCTGTCGCGCTGGGGGTGGGTGGCGATTGCTCTGGCGCCCATCCTGGACGTGGCGGCGCTCCTGCTCATTGCCGCGCGACGGCGGGCGAGCCTCGCGCTTGCCGCCGCGGCGGGGCTCGTCGCCGGGCTCGGGGCGCACGTCTATCTCGCCTCGTGGATCGGGGCAGCAGCGTTGTTACTGTTCGCGGTCTGGCCCGTGGAGGGCGGTGGCGGGCCAGGTGTGCGCGCGCGGCTCGCTGCGGCCGTCGCTCTGGGTTTCGTTCTGGCGGCCTCGCCGCTGTTTCTCGCGCGCCCCGCGGGGTCCCTGCCATATTTCGCAAGGGCGGCCGATCACAACGTCGCGATGGAGGCGCGTCGGGCAAGAAACAGTCTGCCCGTTTTCTCCGTGGCTGCCGACGCGCTCGTGGCGCCCTGGCTGGTCGCCGACCCGACGCCCCGTAACGACATTCCGGGTCGCTCGCGTCTGGGTTGGATCCTGGGAATTCCGGTGGCTGCGATCCTGGTGCGGGCCCTGGTCTACCCGCGCGACCCGCTTTCCGCCTGGCTTCTGTCCCATGCGGCCGCGGCCTTTTGCGCCGCCGTGGTAGCGGGCCAGGCGACGCACCCCAACGGCTTCCGTTACGGCTACCTGACGACGGTCGTCGCGGTTGCCGCCGCCGCGGGCTCGTTGTGGCTCCTCTCGTTCACGCGCCTCGCGCGTAGACGCCTCTGGGCTTTCGCGGTGTTCGGCCTGCTCGCCGCCGGCTCGATCGCCGGAGCACGCGACACGCTCCTCGTCTGGGGCGAGAGCCGCGAGACCTTCGAGGCCTTCCACGGCGAGGACACCCTCATCGCCCGGGCGGCCGTGCGCTGGGAGTCTTTCGGCAGCGTCGACGTTGCTCCGGATCTCGGATTCGACCCGCGGACGCACTCTCCGATCACGATCGGCGTGATCCGTCGCTACCGGCTCGACCCCGACGAAGGACCCTCCGCTATGACCCCCGCGCCCGGAAAAAGAAACCGGGTCTTTCGAATCGTGCTCCCCGGAGGCGTCCGGCGATCGGCCGAGCGTGTCGTGGAGCGCGTGACGGACGGTTGGGGAAGAGAGCGGGCGACGGTCTTGGGAAGATCCGAGGTGGCTTCCGGCCGTTGACGGGGCTCTACCGTCTGCCGGCTCCCACCCCGGCGACGACGGACCGCGCGAGGACCTCTTCCTCGACGTCGAAGGCCGAGGGACGGATCTCCTTCATCCCCTCCGTGTCCCAGATGCCCATCGTGCGCAGCGGCGGCCGGTAGATGTGGAGCGACACCGCTCTGTGCGTGGTCGGCGCCAGGCGGTGGAGCACGGTAGGACCGATTTCCGACAGGTCTCCCTCCGCGCGGACCCGATCATCGACGAGCTGGGGCAGGTTTCCGGGAGTCGTGAACCGCTCCTCCGCGAGCGCGCCCGAAAGAATCGCCATGCCGCCCATCACGCCGCGGTGGTCGTGGATCGGCGTGATCTGGCCCGACTCCCAGGCGATCAGCATGATCTCCCAGTCGTCCCACAGCAGGATCGGATGCCGCATGTACTGTTGCGGGCTGAAACACACGCGGTCGAGATGGCGCTCCGTTTCTCGCGCGAGGCGTCCGGCGAGCGTTCCGGGTGTGGGTCGCTCCGGCCCCGCGCAAGCGTCGAGCAGGATCTCCCGTGTCGCCTCGGCGAAGGTCATTGGGTGGATTCTAGCTCCGAAGGCGTGAACCGTGGACCGAAAACCGCAAGCCAATTGGGCAGCCGGCTCACGGTTCACGATTCACGGCGCGCGTGCTATCTTCGCGCGCCAATGCGAATTGCCGTCGTCCCGGGAGACGGTATCGGCGTGGACGTCACGCGCGAGGCCGTCAAGGTGCTCGAGGACGTCGGCCGCCGGCGGTCCCTCTCCCTGGATCTCGTGAGCTTTCCGTGGAGCGCCGACCACTTTCTCTCGACCGGCGAGACCGTTCCGCCGGGCGCCTTCGAAGAGTTGTCCGGGGCCTTCGACGCCATCTTCATGGGAGCCTTCGGCGACCCGCGCGTGCCGGACATGAAGCACGCAGCGGACATCCTGCTCGGC
>JBGPCK010000112.1:0-9846 GCA_041481715.1 Thermoanaerobaculia bacterium | reverse complement strand
GCTGTCGAGCCGGTTCTTGGCCTCGATCTCCTCTCGCCGCTTGCGGTCCTCCTCCGAATGCGCGGACGCCTCCTTGACCATGCGATCGATTTCGTCCTTGTTGAGGCCCGAGGAAGCGGTGATCGTGATCTTCTGCTCCTTGCCGGTGCCCAGATCCTTGGCAAAGACGTTCAGGATGCCGTTGGCGTCGATGTCGAAGGTCACCTCGACCTGCGGGATGCCCCGAGGCGCCGGCGGGATCCCGATCAGGTGAAAAACGCCGATCGTCTTGTTGTCGCGAGCCATCTCGCGCTCGCCCTGGAGCACCTTGATCTCGACGGACGTTTGATTGTCCGAGGCCGTCGAAAAGGTCTCGCTCTTCTTGGTGGGGATCGTCGTGTTGCGCTCGATCAACCGGGTCGTCACGCCTCCGAGGGTCTCGATACCGAGTGAAAGCGGAGTCACGTCGAGCAGGAGCAGGTCCTTGACATCTCCGGCCAGAACCCCGCCCTGAATGGCGGCGCCCACCGCCACGACCTCATCCGGATTGACGCCCTGGTGGGGCTCCTTGCCGAAAAGCTCGCGCACGAGCGCCTGAATGCGGGGCATGCGGGTCTGGCCGCCCACGAGCACGACCTCGTCGATGTCCTTCGCCTCGAGGCCCGAGTCCTTCAGGGCCTGTTTGCACGGCCCGACGGACTTCGCGATGACGTCTTCGACCAGCTGCTCGAGCTTCGACCGGGTGAGCTTCAACTGCAGGTGCTTGGGTCCCGAGGCGTCCGCCGTGATGAAGGGGAGGTTGACCTCGGTCTCGACGACGTTCGAGAGCTCGATCTTGGCTTTCTCGGCCGCCTCCTTCAGGCGCTGCATCGCCATCGGGTCCTTCGAGAGATCGACCCCCTGGTCCTTCTTGAACTCGGCCAGGATCCAGTCGATGATCCGCTGGTCGATGTTGTCGCCGCCCAGGTGCGTGTCGCCGTTGGTGGACTTGACCTCGACGACGCCCTCACCGACCTCGAGGATCGAGATGTCGAAGGTCCCGCCGCCGAAGTCGTACACGGCGATCGTCTCGTCCTTCTTCTTGTCGAGGCCGTAGGCCAGGGCGGCAGCGGTCGGCTCGTTGACGAGCCGCTCGACCGTCAGCCCGGCGATCTGCCCGGCGTCCTTGGTCGCCTGGCGCTGAGAATCGTTGAAGTACGCGGGGACCGTGATGACGGCCCGCGTGACCTTCTCGCCCAGGAAAGCCTCCGCCGCTTCCTTCAACTTCGTCAAGATCATGGCGGAGATCTCGGGCGGCGAGTACTCTTTGCCGCCCGCCTTCACGCGGACATCGGCGTTGGCGGCCTGCACGACCGCAAACGGCACCATCTTCATTTCCTCGGTGACTTCCGCGTACTTGCGCCCCATGAACCGCTTGATCGAGAAGACGGTGTTGGCGGGATTCGTGATCGCCTGACGCTTGGCGACCTGCCCAACCAGCCGTTCACCCGTTTTCGAAAACGCGACGACCGAAGGGGTCGTCCGATTGCCCTCGGCATTCGGGATGACGATCGGGTCTCCCCCCTCCATCACAGCCACGCACGAGTTCGTGGTGCCGAGGTCGATTCCAATGATCTTGCTCATGACTTCCAGCTCCTTCCGCGTGATTGACGCTACGGCCCAACGGATTCATCGAGCCCGGCCCGATCTCGCGGAGTGGAATTCTAAGATCTTAGTCCTATGCTGTCAAGCTAAAATTGCAACTTTTCTAAGTGTAATCGACTCAAGCTATTCGACGACCTGGACGGCTGGATGACTTTCCGGCGGCCTCTGTTGGCTCTGACCAGGATGGATCTGGGCAACCGGAGCCAGCGTGCGGTCGAAGGACAAGTCGAGGTCGATCTGACCCCCCGCGTCTCGCCCGTAGAGCCCGAACTTCCCTTGCTCGGGTCGCAGGATGTAGCGGTAGACGCGGCCCCAAGGATCCCGCAGAGCGCTCTCGCGGATGATCCCGCCGTTGGTCAGATCTTCGAGAGTGCGCGGATACCGGCCTGTGCCGTCGTACCAGACGCGGACTGCCCGCTCGATGGCAGACAGTCGATCGAGCGAGACGGACTTGGCGAAGACGGCAAACGGGGATGCTTCCGCCCAGGGATGCATCAAGAAGTTCCAGGGGTTTCGGGGAACCGCCCAGACCGCGAGGGCGCCCAGCGCAAGCACGGCGACCCAAAGCGCGAGGCCCCCGACGGAGACCCCGCGGGTGGAGCGCTCCGGGAGGCCTTCAGCCGGCGGAAACTCGGGCAGCAAGATCGTTTCCGGCTCCGGCTCGACCGCGTGCCCTTCGACGATCAGGTTGCGGTCCATCAGGTCGGACAGACCCTTCAAGACGTCGAAGTCGGATAGGAAAGCGGTTTCGAGAATCTGCGAGACGGTGCGCTTGCCGTCGATCCACTTCCAGGTCTCCTGCTCCGCGCGCGAGCCGGCGAGGGTGTTTTCCGCCGGTGGGTCCCCTGAAGAGGGGACGAGCCGCAGCTCCTCCATTCCCGGAGCGCGCCGGAACACGAGGTCGTTTCCGCGAATCTTCGCCTTGAGCCGGGGAAGCTCGTCGTGAATCTGCGCAGCCTCCATGAGGACCGACTCGGTCGGAACCGGGGCCATGTGATCGGCGTCGTATTCGATCTGGCCCTCCTGGCTGAATCGAAAGCTCCCGTCCGGCCACGAGAAGGCTCGCTGAAGCGTCCGGAAAATCTGGAGCCGCAGCGCCTCCTTGAGGTCTTCCGGCGTCACCATCCGTTCTCGGATCAGGAGGAACCCCAGGCGCTGCCGCGTCTCCTTCTGCAGCTCCAGTGCCCTCGCGAGCTCGCCCTCAGTGATGCGGCCGGCCCGCAAGAGCAGCTTGCCGATCTGGTTGTCCTGGCGATGCTTTTTGGAATCCGCGGACACGATCTGCCCACCCAGAAAAGAGATCGTGATTGCGTCGTCGTCATTCTCGACGATCAGAACGCCGCTCTTTCTCTGCAGCCCCAGCACCTGGAAAATATCGGAGAGCGAGAAGGCTTTGAGCGTCCCCTCAAGCCCCATGCGACCTCCTCCAGGCGGCGACGTTGCCGGAGAGCCAAAGGGTCAGGGCTGCGGCCGCCGCGCCGATCGTCAAAGGGCTCCAGACCGAGCGCGGAGCGAGCGGGCGGATCTCGAAGACGCGCCACCCGATCAGGGCCGCCGCAAGCGCGAAGAAAAAGCCGAAGAGCATCGCCAGCCCCTTGAGCGGCCGCTCGGAGAAATACGCGTGTGCCCCCGGCAACACGGCCGACAGCACTCGGCAGGCGCGATCGCGCGATGCGATCCGCCGGCGCATCTCCCGCGCCTGTTCGACGTGCGCCTCGATGCCAGGCTCCTCCCGCCGGATCTCCATGCGGACGCAGGGCGTGCAGAAGAGCTGCGGGTCGCCGGGTCGCTTACACCACGCGCAGAACGGACGCCCGCAGCGCACGCACTCTTCGGCGACGCCCCTCCGGCTGCGCCACCAGGCGGCAATCAGGGCGAGCGCGAGGGCCGCAAGCGGCCCGATCGTCGCCGGCGAGCGAACGGCCGCCAGCCATCCGCGCTCCGGGAGGTGCCCGGGCAGCCGCCGGCTCTTGGACTGTGCGTTCCAGCTTTCGATCCGCTGCCGCGCCCGGGCCACGGAATATGCAGCGGGAACCACACGGGACAGCGTCAGTCGGCTCGACCACTCGTCCACGCTCGACTCGGAGATCGCCCGCGCATCCGCGATCGCCCGCTCCTGTCCCTGAAAGTCGTAGGACTCTCCCCGGGCCACGGAGAAGTTGTAGAGAGCCTCCGCGGCGCGCGGGTCGCGTTCGACGGCCGCCGAGTAGTCGCGGCTCGCCTCCGCATAGTCGCCCTCCTCGAAACGCACGTTGCCGCGGTTGATATACGCCCGGTAGTCTCTCGGGTCCGCGGCCACGGCGCGGTCATACGCGGCGATCGCCCGCTGTGCGTCCCCGGCGCGCTGCGCGTACATGCCCAGCAGGAACCAGACATCGGGATCTTCCGCAAAGACTGAGGAAGCCTGGCGCAGCCCGTCTTCCGCGGCGCCGTCCTCCCTCTGTTCGTCCAGATCCACCGCGGCCACGTACAACGGCGAGCGACGGATGATGTTCTCCCGTCCGATTCCGGCGAGCAGGGTCGGTCCGAGCGCAAGGACGATCAGGCCGCAGCCCACGGTCGCGCGCTCGCGGCCCGACGCATAGGGGAAGACGAGCACCGCCCACCAGAGCACGAGCCACAGAGGCCCGAGCCCCGCAGCCAGCGGGAGTCCGAGGATGATGAGCGTGAACGGGAGGGCCGCTCCCGCGCCGAGCCGACGCTCGGCCAGCTCGCCGAGGTCGTGTGCGCGGCGCGGCCAGCAGCGCACGAGGAGGATGAGGACGGCGGCGAGTGCGGCCGCCGAGAAGGCGATCGACGCCCAGAGCGCCAGGGAGGAGATCAGGGCAAAGCGCGCTTCCCGGGTCTGAAACAAAGCGGCCGCGGCCTGAGGCATGAGCGAGAGGACCTGGCCGAATTGCCGCTCTCGGACGAGGAAGCCGATCTTGGAGGCGACCGCGTCGTAGCTCGTGTCGTCGAGCGCGATGGCCGCGTCGTAGGCGCGAGCCGCCCGCGCGATCTGTCCCTGGCGCTGCGCCTTCCTTCCCTCGGCGACGGCGGTTCTCGAGAAATCGGACAGATAGCGCACGCCGACCGCCTGTGCCGCGCGACGCAGGCGCGTCAGCGACCGCGTAGCCGCGGCGTCGTCGTCCTCGAGCAGCGCGTTCAAGAACTCGAACCAGTTCGACCGGTAGAGACCGCGCGTGACCGGCGGCGGAAGCGGCGAAACGGGATCCTGCGCTCGCGCGGCCGGCTCCAGCGTCGCGGCGGCCAGAAGCAGCGGCAGCAGAATCCGGGAAAGCCGGAAGGCCGGCCGCCGCTTACTTGCCGGGTGGACGGCTCACCTCCACGAAGGCGAGGCGAAGGTCGTAGAGGACGCGCGATAGGAAGTTCGACTCTTCGAAGGAGAGGTTGCCCCGCGTCTTCTGCTCGAGGGCGGCGAGCAGATCGATCATTTCCCGGGCCGCGGTGCGGTCGACCCGCTGCCGGCCCGAAGCGGGATCCGGCATCATTCCGAGGGCGGCGTAGGCCGGCATCGCGAGCAGCTGGACGATCAGAGCGAAGGCGCTGCGTGGGGCAGCCTGCGCGCGCTCCTCTGGGGAGGCGGGCTCGACGGGACCCGTCGGCGCGGGGGCGGGGCCGGTCGCCTCTGCCGGAGCGGCGCCCTTTCCCGAACTTTCCCCCGCCCGGCCGGACTCCGGCGTCGTTTCCGGCGCGCCGGCGGGCTGGTCGCTGAAATCGGCTTCCGCCTCCGTCCGATACTCGGGACGGAGCTCGCCGTCGGGAGTAAACATCCTCCGATCGACGACGCGGATTGGCTTCTCTTCTTCGTCGGCCATGCCGTTGCCGGATGAGGGTCGAGAAGAAATCTTAGCAGGTTGCCCGCCGGCGGGCTTCTCGGCGCCCGCCGCGCCCGCGTTCCGTCGGACCGCGACCGTGCCGTTTAGCGGCCGTCCCGTAGATATGATCGTTCCCATGCAGGACGCCGCCCTCCGCGACGCCGCCGCACTCCCGGCAGCGGCTCTCGCCGGGCGCGCAGGTCGCTCCGGAGCGCGCGGGTGAAGCGGCCCGAGAGCCTGGAGCGGCTGGCCGCCCTGGTCGAGCGGCTGCGCCGAGAGTGCCCGTGGGACCGGGAACAGACGCCGGACACGATCAAGACGTTTCTGCTGGAGGAGTGCCACGAAACTCTCGCCGCGATCGATTCCGGGGATCCCGAGACGCTCCGGGGCGAGCTCGGTGACCTGCTTTTCCAGATCTTCTTCCTCTCGGTTCTCGCCGCCGAGCGCGGATGGTTTGCGCTCGATGACGTGGCGGACGGCATCAGCGCCAAGATGATCGAGCGTCACCCGCACGTTTTCGGCGGCGTCCCGGCGCGCGACTCCCGGGAGGTGGCGCGCGGCTGGGAGGCCCGCAAGCGCCGGGAGACGCGCTCGGAGTCCGACCCCCTGGGCAGCATTCCCGGCACCCTGCCCGCCCTGGCGGCCGCCCTGCGAATGACCTCCCGGGCGGCCGACCTCGGCTTCGACTGGGAACGAGACACCCACGTCGCGGACAAGATCGCGGAAGAGCTCGAGGAGTGGCGGGTGGCGGCGGGCCGGGGCGACGCGGCGGCGGAGACTCATGAGATCGGCGACCTTCTGCTCTCGGTCGTGAATCTGGCTCGCCGCCGCCGCATCGACCCCGAATCGGCGCTGCGGCAGACCAACGCGCGCTTCCGCGCGCGCCTGGCGGGCGTGTCGCGGCGCGCCCACGCCTCGGGCCGGGAGATGAGCGAGATCCCGCTCGAGGAGTTGGATCGGTACTGGGAGGAAGTGAAAAAGGAAGAAGTTTGAAGTTCCAGGTTCAGGGTCCTCTTTGAACATCGACCTCGAGCGTTGAACTCACCTCGCCACGTCCCTCACCCGCACCAGCCTCACGCCCCTCTCCCCCAACCTTGGCAGCTCCCGCTCGAGCACGGCCAGTGTGGCCGGATGCGGATGTCCGATCGCAAGGGCCGAGCCTTCCTCCTTCGCGCGCCTTACGAGCTCGTCGAAAGAGCGGCCGACGGCTTCCTCCGTTGCCACGTCGTCCAGAAAGACCCGCCGCGACGCCGACGGCACCTGCGCGGCCTCCGCGGCGTCCCGGGCCACCGTCGAACCCGTCGTGCGGCTGTCCACGAAGAAGAGACCGTGCCGCGCGAGAACTGCCACGACCGCGCGCATGACGCGGGGATCCGCGGTGGCCGCCGAGCCCATGTGGTTGTTGATCCCGGTCGCCCCCGGAACCGTCGCGAGATCCCGCTCGAGCGTGTCGGCGATCTCCAGCTCGCTCTGCGAACGAAGCACGACGCCGGGACCGGGGCGCACCGCCGGGTAACCCTCCGGTTCCATGGGCAAATGGAGAAGCACCTCCTTTCCGGCTTCCGACAACGTGCGCGCGGCGGAGACGCTCCCGGCAAGATCCGGAAGCACCGCTCCGGCCACCGGATACGGCCAGGAGGCGATCCGCCGGACGGCGGCGGCATCGTTGCCGAGATCATCGATGACAATCGCGATGCTCGGCTCGAGTTTTCCCGGGCGCGCGAGGATCGGATGGGGGGAGCGGGCGGCCGGGGGGCGGGGAGATTGTGAGACGCGGGGACGCGGAGCTGCGGAAACGGGAGGACGGGGAGACGGCGGGACCGAGAGACGCCCGCGCCAGAGCCAGACCAGAGCAACCGCGAGGACGAGAGAGAGAGCGGCGAAAAAGACGGTTGCCGCGGAGATCCGGCTGCGGCGCGGGGACAACTCCGGCTAGCCAGCCATCACGCCGCCTTGCGGGCGAAGGCGGGATTCCGGACGATCTCGAGGCCGCGATCCAGGATCGGATCCTTGTCCGTCTGCCCGTCTCCGGGCAGGACCAGGACCCGTTCGTCGGGCGACAACCCTTTGCCGCCGAGCACTGTCCCGGACGGGGAGACGTAGCGTCCAACCGTCATCCAGAGCGTGCCGCCCGAGGGCGTCGGAACCTGGCGTTGCACGACGGCCATCCCGACCGTGCCTTCTCCGACCGTCGTGGCCGTGGCGCGGTCGTGGAGAGCGGCGGCGAAGATCTCCGCCGCGCCCGCGGTCGAGTCATCGGTCAGAACGACGGTTCGTCCGTTCCAGACCTTCTCTCCCGACGCCTCGAGCGGGGCGACCGTCACCCTCCTCGAGACTACGCGGGCGACCGGACCCTTCCCGACGAAGGGAGAGGCCGAGGCCGCGGCGTCGAGAACCTCGCCGCCGATCGTGCCCCGGACATCGAGGACCAGCTTCGAGACCGAGCGCTTGCCCGCCTCGTCGATCACCGCAGCGAGTTGCCCTGCCGTCGCCGGCGTGATCGCCGCAACGCGGACGATGCCGACATCTCGATCCCAGCGCGTCGAAACCGCGGGCGGCTCCCAGCGGGCGCGTGGGATTCGGAGGCTCACGCGGTTCTCGTCGCCCGCGCGAAAAACGATTAGAGCGACGCTCGTCCCCTCGGGCCCCTCGAGCGCCGACCGGATCTTCCAGAGGGATCCCGTCCGGACGTTCTTGCCGTCGATCGTATCGATCAGGTCTCCCGGACGCACGCCGGCTTTCTCCGCGGGGGAGCCCGGCAGGGCGCCGATTACGAAGGGGAATCCTCCCCGCCGGGCCACGACGATTCCGGGGCCCACGGCTCCCGAGGCCTGCTCGGCACGGTAGGCGGCGCGCTCGGACGCCGGCACGTAGTAAGAGAAGGCGTCCAGGGCATCGGACATCCCGTCGTAGGCCCCCTCGAGGAGCGTTTTGTTGTCGACCGGCTCGACATAGTTGGAGCGGGTCAAAGACAGCACGTCCGAAAAGATCGACAGAGCTCGGGTGGCCGGATCCTTGCCTGCGCCGTCGGTGCCCGACACCGCCCGCAGCGACATCAGGGCGGCGATCGAGCCGACGACGAAGAGAAGCCGGGAGCGGTTGTTGCGCATCCAAGGCATGTTAACACCGGCATCCTGGGGAGAGATTTCCTGCCCGTGTAACTACCTCAACCACGCGACCGGATCCGACGCCTTTTGCCTGTCCCGCACCTCAAAGTACACGCCCGGCTCTTCTCGCCCCGGTCCGATGCCCGTCAGCCCCACCGCCGTGCCCACCGGCACGTAGGAACCGGGTGTCACCGATACCGCTTGCAGCCACGCGTAGAGGGTGAGAACGCCGTCGCCATGGTCCAGGATCACGAGATTCCCGTATTCGGCCAGCCACTGCGCGTAGACCGCCTTGCCGGCGTAGACCGCGCGCACGGGCGTGCCTTGCGGCAGCGAAAGCGCGATGCCGTTGGAAAACGTCCAGGCGTCGAACTTGGGATGGCGGCGCCGGCCGAACGTCTCCACCAGCGTGCCGCGGGCCGGCCAGTCGAGAACGCCCTTCCAGGGCCGAATGCTGCCGGAGGGGCTCGTGGGCTCTTCGGCCGACTGGCTGGCAAGCGCATCGAGCAGGCGCTCGAGCCGAGCGGCCTTGTCGGTCAGGCTCACGACCTCCTCGCGGCCCGAGGCGGCGAAGCGGCGCTGGCGCGCGAGGAACTGTTCTCGCTCCTCCTTCAGCGTGGCGACGCGCGTCGCCTCGCGCCGGCTCTTCCCATAGAGCTGGTCGATTTCCTTCTTGACCGACTGCTCGCGAAGGAGATCGGCCGAGAGGCGCTCCCGGGCCGCGCGGTCGCGCGCCAGCAGGTCACCGTCCCGCCGCGCAAGGGCGTCGAGCCGATCGACGCTCTGCAGAAAGGCGTTGACGTCGCGCGCCTCGAGAAGGATTCGGAAGTATCCGAAGCGCCCGAACCGTTGCAGCACGCGGGCTCGCGCGACCAGCGCCCGCCGGCTCTTCTCGGCGGCGGCGGCCGCCGCCTCCCGATCGGCCGAAAGCCCTCGAAGCCGCGACCCGAGCTCCTCCCGGCGGGCGGCGAGCGCCCGATTCTCCTGGGTCGCGAGCTCGAGCCTCCAGTCGAGCCGCCTCAACTGCTCCTCTGCCGTGGCGACGTTCTTCTGGCTCTCCTCGAGCTTCTTTTCGAGCGCGGAGATCCGGGCCTGGATCCGCGCCAGGTCCACATGTCGCTGTTCTCCCGCCGAAGGCGTGTCGGGCGTCTGGGCAGGCAGCGCCGCGGCGGCCAGGAGCCCGACGAGAAGGCCCCGGCCGGCGGCCACCCTCACCAGAGCGGCTTCCCCGCGGCGTCGGCGACGGGGGCGGCACCGAGAAGTTGACGCACCGAAGCCGTAACGTCGGCGATGCCCGG
>JBGPCK010000111.1:0-10364 GCA_041481715.1 Thermoanaerobaculia bacterium | reverse complement strand
TTCTTGGGGCCCGCGTTCTTGTCCTTGGGTTCTTCGCCGCTCTTGACCGAGTCCTTGAAGTTGCGGATGCCCTCGCCGAGCCCCTTGCCGAGCTGTGGGAGCTTGCCGGCGCCGAAAATGATGATGACGATGAGCAGGATGAGAAGCAGCTCCGGCACACCCAGTGAGCCAAACATAGTGTTCTCCTCGAGGGAATCAGCTTAACAGAGGACGGAGATGCGCCTGCCAGAGCCGGCGAAACGCGTGGTCGTCCTGGGAGTCTCCGAGCAGCCGACCCACGAGGGCGATCTCCCCCGGCAGATAGCGTCGGTAGACCTCACCGCGCCCTTGCGCGACGGCTCGGGCGAAGGTACCGCAGACTTTCCAGGCGCGCTGAAGCAGGACGCGGTCGAATCGGCGGCGCAGCGGCGCCCCGGCGAGGCCCCGTCGCCGCGCGAACTCCGAGATCATCGCCTCGGCCAGCTCCGGTGTCATCCAGTCGAGCGTGGTTCGCTCCCAGAGAAGCGACGCGAGGTCGTAGGTGTCGGGGCCCGACCGCAGGTCCTGGAAGTCGATCGCGGCCACCTCTCCCTCGAGCGGGAACAGGTTGTTGCCGTGGAAGTCGCGATGGCAGAGGGCGCGTGGGTGCTCGAGGATCTCCTGACAGAGAGCCGCCGCCCAGCGGTCGTGCGCCTCCCGCTCTTCGAGCGAGAGAGGGCAACCCAGGTAGAGATCGAAAACCGCCTCGCGCGCGAGGTCGAGCTCGCGGCGGAAGAGCGCAAAGTCGAACGCCGGGTTGATGCCGGGGTCGGCGATCCCGGCGATCGAGGCGGCGGCGCCGACGGCGGATGCGAGCCCCGACTCCCGCGCGTCGGGCCGCATCGTGAGTCTTCCCGCCAGGTCCTCGGACCCGAAGTCCTCTACCAGCTGATTTCCCTCCGCATCGTCGGCGATCAATCCCGGCACGCGGACGTGCTTCTCGAGCGCGGCCCGCGCCTCGACCCAGCGGCGCCGGGAATCCGCCTCCTCGCGCGGATAGACGACGCCGAGCACGCTGCCGTCGTCCGTCAAGCGAAGCCGCAGATAGCGGCGCCGCCCGACGTCGCCCGGAAGGATCTCCACCGAGACGGGCTCGCGCCCGCTGCGGTAGGCCAGGCGCGCGAGTCCGTCGAACTCGGCGGGAAAGACCCGGCCGATCGATCCGGAGATCGGCCGCGAATCGTCTAGTCCGGCCGAGCCGCGCATCGATTCACCCCTTCGCTTCGGTCAGCACCACTTTCTTGATCCGGACGGGCGTGTTCGGACGGTCCTTCGCGTCGCGCGGCACGTTGACGATCTTGTCGGCCGCGTCCATTCCCGAAACGACCTCGCCGAAGGCCGAGTACTGATTGTCGAGGAACGTCGAGTCCTTGACCACGATGAAGAACTGGGACGAGGCGGAGTTGACGTCCGAGGACCGCGCCATCGAAACGATGCCCCGTTTGTGCGACACGTCGTTGAACTCGGCCTTCACGTGGTTGCCGCCGTTGCCGCCGGTGCCATATTGGTGCGCCGGGTCCTCGGCGGTCTTCGTGTAGGGGTCGCCGCCCTGGATCATGAAGCCCGGGATCACGCGGTGGAACATGGTGCCGTCGTAGAAGCCTTTGGCGGCCAGATCGATGAAGTTCTCGACGTGCTTGGGGGCCTTGTCGTAGAAGAACTTGATCGTGATGTCCCCCATGTCGGTCTGCAGCGTCGCCTGAGTGTTGGCGTAATCGCGGGGCGTCGGCGTCATCTTCTTCCCTTTCTTGGCAGTTTGCGCGAGGCCGGCAGCCGAGGCCAGGAGGGCGACGGCGCAAAGCAGCGAGGCGGCGGACGCGATTTTTCTGTTCAAATCCGGCTCCTTTCCCGAATGGAATTCACCATAACACGCGGATCGGGCTCCGCAAGAGTTCACCCGTTTCGTCCGAATCGGCCGTAGCCGACGGGCGGATCGATCGGCGGCTTCAGTCCTCCGGGCCTTCAGAACAGGCGGACTCGGCTCGAATTCCGCGCGCCGAGGCGGCCCCGCGGGCGGGCGTAAGATCCGGCGGTGGGCGTGAGCGGGGACAAACGCCGATGAGTGCGGGTTCCGGTCCGACCGACGTCCTGATCGTGGGCGGCGGTGTCATCGGGTGCGCGCTCGCCCGCGAGCTCGCGGGGCGCGGCGGGCGGGTCCTGTTGCTCGAACGCGGTCAAGCCGGAGAAGAGGCCTCGGCGGCGGCGGCCGGCCTCCTCTCGCCGCAGTCGGACAGCCGCGCGCCCGGGCCCTTCCTGGAGCTCGCGCTCGCGAGTCACGGTCTCTACCCCGAGTGGTCGCGCGCGCTCGAGGAGGAGACGGGCCACACCGTGGGCTACCGCCGGACGGGCCTGCTGCGCTGCGCGCTGACCGAGCGGGAAGAAGCGGAGCTCGCGGGTTTCCTCTGGCAGCGCGAGCGGGGGCTTCCAATCGAATGGCGGAACGCGGAGGCGCTCTCGCGCGGAGTCGGTTCGCCGCTCGCCTCCGAGGCGCGGGCAGGTGTCTTCTTCCCGAACGAGGGCGTCGTGGATCCCCGCCGGCTGACGCGAGCCCTCGCGGCAGCCGCGCGGCATCGCGGCGTCGAGATCCGGACACAGACCCCGGCTCGGCGGTTCTGGATCGAGGGAGGCCGCTGCCGCGGCGTCGAAACGGACACCGGGCGGCTGGAGGCGGGCCGGGTCGTGGACGCGGCAGGCGCCTGGGCGGGCTTCGATCGGGGCCTGCCGTTTTCGGTTCCGGTGGAACCCGTGCGCGGCCAGATCGTTGAGCTCGATTTCGGGCCGGAGCCGCCGCAAACCGTCCTGCACTCCGAGGCCGTCTACCTGGTCCCGCACGCCGACGGCCGAGTCCTCGTGGGCTCAACGCTCGAGCGCGTCGGGTTCCGCAAGGAAGTCACCGCCGGAGCGGTCGGGAAGCTTCTCGATTCGGCCGCCCGACTGCTGCCCGCCGTTGCCGAGGCCCGCTTCGTTACGGCCTGGGCGGGGCTGCGGCCCGCGACACCCGACGGCCTCCCGGTGCTGGGCGCCTGCGGTATCGAGGGCCTCTTCTTCGCGACGGGGCACTTCCGCAGCGGCGTCCTGCTCGCGCCGATCACGGCTCTCCTGCTTGCCGATCGGTTGACGGGCTCCGCCGCACCGGATCTCGATCCCTTCTCCGTCGCGCGCTTTTCGCCCGCCGGCTCATCGAGGCCGACACAAACGCCCCCGGCGGCGGTTTTCGGATAAAATCCAACCAAGTACGGTCGGGACTCCCCGCCGGAAAAGGAGAGACGGTTCCGATGCGAAAGACACTCTACGCGAGCGTACAGAGGACGGCGGATGCTCTGTGGAAGGTGACCCGGGCTCTGGACACCTGCTTTCCGGAGCGCCGGCTTCAGCCCAAGTGGGCTCCGGCGCCGCTGCTCAAGCAACGCGAGCGCTCCTTCCCGCAGCTCGGCTTCCCGCGCGAAACCGACTCCCTCTGTCCCCGCTGCGTGGGAGAGGTTCGGGAACAGATCCTGTCGGGGCAAGCCGACTGGAAACTCCTGGTGGACGGCAACCCCGGCGAGATCAAGGCCCGAATCGTCGAAGAAGACGGCCGGATCCTCATGAGGAAGGATTGTCCCAAGCACGGGGAGTTCGTGGACGTTCTCTCGACCGACTCGGCCTTCTTCCGCAGGCTCGAGAGCCTCTACCCGGGGCGCGATTTCGTCATCCCCAAGGACGGCTTGCACGAGCACGGCACCTCCTCGATCAAGTACGGCCGTGGGGCGGTGCTGACGATCGACCTGACCAACCGCTGCAACATGATGTGCAACCCCTGCTTCATGGACGCCAACCAGGTCGGTTACGTCCACGAGCTCGAGTGGGAGGACGTCAAGAAGCTGCTCGACGACGCGGTCTCCGTCAAACCGCGGCGCCAGCTCTCGGTCCAGTTTTCGGGCGGGGAGCCGACGCTCTCGACCCACTTCCTGCCGGCGATCCGGTACGCGCGGCAGGTCGGCTACTTCTCGGTCCAGTGCGCCACCAACGGCGTTCGCTTCGCTCAGGACGAGGACTTCGCGCGAGAGGCGGCCGAGGCTGGGCTTCGCTTCGCGTACCTCCAGTTCGACGGAGTCGGCAACGAAAACAACCAGCACCGCAAGGTAGGCAACCTCTACGACGTCAAGCTGCGGGCGATCGAGAACCTGCACAAGCACGGCGTGGACATCACGCTCGTGACGACGATCATCAACAGCGTGAACAACGAGCAGGTCGGCGACATCCTCAAATTCGCGATCGAGAACATCTCCAAGATCAACGCGGTGGCCTTTCAGCCGGTCTCCTTCACCGGACGCGACGAGGACATCGACGACGAAACGCGGGCGCGTCAGCGTTACACGCTCTCGCACCTGGCGCACGACGTGAAGGCGCAGGCCGGGATCGGCGAGCCGATGCGCGACTGGTACCCGCTATCGGCTTCCGGCCCGTTCTCGGATTTGAAGGATTTGCTCGGCGGTCTCGAGTCGGAGTGGGGGTCGTTCAAGTGCGGGTGCCATCCCAACTGCGGCATCGGGACCATGCTGCTCGTCGACGAGCGGACCCGGGAGACCGTGACCGTGCCCGCCTTCCTGAACGTGGACCGCATGCTTCAGGACATCAAGGCGATCACCGATTCCGCGCGCAAGAAGACGTGGACGGCCCTGCAGACCGGCCTTGCGGTGCTACGGAATCTGCGGCCCGACGGCATCCCCGCGTCGCTCTCGCCCTGGAAGGTGATCCAGATCATGGACGGCCACACGGGAGGGCGTCTCGGGTTCGCCAAGAAGAATCGTTATTCCTGGCGCGTCTTCTTCGTCGGCGGAATGTGGTTCCAGGACCTCTTCAACTACGACTTTCGCCGGACCGAGATGTGCATCATCCCGTACGCCACGCAGATGGGAGAGATCTCCTTCTGCGCATACAACACGGGTGTGGGCTGGCGCAAGATCATCGAGGAGATGTTCCAAACCGCCACGCTCGCCGAGTGGTACAAGACTAAGGGCCGCCACGAGGTGTATGCGCGTGGACGCAACGTGCCGCTGCCGGTGCTGCCGGGCCAGACGGTTCCGGCGGTGCCTCCGATGCCGGCCGAGCCGCCGCGCCCCGCCGTCGCCGCGAGCGGCATGCTTCCGGTCTACGGCGGCGTCGGGAAGTAGCGACAAGGACTCTCTGCCCTCGTTGGGCGCGTCGAGCGCCCGCCTGAGTATCCCCACGGCGCTCGCAACGCCACGCCACACCCTTTTTCAGCAGCCTGCTAGCCTCGCCGTCCCCAGCGCGCGGGAGCGCCCGAAGGGCCGGACGGCCCCGACGGCCCGGAATGTCTTGGCCCCGACGGTCCTCGGTGTCCTACCGGCCCCTTCGGCCGCGGCCCCTGGGGCCCTCGATGCGCCGCGCTGACGCCCGCCGTCCGGGAAGCTACGGACCCGGCGGGCCGCCGGGGCTGCGCCTCATGGGCGAGGCGTCTTTCGATCTTCTCCTTCGCGCGCCGCCGCTCTTCGGCCTTCCGGGCGCGGATCGCCGCGATCCGTTCGGCCAGCGGCACCTCGAAGCGCTCGGCTGGCGCCTTGGAGTAGTCGAAGCCCGGGAGGGTGACGCGCGGCAGCCGCTTTCCGATCACCCGCTCGATCGCCCGCAGATCCGTCTCCTCCTCGGGAGACACGAACGTGAACGCGTCGCCTGTCATCTCGGCGCGCGCCGTGCGGCCCACGCGGTGGATGTAGTCCTCCGGGACGTGCGGCACGTCGAAGTTGACCACGTGCGAGAGCGCCTCGACGTCGATCCCGCGCGCGGCGATGTCGGTTGCGACCAGCACGCGGTGCTTGCCGGACTTGAAGCCGGCCAGGGCCTGGGTTCGCTGCATCTGGCTGCGATTGCCGTGGATGCGCTCGCAGGAGATCCCGTTGCGCGTGAGCGTGTCCGCGAGGCGGTTGGCCCGGTGCTTGGTGCGCGTGAAGACCAGAACGTTCTGGATCTCGCCGCGCCGAATCAGCTCAGAGAGCAGCGGCGCCTTCAGGTTCTGCGGCACAGGATAGACGGCCTGCGTGATGCCCACCGCGGGCGCGGGGGGCCGCTCCAGGTTCACGGTGAAGGGGTTCCGGAGCATCTCCCGGGTCAGTTGCACGATTGGCGGCGGCATCGTCGCGGAGAAAAAGAGGGTCTGGCGCCGGGCGGGCAGATGCTTGAGAACGCGGCGGATGTCGGGCAGAAAGCCCATGTCGAGCATCCGGTCGGCTTCGTCGAGCACGAGGACCTCGAGCCCCTCGAGCCTCGCATAGGGGAAACGAAAGTGGTCGAGCAGGCGGCCGGGTGTAGCGATCACGACGTCCACTCCCGTGCGGAAGGCGTGTTCCTGCGGCCCCATCCCGACGCCGCCGTAGACCGCGGCCGAGGACAGGGGAGTGTGCACGGCGAGCTCGCGGGTGTGCTCGTCGATCTGTGCCGCGAGCTCGCGGGTGGGGGTCACGACGAGCGCCCGCGTCACGCCGCGCTTCTTGCCCATGAGCCGGTTCAGGATGGGAAGGATGAAGGCCGCGGTCTTGCCGCTGCCGGTCATGGCGCAGGCGAGGACATCGCGCCCTTCGAGGGCGGGCGGAATGGCGTCCTGCTGGATCGGGGTCGGGCGCGTGAAGCCCATCTCCTTGACGCCGCGCAGCAGGTCCGAGTGGAGTCCAAATTGAGAAAAAGGCATGCGAGTCGCGTTCTTTCCGCGGCACGGCCCGGAAGGCCTTCGCCGCTGTCAACTACCGGCTGTTTTTTCGGGAACGGAGGAATCGCCGGCGAGGCCTACGTTCGTGATTCGGTCGCCCGCGCCCGCACCGTCGGGGGACGCTTGAAGCGACGCCGCAAAGCGTGTCACATCCGGAGGAAATACGCAAACGGCGGCGGCGGCCCGGAGAACGGCCCGGCGCTAAGATCCGCCGCATGAGGTCGTATCGAGACCGAAGCGTTCTTCTCGTCTGTCTCGCCACGGCGGCGGTGTTGACGGCATGCGATGGGAGCAAGAGAGAATCCTCGAGCGCTTCGGCGACTCCTCCTCCGGCGCCCGCCGTGGCCGCGGCGACACCCGCGGTGGTGCCCCCGCCCTATGGGCCGGGTCTGGGCGAATTGATGACGCTGCAGCAGATGCGGCACGCCAAGCTCTGGTGGGCGGGCGGAGCCGCCAACTGGGAGCTCGCGTCCTACGAGGTCGACGAGCTGAAGGAGGGCTTCGACGACATCGTCCGGTACCATCCGACGCACAAGGACGCGCCGGTGCCGATCAAGGACGCCGTCCCGACGATCATGGACGATCCGCTCGAGAAGACCCGCCAGGCGATCGCAAAGAAGGACCGCAGGCTCTTCGCCGCGGCCTACGACACGCTGACCGAGGGCTGCAACGCCTGCCACCAGGCGACCAACTTCGGATTCAATGTCGTGAAGCGCCCAGCGGTGAACACGTTTTCCAATCAGTCTTTCTCGCCCGGCCGATGAGGCTCCCGGCCCTCACCCCTTGACGATGAAGCCCTTCCGGTCAAGAAGGTCCCGCAGCCGCTCGCGCTGATCGCCCTGGAGCTCGATGAAACCGTCGCCCGCGCGGCCGCCGGTGCCGCAGGACTTCTTCCATTCCCTGGCCAGCGCCTCGAGAAAAGGTCCGTTCTTGGGCAGGCCGTCCACGACGGTGACGCTCTTGCCGGAAACGCGGTTCTCGAGACGGAGCCTGGCCGTGATCTTTTCCGGGACGGGCTCCTCGGGGGCGCCGAGCGACGAAGAGCAGCGGCAGTCCGCCGCCGGCCACCCGCATCTCGGGCAGAGTCGCCCCTCTCCGCTCGAGTAGACGAGGCGTCCCTTCGAGCTCACTTCTTGAGGTGCCGCTCCAGGAAGTCCGTCGCCCTGCGATAGGCCTCGATCCAGTGGGCCTGGACCAGGAAATCGTGGATCTCATCGGGGAAAACGAGCTGTTCGACCGTGACGCCCCGCGCGCGCAGCGCTTCGGCCAGATCGACGCTCTGCTGGAAGGGAACGTTGCGGTCGTCGTCGCCGTGGATGAGCAACACGGGCGAGCGCCAGGACTTGACGTCCGCCATGGGCGAGGACTCGAACGCGAGCCGGGCGGCGGCGGCGTTGCCCCGGTCATCTTCTCCCTCGACGACGCGGAACCAGTCGCTCCAGTCGTGCACGCCGTGCAGGTCCACGCCGGCCGCGAAGAGGTCCGAGGCTCGCGCGAGGCCGAGAGCCGTCAGGTATCCGCCGTAGGAGCCGCCCCAGAGACCGATGCGCGCTCCGTCCACGTCCGGCCTGCCTCGCAGGTACAGACCGGCCCCGGTCACGTCGCGAAACTCGGAGGCGCCTTTGGCCCCGTAATCGACCGCCTCGCGGAACTCCATGCCGTAGCCGATTCCGCTGCGATAGTTGACGGACAGGACGACGAAGCCTCGATTGGCGAGGTACTGATTCATCGCGTAGGCGTTGCGGTAGTAGTACATGTAGTGCCAGCCGGGCAGCATCTGGCGCTGCGAGCCTCCGTGAAAAAAGACGACGGCGGGCCGGCGCTGCGCGGGCTTCCCGTCCGCCGGCCGGAAGAGCTGCGCGTGGATGGGCAGGCCGTCCGCGGCGGAGAAGATCACGGTCTCGGGGACGACGAGCGAGGATTCCGGGAAATCCGCCGGGACCGTTCCCGGAGCCAGATCCCGGTCGGGACCGCCGCCGATCCGAATCGCCGGGGAGGGGTGCTTTCTCGCGCCCGCGCGCACGAAGGCGATCGCCTTGCCGTCTCCGGTCGCGGCGGGCGACCACTCGAGACCGTCGCCGGAGGTCAGCGCGGCGGGCTTGCCTCCCGCGGCGGCGACGCTCCAGAGGTGGCGCCTTTCGATATCGTCCTGGTTCGAGCTGTAGAGGACCGTCTTGCGGTCCGGCGAGATTCTGACGTCCTCGACCTCGAACGTGCCCGGAGTCAGCAGCGTCGCCGCGCCGCCCGCGGCGGAGACGGAGTACAGGTGCGTCCAGCCGTCCTTCTCCGAGGGAAAGACGATCCGGTCGCCGTCGGCCCAGAAAAGCTGATCCCGGGAGACGATCTCCCGGAAGACGCTGCCGCGCCCCGCGTCGGCGTGGAAGATCTCGCGGGTCTTGCCGGTCGCGGCCTCGGCCGCCAGGATCGACCACGGCAAGCCCTCGCGGTGCGGCCGGAGGATCTCCCGGGTCGCGCCGGTGGACGGAATACGCAGAAAGGCGATGCGCCCGCCGTCCGGAGACCAGACTGGCTCGCCGTCCCGGTCGACGCTCGGGTCGAGGTACCGAACGGTCTTCGCCTTCGAATCGAAGATTCCGACGAAGCGGTGATCGCCGCGACGCGACACGAACGCCAGAAGCGATCCGTCGGGGGACCAACGAAGGTTGCCGCATTCTCCGCGCGCCTGGAAAGCCTGCGACGCCTTTTCGGATCCGTCCGGCGGCGCCCACCAGACCTTGTCCTTCTCGACGAAAGCGACCCGGTCGCCGCGCGGCGAGACGGCTGGATCGCTTCCATCTCCGAGCCGGCGCGGCTCTCCCCCGGAGGCGGCGACCGTATAGACGGCCTGTGTGGAGCCTGCCGGATCGCTCCTTGGATTCGGGATCTCGCCCGCGCGATTGGGCTCGCCCCCGCGGACGTACACGAGGCTCCGGCCGTCGGGTGCAAACGCGAGCTCCGTGATCTCCTGCCCGTCGTCTCCCAGGTAGGGGGTCAGCGCCCGCGCCGCGTAGCCAGGCGGCTCGGCGATCCAAACGTTGCGCGTGCCCTTGTCGTCGAAGACCCAGGCGACCGCCCCGCCGGCCGGCGCGGCGACCAGCTCAGTCGGAAAGGGGGCGGAGAGAACCTGCTCCAACGTGAAGGCGGCACGGCCCGGTTCTGCTGCCACGGCGTCGATGCGAATCAACAGGAGGATCGCCAGAGACAGGACGGCGGAGAGCGGCATCGGAAGCCTCCTCGTTCGGATTGCGGGAAACTCTACCGCGAGACCAGCAGCGACAAGAGCGCCGGTCCATAGGCGGCCAGCTTGGCCGGTCCGATGCCCGGGATTTCCGAGAGGGCGGGCAGGCTCGCGGGCTTCGCGGCGGCCAGAGCCTCGAGGGTCTTGTCGTGAAGCACGACGTATGCAGGCACGCCGCGGCGCCCGCTCTCTTCGCGCCGCCACCGCCGCAGGATTCCCAGAAGAACGGGATCGGGGAAAACGTCGGCGCCGGTCGAGGCGGAGAGGCCGGGATCGGACGGTTTCTTTCTCTTCCTGCCGGCGGCGCGGCCGCGCGGCGCCTCGGGCAGCGTCAGCTCGACCTCGGGCTCGCGCCCTGCCATGACCGCTCGGCCCGGGCGCGTCAGCGAAAGAGTTCGATAGACG
>JBGPCK010000110.1:0-10489 GCA_041481715.1 Thermoanaerobaculia bacterium | reverse complement strand
AGCTGTGGTAGCGCTCTCGAATCGTCGATGGCAGGAGGCCGCGAAGCGTCTTCCGAACGCTCTCCATTCAGGCGAGGGCGGCCATCGGGGCGGCCGGCGTGAAAGGCGAGTACGGGCGCCCCGCCAGCGCATCCGCGATGCGGCCTGCGGCGAGGCCGTCGCCGTAAGGATTCGGGCCTTCCGCCATGCGGTGGCGGGCCTCTCCGTCGGAGAGCAGCCGCGAGGCCTCGATGACGATTCGTTCCTCGTCGGTCCCGACGAGCAGCGCCCTGCCCGCCTCCACGCCCTCCGGGCGCTCGGTTTTTTCGCGCAGCACCAGAACGGGCTTTCCGAAGGTCGGCGCCTCCTCCTGAATCCCACCGGAGTCGGTCAGGACGAGACGGCACCGGCGCAGCAACCGCACGAGGCCGGGGTAGTCGAGCGGTTCCAGCAGCTCGATGTTGGAAGGCCCTTCCCGGCGGCGCACGGCGGCCAGCACGTTGGGGTTTGGGTGCACGACATGGAGAAACCGTGTCTGCGGGAATGCCCGCGCCAGGCGCTCCACGGCTCGCACGATCCGCTCGAGCGGCTCTCCGAAGCTTTCGCGGCGGTGCGCCGTGATGAGCACCGTATTCGTCTCCGGCGCGTCTCCCTCCCGCCGCGCCACCTCGAGCAGGGCATCCACGACGGTGTTGCCGGTGCGGTGGATCTTCGCTTCGGGCACGCCTTCGGCCGCAAGCGCCAGGGCGGCGCGGGGCGTGGGCACGAAATAGGCTTCGGCGAGAAGGTCCACGACCCGACGATTCATTTCCTCGGGGAAGGGGCGTTGTAGGTCTGCGGTCCGTAAGCCCGCCTCGACGTGCCCGAGGCGCACGTGCCGGTGGAATGCGGCGACCGCGGCGCACATCGCGGTGGTCGTGTCTCCCTGCACGATCAGCCAGTTGGGGGCGAGGCGCTCGAGCATAGGGTCGAGTGCCTCGAAGGCCCGAGAGGCCAGCTCACTGGGCGACTGGTCCGGGCGCATGAGGTCGAGATCGACATCGGGCCGGAGGTCGAAGACCTCCAGCACCCGATCGAGCATCTCGCGATGTTGCGCCGTGGCACAGAGGATCGCGTCGAAAGAGTCCGGCTCCTGGCGGAGCCGGCGCACGACCGGAGCGAGCTTGATCGCCTCGGGGCGGGTCCCCACCACGAGAACGATGCGCTGACGCGTCACACGGCCAGTCTAAAGTCTAAAGTCTGAAGTTTAAAGACGAAGAAGTCGCGGCGCCGGCGCTGGCGGTCTGGCCGGCGGAGGCGGCCGAGGAGGAAGAGAACCGCGACGAGGAGGCGCACGCGCATCGATCGCTCTCGTGAAGACGGTTGGGACTATGGGCGAGCCTCTGCCGGCCGGCCTCCGTTTTCAGTTTTCTTGAGGATCGCGCCGGCCGTCGGCCCCGACGGCTCCGAGCCCGAGAGCGGCAGGGCGCCTCCCTGGAATCGGCCCTTATCCGGCCAGTGCCTGCTCGAGGTCCTCGATCAGGTCGTCCGGGTGCTCGAGGCCGACCGAGAGCCGGATCAGGTCTTGCGGCGTGCGGGATGTGGGGCCCTCGCTCGTGGCGCGATGCTCGATCAGACTCTCGGTGCCTCCGAGCGACGTGGCGCGCGTGATGAGGCGCGCCCGGCCGACGGCCCGGACCGCCGCCTCGCGGCCCGCCCGGACCCTGAAGGAGAGCATGCCTCCGAAGGCCGACATCTGACGCTTCGCGGTCGCGTGTCCGGGGTCGGACTCGAGACCCGGGTAGTGGACGGCGGAAACGGCAGGGTTGCGAGCCAGGGCGCGGGCGACGGCCAACGCGTTGGAGCTGTGCCGCTCCATCCGCAACGCCAGCGTCCGCACACCCCGGAGAATCAGCCAGGCGTTGAAGGGAGAGCCAACGCCGCCCAGAATGTGCCGCGCGTGCTCGACTTTCTCGGACAGTTCGCCCTTGCGCGCGAAAATGAGAGCGCCCCCCTGCACGTCGCTGTGACCCCCGATGTACTTGGTCGTCGAGTGCAGAACGACGTCGGCGCCCAGGGCGATCGGGCGCTGGAGCACCGGTGTCGCGAAGGTGTTGTCCACGATGGTCGCCGCGCCGGCCTCGCGCGCGATGGCGATCGCTCCTGAAAGATCGGTGATCTTCATGAGGGGATTCGACGGCGACTCGAGCCAGACCAGGCGCGTCTCCGGCCGGATCGCGGCCTTGAGCGCCGAGAGATCCTCCATCGCCACGAGGTCGGTGCGGATCCCCCAGTGGCGCAGGAAGTCGAACGCCGTGACGCGATACCCGTAGTAGGCGTCGTCGGGAAGGATGATGTGCGCCCCGGAAGTGAGCGTCTGCAGGAGCGCCGTTCCTGCCGCCATTCCGGAGGCGAAGGCCAGCGCAACCGGACCTCCTTCGAGCGGCGCCAGCGCCTCCTCCAGCTGCGACTGCGTCGGGTTGCCCTCGCGGATGTACTGCGTCGAGCCGATGAGCTCATTGCGATCGTCGCGCGCGAAAGTGGTGGAGAGGTGGATGGGCGGGGCGATGGCTCCGGTCGTCGGATCGACGCGATGCCCCGCGTGGACGAAGAGGGTGTCGCGTTTCATTGTCCAAGCCTATGAGATTGGCGCGAAAGGGCCTTAGAGCCACCCGGAGCCGAGTCTCGAATTTATCTGACTGGTCGGACTAAGAAACGTATCTTTCCTTCTCAAAACAAAAGGATTAGATTGATGTGAAATGGCGCGAAGGCAAAAGAAATTGAGCGAGGATCCCGGCAAGACGCAGGTCCGCTTTCTCGTGAACGGTGAGCCGGCCGACGTTGCCTTCGCGCCGCATAAGACTCTCCTCGAAGTGCTGCGGGAGGACCTCGGTCTCACGGGCACCAAGCACGGCTGCGAGCTCGGCGAATGCGGAACCTGCGCCGTCCTCGTCGATCGAAAGCCCGTCCTCTCCTGTCTGTATCTGGGTCTGGAGTGCGCTGGACGGCGCGTCGACACCGTCGAAGGCATGGCCGGCGCCGCGGGCCTGCATCCGCTTCAGAAGGCCTTCGCGGACCTGGGCGCCGCTCAATGTGGTTACTGCACGCCGGGCTTCCTGCTGACCGCGAAAGCCCTTCTCGACGAGAACCCGAAGCCCTCTCTTTCACAGATCCGGGAAGCGCTTGCCGGCAATCTCTGCCGCTGCACCGGGTACGTGAAGATCTTCGAGGCGGTGGAGCTCGCCGCCGCCTGGATGCGTGGCGAGCCGGCCGAGCCGCGGCACGAGTCCCTCTACGGTTTCGATTACGACGACAGTGGGTTACTCCCGGTCATCAGGAGCTGAAGTCAATGTCCGAGGCCCTCTTGTCGAAACGTTTGTCCGCCGGTCGCACAGCGACCGCCGCGGACCCGTCACGTTCGTCCGCCGGTCGCGCAGCGACCGCCGCGGACCTGTCGCCCACCCGAGTGGTCGGCCGCCCGTATGCGCAGGTGAACGCGGCGGCGAAGGTCACGGGGCAGATCCGATTTGCCGACGACATCTTTCTGCCGCGGATGCTTCACTGCAAGCTGCTGCGCGCGAAGGTCGCGCACGCGCGGATCCTCCGAATCGATGTCTCGAAGGCACTTGCCTTGCCGGGTGTGGTCGCCGCCGCGACGGGCCGCGACCTTCCGATTCCATTCGGAATCCTCCCGGTGTCGCAGGACGAGCACGCGCTCTGCCCCGACCGGGTGCGTTTCGTGGGCGACCCCGTCGCGGCCGTCGCCGCGGTGGACGAGGATGCCGCTTTCGACGCCCTCGACGCGATCGACGTGGAATACGAGCCTCTGCCCCCGGTCGGCACGATCGACGACGGCCTCGCCCCGGCCGCGACGCCGATCCACGACTACGGCGACTCCGGCAACATCCACAAGCTCGTCTCGATGGAGTTCGGCGACACCGAGGAAGGGTTCTCGCGCGCCGACCGGATCTACGAGGATCTCTTCTTCTACGAGGGGAGCACGCACCTGCCGCTCGAGCAGCACGCCTCGGTGGCCGACTTCGGCCCGGACGGCAAGCTGACGCTGTGGTCCTCGACGCAGACACCGCACTACGTCCACCGGGCACTTTCGAAGGTACTCGAGATGCCGCCAGCGAGGATCCGTGTCATTGCCACCCCCAACGGGGGCGCCTTCGGGGGCAAGTCCGATCCCTTCAACCACGAGATCGTCGTCGCGCACCTTTCGCGCCAAACGGGCCGCCCGGTGAAGATCTGTCTGACGCGCGAGGAAGTGTTCTACTGCCACCGCGGGCGCCATCCGACGCTGATGCGTTTGAAGACCGGCGTCCGCAACGACGGCGCGGTGACGGCGATGCATCTGCAGACGGTGCTCGACGGCGGGGGCTACGGCTCGTACGGCGTCGCATCGACCTATTACACCGGGGCGCTGCAGACGGTGACCTATGCCATTCCAGCCTACCGGTTCGAAGGCGCGCGTGTTTTCACGAACAAGCCTCCGTGCGGGCCCAAACGCGGACATGGCACGCCCCAGCCGCGCTTCGCTCAGGAGGCGCAGCTCGACCGCATCGCCTGCGACCTCGGCCTCGACCCGGCGGAGATCCGGCGGCGGCACCTCCACCCGGCCAACACGCTCACCGCGAACTTCCTGCGGGTGGGTTCCATGGGACTCGAGGCGTGTATCGACAAGGTGGTCGCCGCCTCCGGATGGAAGGAGCGACGGGGAAGGCTTCCGGACGGACGCGGCCTCGGCCTGGCCTGTTCCTCCTACCTGTGCGGCGCCGGCCTGCCGATCTACTGGAACGCGATGCCGCAGTCGGGCGTCCAGCTGAAGCTCGACCGCGGGGGCGGGGTGACCGTCTTCTGCGGCTCGACCGACATCGGGCAGGGGTCGGACTCGATCCTCGCCTCCATCGTCGCCGAAGTGCTCGGCATCGATCCCTTCGACATCCGCATCGTCACCGGCGACACCGACCTGACGCCCGTCGACCTTGGTTCGTACTCTTCGCGTGTCACGCTCATGACGGGCAACGCGGCGATCCAGGCGGCCGAGCGCGCGAAGGAGATGCTCGTCGCGGCCGCTTGCGAGAAGCTCCAGGTTCCCACCGAGCGGGTCGTCCTGGCAGAGCGGCGGGTGTTCGACGCAGAGAACCCGGACCAGGGGATGACGTTTCCCGAGGCCGTCGTTCTTGCCGAGTCGCGGTTCGGCACCCTGGGCACGGTCGGCTCGTATGCGCCGCCTCCCTCGGCGGGCCGCTACCGCGGCGCGGGTGTCGGGCCCTCGCCGGCCTACTCCTATTCGGCCGCGGTGGTGGAGGTCGCGGTCGATCGGGAAACCGGAATCTACACGGTTCCGAAGATCTGGATCGCGCACGACGTCGGCAAGTGCATCAACCCGGTGCTCGTGATGGGGCAGGTCGAGGGCTCGGTCTACATGGGCCTCGCGGAAGCGATGATGGAGGAAATGACCTACCGAACGGACGCCAATCGAAACGTCGTCCACAAGTTTCCCTCGATGCTCGAGTACAAGAGCCCGACGACGAAGGAAATGCCGGAGGTCGAGACCTTTCTCGTCGAGGACCCTGACTCGAACGGTCCCTTCGGCGCGAAGGAGGTCGGACAGGGCCCGCTCCTGCCGATCCCGCCCGCGCTCGCCAACGCCGTCTATGACGCAGTGGGCGTCCGAATCGACGAGATTCCAGTTACGCCGGAGAAGATCCACCGCGCCCTGAAGGCGAAGGCGGACGGCAAGCCCGCGCGCTTCGGCCCGACGGGATTCCCGAACGTGCCGTACCCACCACCGATCCACGTTCCAACACCCGCGCAGGGGGGCGATGGGCGCGCCGTCGATGCGCCGGTCACCGGCCCGGGAGGCGTGCGTCTGAGAGCCGATAGCTGAGAGCTTCCTCATGATGCGCCTCCCGAAATTCCGCTACTTCGCGCCGACCTCGGTCAAGGAGGCGCTTCGAATCATGTCCGACGCGGGGCCGGAAGGGGCATTCGTCGCCGGCGGAACGGACCTCTATCCCAACATGAAGCGGCGGCAGCAGACGCCGAAGGTCGTCATCGGTCTCTCGCGGGTTCGCGCGCTGGCGCGGCTGCGATTCGACTCCGGCGGCGTCGCCCTGGGCGCCGGTCTGCCCCTCTCGCGGATCGAAGGCGACCGGCGGATGCGCCGACGGTACCCCGGCCTCGTGGGCGCGATCGCGGAGATCTCCACGCCGCCCCTGCGCAACATGGGGACGATCGGAGGCAACGTTCTCCTCGACACGCGTTGCAACTACTACGATCAGAACTACGAGTGGCGGCAGGCAATCGATTTCTGCATGAAGAAGGACGGCACCGTTTGCTGGGTGGCGCCCGGCTCCCCGCGCTGTCTCGCCGTTCAGTCGGCCGACTCGGTCCCCGTCTTGATCGCGCTTGCCGCGCGCGTCGTGCTGTTCTCGCCGGCAGGGGAGCGCGAGGTGCCGCTCGAGGAGCTCTACCGTAACGACGGCATTCACTACCTGACCAAGCGTTCCGACGAGTTGCTGACCGAGATCCGGCTGCCGACGGCCGGGACGTGGCACGCCGCCTATCGCAAGCTCCGGCGGCGGGGCTCGTTCGACTTCCCGGTCCTCTCGGTCGGCGCGGCTCTGCGGCGGGAGGCGGGGGCCGTCGTCGAAGCCCGGCTCGTGCTCGGCGGCGTTGCCTCGGCGCCTTTGCGGCTGACCCGGTCCGAGGAGGTCCTGCTGGGCCGCCCCCTGGACGACGCGGCAATCGCCGAGGCCGCCGAGGCGGCGGCAGGGCCCTCGCGCCCCATGGACAACACGGATTTTTCCTTCTTGTGGCGAAAGCAGATGACGACCAAGTATGTAGCGAGGGTTCTAAGGGATCTAACGACCGTGTAGCGGGGGACGCGTGTCGTCCGTTTCTTTAGGTCTAAGGTGTTCCTTAACGGTACTTGCCTTTCTCGGCCGCCTCGCCTAGACTGCAGTTCTTCTCGTATCGCCTGCCTTCCCGCACGCACCCGTGCTGTCCGAAGTCCGACGAAACCCACGGGAAGCCGGTCACGCCGAGCGGCGCGGCCAAGCCGGAAAGGAGACGCCGGATTAGGACTCTGTTTCGATGAAGCTGTACGTCGGCAACCTTCCCTACAACACCACGGAGGAGGATCTCCGCAATCTCTTCTCCCAATACGGCAACGTGGACAACGTCGCTGTGGTGACCGACCGCGATACCGGCCGCTCCCGGGGCTTTGGGTTCGTGGAATTCGCGGACGACAACGAGGCGCGTAACGCCATCACCGCCCTTTCGGGGCAGGAGTACGGCGGCCGGGCGCTGACCGTCAACGAGGCTCGTCCCAAGACGGGCGGCGGCGGCGGTGGCGGCGGCGGACGTGGCGGATACGGCGGGCGGCCTCGCTACTGAGCCGCATTCCTTCCGCGTGAAACGGGGGCCTTCGGGCCCCCTTTCTTTTTTGCACTCCGGGGAGGGTTTTGATCTGATCGGGCCGGGAGAACGAACCCATGGCCCAGAGGAACGGCCGAAAGAAATCGGCGAGGGGCGCTTGATGGAGGAGATCGTGGCCGTCGAGAAGGAGCACGCCGACGACCTGAAGAACCTGCTCGCCACCTTCGATCCGAACAAGCCGGTAGCGTAGGAAGAGCGGTTCCCGGCATGAGCGGCATCCGGCTCGAGCGCTGGGCGGCGGGGGACGGTCCGCTGACGGAGAAGCGTCTGATGTCCGCCATGGAGCGCGACGGCTACGAGGTTGCCGTTTACACCTATCGCGAGGGAACGGTCTTCCCAGAGCATTCGCACCCGCAGGACAAGTGCGACGCCGTTCTGGAGGGCGTGCTGCGCATCACCGTGGACGGCGTCGCCTATGACCTCGAAGCCGGGGACCGGCTGCACCTGCCGGCCGGCACCCGACACGCGGCGGAAGTTCTGGGCCGGGCAACGGTGCTTTCGCTCGACGGGACGCTCTGGTGAAGAGAACGCCCGCATGAAGGTTGCTTTGCTCCAGCTCGACATCGTCTGGGAGGACGTCGCGGCGAGCCACGCCCGGGCGGCGAGCCTTCTCGAGCGGGCCGCGCGCGCCGGCGCGCGACTGGCCTTGCTTCCGGAGATGTTCTCGACCGGCTTCTCGATGCGCCCGGAGCGGGTCGCCCAGCCGCCCGGCGGTCCGAGCGAGACGTTCCTGCGCGAGCGCGCCCGGGCCCTCGGTCTCTGGGTCATCGCGAGCGTTCCCGAGATTCGCGAGGGCAAGGCACGCAACGTCGCCCTGGTCGTCCCGCCGTCGGGGGAGGTGACGCGTTACGCCAAGATCCACCCCTTCTCCTTCGCGGGAGAGGACCGGCAGTACGCAGCCGGCGACCGGATCGTAACCGTAAACCTCGAAGGCGTCCGCGTGACGCCCTTCATCTGCTATGACTTACGATTCCCCGAGCCCTTCCGAGTGGCCGCCGACGTCACGGATCTCTTCGTCGTCGTGGCCAACTGGCCGGAGCGGCGGGAGTCCCACCGGCGGGTGCTTCTGCAGGCCCGCGCGATCGAGAACCTGGCCTACGTCGCGGGGGTCAACCGGGCCGGCGAGGGGGACGGCGTGCGATACGCGGGACGGTCCGTAGCCTTTTCTCCCTGGGGCGAGGTGTTGGCGGAAGCGGAGGAGGAGGAGACGGTCGTCCTCTGCGACGTGGATCCGGGCGCCGTCGCAGAGGCGCGCGAGCGGTTCCCCGCACTGAAGGATCGACGGCCGGAGGCCTACCGCCTGTCGCATTGATAGGATTCGGATACGGGTAAGGGACCGATCGAAGATTCGGATTCCATAAAGGCGCCGCCGGCGCGGAGCCGGAGAAGGAGAAGGTGGGGCCATGATCAAGCACGGGTTGCGACTCACTCTAGTTCTGTGGACCTGCTGCCTGCTCGTCGCGTGCGGCCAGGAGAAGAAGATGGCCGAGGCGGCCATGAAAACCGCGGAGGACGCGGTCAATGCGGCGGGACCCGACGTCGGAACGTACGCAGCGGATCAATGGAAGGCGGTCACCGACGGGCTCGCCGCCGCAAAGGACAGCCTCGCCAAGGGGGACTACAAGGCCGCGCTCGCGAGCGCCAACGACATCGGCCAAAAGGTGAAGGACGCGGTGGCAGCGGCTTCGGCCAAGAAGGACGAGCTGACCAAAGCCTGGAACGACATGTCCACAGGGCTGCCCAAGATGGTCGACGCCATCAAGAGCCGGGTGGACACGCTCTCGGCCGCGAAGAAGCTTCCCAAGGGAATGGACAAGGCCGCGCTCGATGGCGCCAAGGCGGGTCTGGCGGCCGCCACACAGGCCTGGAATGAGGCATCGGAGGCCTTCAAGTCCGGTAATCTGATGGACGCCGTCGGCAAGGCGAACACGGTCAAGGACAAGGCGACGTCCCTCATGCAGAGCCTCGGGATCAGCATGCCGGCGGCGGCAGGCGCCGCGGCGCCCGCCACCAAGTAGAGCAGGCCCGTTTCCGCGGATTTCAACGGCGGCGTGTCGAAGGGCCTTTGACAGGAGGGTGTGACCACAAGATGCGCAAGTCGGCTCCGGCGGCATAGCACGCCGGACGAAGTGGCAGAATGGGGCTGCGCCCGAAAGCGCGGCCCCTCAATTCGGTTTCGAGGAGCCTCGAAAGACGATGGCCCATTCCGCGAAAGAGCGCAACGACCTGATCCGCCGGTACGAAGAAGGACCGGCGAAGCTCGAGGCAGCCCTCGCGAAGATTCCCAAGGAGGCCCTCCAGTGGCGTCCGGGCCCGGAAAAGTGGTCCGTGCACGAGGTGATCTGCCACTGCGCGGACTCCGAGACCAATGCCGCGATGCGGATCCGATTTCTCGTCTGCGAGGACAGCCCCCTGATTCTCGGTTACGACCAGGCCCTCTGGGCGAAGTTGCTCGACTACCACGCGATGCCCCTTGAGCCAGCGCTGGCGACCGTTCGGGCCGTGCGCGAGCACACCGCCGGCCTCCTGCGCCGGATCCCTTCGGAGCGGTGGCACCGGACCGGGAAGCACACGGAGTCGGGCAGCTACTCGGCCGAGCGATGGCTCGAGGTGTACGCCGAGCACCTGGAGAAGCACTCTCGGCAGATCGAGCGGAACCTCGAGGCCTGGCGCACGGAGGACACGCACCCGTCGTAGCAGGTTGCTGAGAAAGGGTGTGGGGCGGCGTTGCGAGCGCCGCGGGGTAAGATGCCAGGAGACGCGACGACGGCGATGCGGTGGCATCGCAGAGGAGCGCCGACGCCGCAGATGGCCCTGCGCCGCCGCAACCCGAAGGGAGGACGCCACTTTGCCGGTGCCGGCCCGATCCTTGAAATTGCTCAGCTTCTTTTCGCCTCTGGCCGGCGCCGGTTGCAAAGTGGCGGCCGCGACGCCCGCATCCATTTTTCAGCAGCCTGCTAGGGAACGGCCGAGCGGCCATCGGGCTTCGTCGGCTTGCTTCTGAATTGGGAGAGACAGGGTTTTGAAGAAGGAGGGTTTCTTGAAACACCAAATTCGGAGTCCCTGGATGCTCGGTTTCGGT
>JBGPCK010000109.1:0-10570 GCA_041481715.1 Thermoanaerobaculia bacterium | reverse complement strand
GCCGTGTGTCTGCCACCCGCGCGGAATGCGGCGGTGGCCCTCGAGGTCCTGCGAGCCGGCAAGCACCTGTTTCTGGAGAAACCCATCGCGCTTTCGATTCCGGATGCCGACCGGCTCGTGGAGGAGGCCCACCACGCCGGCGTCGTCTCGATGACGGGCTTCAACCTGCGCTGGCACCGCGCGGCTCGGCAAGTCCGGGATCTGATTCAGTCGGGTCGGCTCGGCCGCGTCCGCCGTGTGCATTCGGTCTTCTCACACCGGCAGACGCCTCCCCCCGGCCACTGGCGCACCGCGGCAGACGGCGGTGGACAGGTTCTTCTGGACCTCGGCGTGCATCACTTCGACCTGCTCCGGTTCCTACTGGGGGGCGACCTCGCGGAGATCTCCGCGGACGCGTCGCCGGACGGATCGCGAGCCCGGGTCGAGGCCGCGCTTCCGGGAGGAGCCCGCGCCGAAATGCAGTTTTCTGTTGGCTCCGGCCTGCGCGACGCAAACGATCTCGAGCTCGCGACCGAGGCGGGAAATGTCGTGGTCTCCTTCTACCGGACACTCGGTCTGCGCGGCGGGCAGTCGGGGCTCGGACCGTTGGCGGCGCTCTCGCCCACGTTGCTCGCCGAACGGTGGCGCGGCGGGGCGTATCCGTCCTCGTATCGCCGGCAATGGCGTCACTTCGCCGACGCCGTGCGCTCCGGCGCTCCTGGCGACGCGTCGCTCGAAGACGGCCGGGCGGCCCTCTCGGCGGCGCTCGCGGCAATCGATTCGGCACGCCGGAATACGCCACCTCGGCCCGATCTCGTCTCGGCCCGTGTGGAAGCCGGCGCGACACGATGAGCGCCACGTCCGCTCCCTTGATGACCGTCGTCACCGTCACGCCCGACGGCTTCGAGAACGTACGACGGACCATCGATCACCTCAAGGCCCAGACGATCTGCGACCGAATCGAGTTGCTTCTCGTGGCTCCTTCACGCGCGCCCCTGGCTGGGATCGAGGGCGACCTTGCATGCTTCCTGCGCCATGAGATCGTCGAGGTGGGGCCGATCCGCTCGACCGGCCTAGCCATTGCTGCTGGCGTACGCCGCGCGACGGCGCCGGTCGTCGCCTACGCTGAGGAGCACTCCTACCCGAACGCGCGATGGGCGGAGGCGCTGCTCGAGGAACACGCGCGGCCCTGCGGCGCTGCCGGAGCCGTGATCGAGAACGAGAACCCGGGGAGCATTCTGAGCTGGGCACACGTCTACGTGGACTTCGGGCCCTGGGTCGCTCCGGTCGCGGGGGGCGAAGTTCCGAAGCTCGCGTCGCACCACACGAGCTACAAGACCGCTCTTCTCCAAGAGTACGGCGAGAGGCTCGGACCGATGCTCGAGTGTGAAGGGATCCTGCACGCCGACCTCAACCGCCGCGGGGTTGTTCTGCGGCTCTCGGCCGGGGCGCGGTCGAACCACCAGAACATCTCGCGGCTGCGTTCGAATCTCGCCGCCGCGTATCACGGCGCCCGGCTCTACGGCGCCGCCCGCGCCCGCTATTTCCGGTGGCCCGTCTTTCGGCGCGTCGCCTATGCGGCGGGCGCGCCGCTCATCCCCTTCATCGTCCTCCCGCGGCGCCTCGCGAGGATCGCTCGGAGCGGACGGAGCCGCTTGATCCCAAGGCTCCTGCCGATTCTGCTCGCGATCGGCGCCGTCGAGGCGCTCGGCGAGGCGACCGGGTATCTCGCCGGAGAGGGGAACGCCCCGCTTCGGCGCTGCAGCTTCGAGCTGGAACGACATCGCCATCTCCGACGCGCCGACCGTGCCCGTCCCTAGAGCGATGGCCGCGCCTGAGCCCCTCTTCACGGTTGTGATCCCGACTTACCGGCGTCCAGGCCGACTGGCGGAATGCCTCGCGGCCCTCGCGCTTCTCGACTACCCCTCCGAGAGGTTCGAGGCGCTCGTCGTGGCCGACGAAGAGGGAGAGGGATCGCTTCCAGCGCCGCTCGAGGACGCCGCCTCTCGGCCGCTGGTTCGCTTTCTGCGCCAGCCCCACTCAGGCCCGGCCGTGGCACGCAACACCGGAGCCCGCGAGGCCCGAGGCCGCTACCTGGCGTTCACCGATGACGACTGCGCGCCCGCGCGCGACTGGCTCGCGAAACTCGAGGCCGGATTCACGGCAACCCGCGCCGACGTCGTCGGCGGACGAACCGTCAACGGGCTGCCCGGCAATCTCTTCTCCGAGGCGAGCCAGCTCCTGCTCGAGCACGTGTACCGTTATTACAACGCGGACCCTTGCGCGCCGCGCTTCTTCGCCTCCAACAACCTGGCCGTCCAGACGGATGCCTTCCGGCGCATCGGCGGCTTCGACCCGTCGTACGGGCTGGCGGGCGGCGAAGACCGCGACCTGTGCGACCGCCTCGTCCACGCCGGCGGCAGCCTCGTCTATCGGAAGGATGCCGTCGTCGCGCATTCGCACGAGCTCTCACTTTCGCGTTTTTGGCGGCAGCACCAATGGTACGGCCAAGGAGCCTACCGATTCCACCGCGCCCGCGCAGCCCGCCATCAGGAGCCCGTGCGTGTCGAGCCGCCGCGATTCTACCGGGATCTTCTGGCCATTCCCTTCGACCGCCACCGCGGCGTCGAGGCCCTGGCCCTCACCGGCCTGATGGCGCTCTCCCAGATCGCCAACGCCGCCGGGTTCTTCGGGGAGCGATCGCGGCAGAATCGCAGGCCGGCGCCGGGAGCGGCGGCCGCGGCACGATAGAGAGTCGGGAAGGATCGAACCGTACCGGGAGAAGTAGGCCCGGTGGTGGGAGGTAGAGGGATCGAACCTCTGACCACCTGCGTGTAAAACAGGCGCTCTACCGCTGAGCTAACCTCCCGTTGGAGCTGTCAGCTCTCAGCTTTTAGCTCTCAGCTATCCGCGTGCCGCTTCTCGGCTTCTCGGCTTCTCGGCTTCCGGCTAACGGCTGATAGCTGAGAGCTGGCTGTCAGACCTTCACCTTATTGATGTCCTTCAGGTCGGCGAGCGGCATCGGCCGCGCCAGCAGGAATCCCTGGCCGTAAGGGACGCCGAGGGACTGAAGCACGCGCAGCTCCTCGCGGGTCTCGATGCCTTCGGCGATGACGCGCGTGCGCATTTTGCGCGCGAAGGAGAGAAGGGCTTCGAGCAGGTCCTGCTTGGTGCGGCGCCGGTCGATGCCGCGCACGAAGACGTTGTCGAACTTCAGGTAGTCGGGCTCGATCTCCGCGAGAGACGAGAGGCTACTGTACCCGGTCCCGACGTCGTCGACCGCGATGCGGAAATTCTGCGAGCGGAACTTGGAGAGCACTTCCCGAAAGAGGCTCTCGTAGATCGCGTAGGTGCGTTCCGTGATCTCGAGGACGATCCGCTCCGGGGCGAGCCCGAAGGAGCCGACCTGCTCGAGAAAGAGCGGCCCCAGGAACTCCGGGTCGGAGGCCGCCGCGGGCGAAAGGTTGATGAAGATCTGGCGCTCGCCGTTGGAGCCGGCCACGGCCTCGAGCGACCGCTGGCGGCAGACGCGCTCGAGGGGGATCAAGAGGTCGGTTCGCTCGGCGAGCGAGAAGAGCGTCTCGCCCGACTCGAACTCGCTTCCGCGCGGACCGCGCGAGAGCGCCTCCATGCCGATCATCTCGCCGGTCGCCAGATCGAAGACCGGCTGGAACACGGGATGGATCTCGCGCCGCTGGATCGCGTCCTGAAGGAGCTCGCCACCCCGGATCTCCGCGCGCACCGTCTTGCGCGTGACCTGGTCGCGCGCCTCCTGGATGCCGCGATAGATCAGCCGCTCCGATCGGTACTTCGGGTCGAGCGTGATCCGCCCGGCGCCGACGAAGGACCGGAAGCGACCGGAGAGATCGGCCCGCTCCGCCAGGTAGCCGCGGATCAGCTGGTCGAGCTCGGCCGCCTTCTGTTCCAGGGCAGTCGAGTCGTTCAGGAAGGGCTCGTCCGGGTTGATGATCAGGATGATCTCGTCGGAACGCACGAACGGCAGGCAGAGCGTCCCGCCCGGCACGATGCCGTCGGCCTGGAAGGCCTTCAGCCGCCGCACGAAGTCGAGCAGCAGGTCGTCGTACGCCTCCCAGCCCCAGACCTGCTCGACCTTCCCCTCGGAGCCGGGCCGGAAGATCAGAACGGCGAGCGAGCCGTGCTGCTGAATCTGCTTGCCGAGGTCGTCGGTCAGCGTGGCTACCGTCGGCAGACCCGTGTCCCGGTCGTACAACCGGGTCCGTTCCTTGAGCCACTTGCCCCGCAGGGCGACGAATTCGCTTTCGCGACCTTTGTTCATGGGCGGGCGAGCCCCTTCAGGATAGCACCCCGGAGGGCCGGCCGGCCCCCGACTGAAGGCCTGCGATCGCCTCTTCCGTGCCGAGCACGATCAGCACGTCGCCGTGCGCGAAGCGGTCTTCGGGCCCAGGGACGAATCGGCGCTGGATGCCCTCGCGGGTCAACCGCTTGACCGCCAGCACCGAGACGCCGAAGCGGCTCCGCAGGCCCGCCTCCCCCATCGTGCGCCCCTCGACCGCGACGGGCACGTCGAGCTCGACCAGACGGTGCTTCTCCGGCAGCTCGAAATAGTCGACTTCCCCGCCGGACTCCGCCTCCCCGAAGGTGCGGACGCGCGCGAGCAGACGGTTCCTCTGCAGCACCTCACGGTCGAAGGCCCCGAGCAGGTCCCGGCGCGTGACGATCCCCAGAAACCGCCGGTTCTCGGGCGACTCGACCACCGGGAGCTGACCCAGGTCCCGAAACCAGAGCTTCTCATTCACGCTGGTGAGCGATTCCGAAGGCGTCACGAACGGGATCTCCGTCACGAGGTCCCCGGCGATGACGATGTCCGTCAGCGCCGGATCGGCGAAGCGGCTCTTGACGTCGTGCAGGTCGATCACGCCGAGTAACTTCCCGTCTTCGTCGCCGATGTAGAGGTAGAGGCTGCGCGTCTCCATGAACGTCCGCACGACTTGCGAGAGGGGGATCGTGCGCGGCACGAGCTTCACGTCCTCGCGCATCACGTCGGAGACCCTGAGCGTCGACATGGCGGTTGCCTCCGGCGTCTTTTCCCAGACGATCCCCGCCGAGCGAAGGCTCTGCACATAGATCGAGTCCTGCTCGAACGCACGCGCCGAGAGGACCGCGAGCACGGAGACGACCATCATCGGCAGAAGAACCTGCGAGTTCTGAGTCAACTCGAAGATCATGATGAGGGCGAGCAGCGGCGCCCGCGTCACTCCCGCCATCAGGCCGCCCATCCCGAGCAGCGCGTAACCCCCGACCGGAGCATCCAGATGCGGAAAGACCGCCTGGCAGAGGCGGGCCACCGCGCCGCCGACCGTGGCGCCGACCAGGAGCGTCGGCGTGAAGACGCCGCCGACACCTCCCGAGCCGATCGTCGAAGAGGTCGCGACGATCTTTCCGATGAAAAGGAAGGCAAGAAAGAGCATCGTCGGGTTGCCGTGCAGGATCCGGTCGGTTGCCTCGAAGCCGTTTCCCCAGACCTCCGGCAGGAAGACGCCGATCGCGCCGACGATCCCGCCTCCGAGCGCCATCGACAGAGGGGGCGAGAGCTTCGCGGCTGCGAAGAGCTTCTTGGCCTCGCGCAGGCTGCGCACAAAGAGCGCCGAGGCCGGACCGGCCAGAAGGCCGATCAGGGCGAAGGGAAGAAACTCGACCACCGACTCGAGTCGGAAAGCCGCCACGCGATACACGGGCTCGTCGCCGAGAAAGAAGCGCACCACGACCGTCGACGTCACCGCCGAGACGACGGCAGGCCCGAAGAGCGTCATCGAGAAGGACCCCACGACGACCTCGAGCACGAAGAGGGTCGCCGCGATCGGCGTGTTGTAGGCGCCCGCCACACCCGCGGCCATGCCACACGCCGTCAAGATCCGCACGCGCTCGGGAGAGACCTTGAGGCGCCGTGAGAGAGAGGAGGCGAGCGCCGCTCCGATCTGGATGATCGGGCCTTCGCGCCCCTCCGAGCCCCCGGACGCGATCACAACGATGGAGGAGACCGCGCGCCCGAGGGACTGCCGGAAGCGCACGAGGCTCTTGCCCAGGGTGACGACCTCGATCATCTTGGAGATGCCGGAGGGGCCCTTCTCCGAATAGAAGTGCGCGATGACGAGTCCCCCGACGAGACCGCCGGCCGCGGGCAGAAAGATCCGCAGGGCGACGGGAAGGGACTCGGCGCCGGCAACGATGTCGCGCCCGTCGACGAGCAGCTCCGTCAGGCGTCCCGTGGCGGCGCGAAACACGATGGCGCCGAGGCCCCCCAGGGCCCCCGCCACGGCGGAGAGGAACAGGAATTGGGTGTTGGGGTCGCGCCAGAAGAACTGTCCGAACCGTGAGGTACCGAGGCGGGAGGGCCGGGTCGCGGCCGCGCCTTCGGTCTCGCTCATTCCTCCTCGCGGCCGCCGGGGCCCGGTACGTCCACGTCATCATCCCCGCCGAAGAGGAAGTTGTGGCTGCAGTCACGGCTGCAAAAGATGTTCCCGCTCGTCCGGATCGCGCAGTCGTTGCACACGGATTTCCTGCAGAAGCGGCAACGGGGAATCGTGTACCCCAGGTCCTTGCCGCAGACGGCGCAGCGGTCTCCCAAGGCCGGCACGAAAACCAGTATAGGCCTGCTAGAATCCGCCCTCCGCGACGGCGGTGTAGCTCAGTTGGTCAGAGCAAGCGGCTCATATCCGCTGTGTCCGGGGTTCAAATCCCTGCACCGCCACCATGATTCCGCCCTGCGTTAGAGTCGCCGGCGCGGTCAATCCATGACACTTCCGACCGGAACGCGACTGGGCCCTTACGAGATCCTGTCGGCGATCGGCGCCGGCGGGATGGGCGAGGTGTACAAGGCGCGGGACACCAGGCTCGAGCGGGCTGTGGCGGTGAAGGTGCTGCGGTCGCAGATGGCGTCGTCGGCCGGGGTGCGGCAGCGGTTCGAGCGGGAGGCGAAGACGATCTCGCAGCTCTCGCATCCTCACATCTGCGCGCTCTACGACGTGGGGCGCGAGGGCGAGGTCGAATACCTGGTGATGGAGCTGCTCGAGGGCGAGACGCTTTCGGATCGCCTGAAGAAGGGACCGCTGCCGCTCGAGCAGACGCTGCGCTACGGCGTCGAGATCGCGGAGGCGCTGGACAAGGCGCACCAGCAGGGAATCGTGCATCGGGATCTCAAGCCCGGCAACGTGATGCTGACCAAGTCGGGGGTGAAGCTGCTCGACTTCGGCTTGGCCAAGGCGATGGAGCCAGCCGCCCCCAAAGACGGCCTCACGGCGCTGCCAACACAGCCAGGCCTGACGCAGGAAGGGACCATCCTGGGCACGTTCCAATACATGTCGCCCGAGCAGCTCGAGGGAAAGGAGACGGATTGGCGGACCGACATCTTCTCGCTGGGCGCGGTGCTCTACGAGGCGGCAACGGGCCGGGAGGCGTTCGAGGGCTCGAGCCATGCGTCGTTGATCTCTGCGATTCTCCGCGACGAGCCGAGGCCGATCTCGCAGATCGAGCCGATGGTGCCGCGGGAGCTGGAGCGCGTCGTCAAGACGTGCATGGCCAAGGACCCGGAGGACCGCTGGCAGAGCGCCCGCGACGTGGGGACCGCCCTGAAGGGAATCGCCGAAGGCGGTTCGCAGACAGGAATGCCGGTTGTCGCGAGCCCGACGCTCCGCCCGCGGATCGGGTGGGTGCTCGCCGCAGTGTTTGCCGCCGTCGCCGCGGTGGCCGCCGCTGCCCTGCTGCTCGCCTCACGGCCCGGGCGCAAAACCGACTCACTCGCCTTCCGCCAGCTGAACTTTCGGCGCGAGGCCATTTTCCAGGCCGCCTTCGCGGTCGAGCAAGACACCATCGTCTACAGTGCCGCGGTCGAGGGCAACACACCGCAGATCTTCACGGTGCGCTCCGACTATCCCGAGCCGCAGTCGCTCGGTCCGCGCGGCATGCACCTGCTCGCCGTTTCCTCAAAAGGTGAGCTCGCCGTCCTCATTGGCGCCCGGTACGTATGGCATCGCCTATTCACCGGCACGCTGGCGCGCATGGCCCTGAGCGGGGGCGCGCCGCGGGAGATCCTCGAAGGGGTGAGGCAGGCCGACTGGTCGCCGGACGGATCGCAGCTCGCCATCCTTCGCGAGGTCGGGGGCAAGGATCGGCTCGAGTACCCGATTGGTCACGTCCTCTGCGAGGCCAGCGGCTACATGACCGATGTGCGTGTCTCCCCGCGGGGGGATCGGATCGCGTTCTTCGAGCATCCACGAAAGTGGGACGACCGGGGTTCGGTCAACATCGTCGACCTCGCCGGAAAGAAGACGGTGCTTTCCGACGGCTACTGGAGCGCACGGGGGCTCGCCTGGTCGCCGGATGGCGAGGAGATTCTTTTTTCCGCGAGTCAAAGCGGCGGCAGCTACACGATCTACGCCGTGACACCGGCCGGGAGGAGGCGCATCGCCTACCAGGCGCCCGGGGGCTTGACGATCCAGGACGTGGCTCGAGACGGACGTTGGCTCGCGACCCGAGTGGACTTCCGTTACAGAGCGATGGTCCACACTTCCGAAGCGGAAGCGGATCGAGACCTCTCCTGGCTCAACACCTCGCATGCGCGGGCGCTCTCCCAGGACGGGCAGACGCTTCTATTCGTCGAGACCGGCCTCGGAACCAACTACGCCGTGTGTCTCCGGAAGACCGACGGCTCACCGGTGGTCCGGCTGGGGGATGGATGGCCCGCGGATCTGTCCGCCGACGGCAAGGGCGTGCTCGCCGTAGTTCAGTCCCGTCCGCCGCAGCTCGTGATCTATCCCACCGGCGCCGGCGAGACCCGGCGGCTCGAACGCGGAGATCTCGAGAACTACGCGACCGCCCAGTGGTTCCGGGACGGCAAGACCGTCCTCATCTGCGGCAACGAGCCCGGAAAGGAAACGCGCTTCTACGTGCAGGAGATCGGCGGAGGCGCTCCGCGGCCGGTCACTCGGGAAGGCACCCGCGACGGGTGCCTCTCCCCGGATGGGACGCTCATTCTGGCGCGGGGATCCGGGGGGACGTACTCCCTTTACCCGATCGCGGGTGGAGAGCCGCGGCCCGTACCGGGGCTTGCGGAGGCGGACGTCGTCGCCCAGTGGAGCACCGACGGGCGGTCCGTGCTGGCCTATCGCCGCGCCGAGATTCCCTGTCGCCTCGAGCGCGTCGACATCGCCACCGGGCAGCGGAGCCTCTTCAAGGAGCTCGCCCCCGCCGACCGCGCGGGACTCCTGTCCATGCGAGAGATCTTCGTCACGGATGACCTGCGGTCCTACGCGTACACGACCTACTACCAGGTGTCGAGCCTGTTCGTTTCGGAGGGCAGGAAGTGACGTGCGGACCGGGCGGAGTCCACGAGGCCCGGCAGCTGCGCAGCATCCTGAACGGGACGGCTCTTGCGGATCACCCTATATCAATGCTGTATATAATACAGCATCGTTCGTTGAAGGGAACCCATGTCGGTTCGGCTGAACATCACGATGGATGAGGCGCTCTACAAGCGGCTGAAGAAGGAGCTGCCTCCCAAGCGGATCAGCTCGTTCATCGAGGCGGCGGTCCGCGCCCGGATCCATCCGGATCGGGCAACGCTGGACGCCGCCTACAGGGCCGCGGCTCGGGAGCCGTGGCGCGGACGCTTCGCTTCCGATTGGTCCGGGACGGAGACCGAGGATTGGCCCGCGTAAGAAACGCGCCGCGCCGCGGTGATGTCTTTTGGGTCGCCCTCGACCCCGCGGTCGGAACCGAGATCAAGAAGACTCGCCCCGCGGTCGTCATCTCGAACGATTCCTGCAACCGGTACGGAACGCGCGTCGTCGTCCTCCCGATCACGAGGAACGTCGATTCGCTCTATCCCGGAGAGGCTCGAATCGAAGTCCGCGGGGCGCCCGCCCGAGTCCTCGGCGACCAGATCCGGTCGATCGACAAGACGCGGCTTCGTTCGAGGATCGGCAGGCTGACGAAACAGGAGTTGCTGAGCGTCGAGAGCGCCGTCCAGATAACCCTCGACCTGCAGCGGCTGTGACCGACTCAATCGGATGACGCTCGCAGCCGGGACGCGCCTCGGCCCCTACGAAATTCTCGCGCCTCCGGGCGCCGGTGGGAGCTTGCTCCCTCTCCACGCCGGGGAGAGGGTAGGGGTGAGGGGCATCGGCCCGCGGTGCCCCCCTCACGCGGCCTCTCCCCCCCACGGGGGGAGAGGAGGTTGGGCTGGATGACACTCTCTGCCGAGACGCGCCTCGGCCCCTACGAAATCCTCGCGCCGCTCGGCGCGGGCGGGATGGGCGAGGTCTACCGTCGCTCCGCTTGTTCGGAGGTCTGGCTTCGCCACCGGCGCGCGGCTCGCGGATCCAGGCTCGACCGCGCGCCTGACCCCCTCGCTGCGCTTCGCTCCCGCGGCGCGAACCTCCTCCCTCCCTTCGGTCGGGAGACTATTCGCGCCGCGAGCGGCAGGGCGCCTTTACTGAGGCGATCGGCGAGCGTGTCGCCTTCGAGGTATTCCATGACGAGGAAGTCGGTGCGGTCATGCCGACCGACGTCATAGAGCGTGCAGATGTGCGGGTGCGTCAGCTGCGAAATCGCT
>JBGPCK010000108.1:0-10624 GCA_041481715.1 Thermoanaerobaculia bacterium | reverse complement strand
CCGCGTCGCGGGCTCCGGGGTCAATCGGGCAGACCTCTCCCAGATCGCCGGACAGTACCCGCCGCCGCCCGGAGAATCCGAGATCCTGGGTCTCGAGGTCTCCGGTACGGTCGTGGACACGGGCGAGAGGGTCTGCGCCCTCGTCGCGGGGGGCGGGCACGCCGAGTTCGTCGCGGTGCCGCGAGGACAGCTCTTCCGGGTGCCTTCTGGTCTCGACCTTCTCTCCGCTGCCGGGATTCCGGAGGCGTTTCTCACCGCTTTTCTGAATCTCGCGATCGAGGGGCGGCTCGAGCGGGGCGGGCGGGCGCTCATTCACGCGGGGGCCTCCGGGGTCGGGCTCGCGGCGATTCAGACGGCGAAGTATCTCGGGGCCTCCGTCGCGGCGACGACCCGCAGCGCCTCGAAGGTCGCGGCGATGGTAAGGGCCGGCGCCGATCTCGCGATCGACTCGAGCGTGGAGGTCTTCGCCGAGGCAATCGAGACACGGTGGGGGCGCGACGCGATCGACGTCGTTCTCGACCCGATCGGAGCCGACACGCTGGCTGGTGATCTGCGGGTGCTCGGGACGCAAGGCCGGATCGTCTTTCTGGCGACGATGGCCGGAGCGAGGGCCGACCTCGACATCCGCGATCTCATGGCCAAGCGGGCGCGCGTGATCGGCTCGACGCTGCGCTCCCGCTCCCGCGAAGAAAAGGCAGAGATCGTCGCGCGGTTTCGGGCAGAGGTCCTTCCCGGCTTCGAGGCGGGGGCGTTCTCGGTTACGGTCGACTCCGTCTATGCACCGGCCCGCGCCGCCGAAGCGTTCGCGCGGATGAAGGAGAACCGCAACGCCGGAAAGATCCTCCTCGACTGGGCTTGATCCAGCCGGAGGAGGGACCCAAGGCCTATTGCTGAGCGACGGCCTTCTGCTCGAACGCCTTTTGCGCGGCGGCGAGACCGTTCTCGTGCAACTTCCAGCCGTGGGTCTCGAGCTCCTGGGCCATCCGGGGTGAAACCCTGCCTGTGAGCCAGAGCTCGCGGGTCGCCTTCGGGAAGTCCGCCTCGGCGCGCTTGGCGAGTAGATCCATGTACGTGGCCACGCCCTCGGTCCAGACGACATAGTCGAGTGGGAAGCCGCAGACGAAGCGGCCGCCCTTTGCGGCAAAGCACGCTCCCGGCAGGTCCGGCACGATGCTTTCAATCGGGGCCTGCTTGCGGTTGAAGAGGTCGAGCAGGACCGCGCTGTCCACGTAGTACTGGGCTCCCGCCTCGTCCTCGACGTCGGCGGCCCGCGCCACGTATTCGGCACGGCCCGGCACGCCGGGCAGAGCGTTCAGAGAAGCGATGAGGAGCGTCTTTCGCGCCAGGCCGTATTGTCTGTTCAGACGGAACGCGCGGCTGTCCTCGGGCTTGACGCCCATGGCGGTCAGGCGGGCCTCATTCAACGTGACGATCTCATCGGGGTCTTTTTCCCACACGAGGCTGCTCACGGTGCTCGCGGCGCCGAGAGCCAGAACCACCGTACCCCCCGGAATGAGCCTCGTGCTGAATCGCCCCCCGGCGTCATAGGTCGCGACGGTCTGGAGCTTCTGGTGGAGCAACGCGTTTCGCGTGTAGGGATCGACGCCCAGCTTCTGCGCCCACTTGCGCATCGCCGTGTTGACTCCGACCAGGTCCTTGACCACATCTCCCGAGGTATCGGCGATCTTCGCTCCGGTGGACTTTTCCTGACCCTGGTCATTCTTGTCCGCCTGCATCTCCTCGGAGGTCCGCGTCACGCTGCGGCCGATTCGGAGGAAGAGCCGCTTCGCGCCGTCGCCCAACCCCGTGACCGTGCCGACGGGATTGGTCACGACGTTGAGCACGCCCTTGCCCATGTCGACGACCGAGGCGAGAATGGCGCCCGCCGCAACGGCGGCCTTGTCGACCTGATCAAGCTGGGCGATCGCGTCGATTTCGCGCACGCGGATCGCAACGAGCGAAGAGCCCTGGGTCGGATATGGACCATAGAGCGAGTCGATCACGTAGGTGTTGAAGACGGCGTCGCTGACGACCTTCTCCTCGACTTCGTGATTCGGTCCCTTGAGGAGGCCGGGCTCCAGGAAGTCGGAGGCCTTGAGAACCGGGGGCGTCTCGTACGCGGGAGGGCCGCCGTTCTCCTGGGCGCTTGAAGTGTGGACCCCGAGGCCGATGACGAGGAGGAAGGCGGACCCCGCGATTCCTGTCGCCCTGACCGCGATCATCGCCTTCGCCCTTTCTCGCCCCGCGCAGAATGCGGGATGCCTCAACCTCTCAACCATACCGCAACGCGCTCAAGGGCCGGTCTCGAGAGCGCGGCGGGCGTAGGCGCGGGGATCGTTCATCAGCTCCGTGTTCTCGCCGAAGACGCGCCATTGGGCCAGCAGTGCCCAGGCGTGCAGAAGCACCGCCGCCGCGGCGGCCGCCAGATGGACCCAGGGGGGCAGCGCTCTCGTGTGGACCGCCCCGCCGAGCACGAAGACGGCGATCGCCGAGAGGAGAGCGAACGTCGCCGGTGGCGAGGTCTTCCTCTTGAAGCGAGAGAGGGCTCGTAGGATCGCGCGGCGGTCCTTCTCCTCGTACCCCGCGACCTCATCCTTCACCAATCTGCCCGTGCCGATGAAGTAGAAGATCACCATCGACTGCGAGAAGAGGGAGAGAAGCACGGTCGGAATGGCGATTCCGACGTGCCGGGTCACGAGGGCCTTCGCCGCGGCGGAAGACGCCGGCAGGCCGGAGGCCACCGCGAAGCCCTGAACGGAGGTGACGAGAAACCCGGCCAGCGCCAGGGCGGTCATGAGCAGCAGGGCCACCGCCATGGCGTGATGTTATCCGCGATTCGCAACGCGGCGTCGGTCCTCCGGACGGCGACCCGCGCGCCGCTTTGCCTTGACCGGGCCGAAGGGGAGAGACACAATCGCCCCGAAAGTGCAGGCGCCAGCATGACGAGCGAAGTTCGCACGCTCAACGACATCTTCCTGTCGGCGGTCGCCTCGGGCAAGCCCGACTTGCTGATCTCCAGGGTCGGGGGAGCCTGGCGGCCGATTACGGCATCCGACTTCGGTTTCGCGGTGCGCGCGCTCTCCCTCGGCCTGAACTCCCTCGGCATCCAGCCGGGTGACCGCGTGGCCATCCTCTCGGAAAACCGCCCCGAGTGGGCGATGGCGGACTACGCGATCCTGTGCGCCGGCGCGTGGTCGGTGCCGATCTATCCGACGCTGCCGGCGGGCCAGATCGCCGGCTTGCTCAAGGACTGCTCGGCCCGGGCGATCTTCGTCTCGACGGCCGAGCAGCTCGCCAAGATCCAGGCGATCAAGGGGCAGTGCCCCGCTCTCGAGTACGTGATCGCGATCGAGGACACCTCGTTGGCACAAGCGGGCTACCTCACCTTTCATCAGGTCGTGGACAAGGGCCGTCCGACTCAGGAGATGAGCCCGGGCGTATTCGAGCAGCGGGCCGCGCGGGTCAAGCCCGACGACGTCGCCACCATCATCTACACGTCGGGCACGACGGGGGAACCCAAGGGCGCGATGCTCACCCACGCGAACTTCGTTTCGAACGTCGTCGCCTGCTGCAGCGTCGTTCCGATCACCGGCGACGCCACGGCGATTTCTTTTCTTCCGCTCTCTCACGTCTTCGAACGAATGCTCGACTATGCGTATCTCTATCGGCACGCTTCCATCGCGTACGCGGAGTCGATCGATAAGCTTAAGGACAACCTGCTCGAGGTCAACCCGCACTGCTTTGGCGCGGTGCCGCGCGTCTACGAGAAGGTCCATGCCCGGATCCGCGAGCGGGTGGACAAGGGGAGCCGCGTCAAGAGGAGGCTCTTCGCCTGGGCCTTGCGGGTGGGCCGCGAGCGGCTCGCCTTCGAAGAGCGGAGGGAGCCGGTTCCCTGGGGCCTCGCGCGCCGGGCGCTTCTGGCCGACCGGCTCGTCTTCTCGAAGATCCGCCGCGCGTTGGGCTCCCGGTTCCGTTTCGCGGTCTCCGGCAGCGCTCCCCTCTCGCGCGATATCGCGGAGTTCTTCCTGGGCGCCGGCGTGACGATCTACGAGGGATACGGCCTGACGGAGACCTCGCCGGTCATCGCCGTCAACGGGCCCGCCGCCTGGCGGCTGGGCACCGTGGGGCGCCCGATTCCGGGCGTCGAGGTGCGAATCGCAGAAGACGGGGAGATCCTGACGCGCGGTCCGCACATCATGAAGGGATACTTCCAGAAGCCGGAAGCGACCGCGGAAGCGATCGATTCCGACGCCTGGTTCCACACGGGCGACATCGGCCAGCTCGACAAGGACGGCTACCTCTCGATCACCGACCGCAAGAAAGACCTGATCGTGCTCTCCGGCGGGAAGAAGGCCGCTCCGCAGCCGATCGAGAACGAGCTGAAGAGATCGCGTTTTATCGAGATGCCGATCGTGATCGGCGACCGGCAGAAGTTTCTAGCCGTGCTCATCGTCCCGAACTTCGTTCGCCTGAAGGAATGGGCGAACGCCGAAAACCTCCAGGTCGACTGGGCCGCGATCGACGCCGACCACGACATCCGCGGGCTCTTTCAGCGCGAGATCGACGCCTACAACGCGGACCGGCCGCACCACGAGCAGATCCGGGCCTTCGCGCTGCTCCCGCAGGACCTGACCATCGAAGACGGCTCGATCACTCCCACGCTGAAGGTCAAGCGGCGGATCCTCGAGAATCGATATCAGGCCCTGATCGAAGGGATGTACCAGGCGGCCGAAAGAACGCATGTCGCGTGAGGTCGTCGTCGTCGACGGCCTGCGGACCCCATACGCCCGGGCGGGCACGCTCCTGAAGGACGTGCCCGCGCAGGAGCTCGGGCGCGTCGTCATCGTGGAGCTCCTGGCGCGAACGGGCTTCGACGCGGGCGAGCTCGACCAGGTCATCTTCGGCAACATTTCCGGTCCTCCGGACGCCGTGAACGTCGCCCGGGTGGCGGCCCTGCGGGCGGGAGTGCCGCCGCGGGTCCCGGCCTACACGGTCAACCGCCTCTGCGGCTCCGGCCTCGAGTCGATCGTGGACGCCGCCTACCGGATCGCCGCCGGGGATGCCGACGCCATCGTGGCGGGCGGTGTCGAGTCGATGTCGAACATCCCGCTCTTCTACCCGAAGGAAGGGCGAGAGGTGTTCGCAGAGGTCTTCACGGCAAAAGACGTTTCGGGCCGCGTGGCAGCCGCCTCGAAGTTCCGTCCCAGACACTTCAAGCCGGAAGTTGGTCTGCAGATAGGGCTCACGGACCCGGTCTGCGGCCTGAACATGGGTGAGACGGCGGAGCTGCTCGCAAAGGAGCAGGGTATCTCGCGTTTGGAGCAGGACGCCTTTGCGCTGAGGTCTCACCAGAGGGCAACCGCCGCCCGCACTCGGATCGCGGAGGAGATCGTGCCGGTGCCGGTGCCGCCCGACTACACAGAGATGGCCACGCAGGACAACGGCATCCGCGAGAATCAGACGATGGAGGCGCTCGCGAAGTTGAGCCCCTATTTCGACCGGAGGTTCGGCACCGTGACCGCCGGCAATTCCTCTCAGATCACCGACGGCGGCGCCGCCGTGCTCATGATGAGCGCCCAGGCGGCGAAGGCCCGCGGCCACCGGCCGCTCGGAAAGATCCGCGGCTTCGCCTTTTCCGCCCTCGAGCCCGAGCGGATGGGCCTCGGGCCGGCGGTGGCGGTCCCGCTGGCGCTCGAGCGCGCCGGCGTTTCCTGGAAGGACGTCGGCCTCGTGGAATTCAACGAGGCCTTCGCCGCGCAGGTGCTTGCCAACGCCCGGGTCTTCCCGTCGGCCGCCTGGCACGCGAGATACGGCACGCGCGGCCCCGTCGGCGAGATCGACTGGGAGAAGACCAACGTCAACGGCGGGGCGATCGCGCTCGGCCACCCGGTCGGGTCCTCGGGAAACCGCCTCGTAACGACGCTCCTGAAGGAAATGCGCCGGCGAGGCACGCCGCTAGGCCTCGCGACGATGTGCATCGGCGGGGGTCAGGGAGGGGCGATCGTGTTGGAGGGCATGTGACCGCGGCCTTCTCCCTGGAGATTCAGGAGGACGGCCTCGGGACGCTCACCTTCGATCTGCCGGGGGAGAAGGTCAACAAGTTCTCGCGCGAGGTCTTCGTGGACCTCTCCGAGATTCTGGTGAGGCTTTCCCGGGAGCCGCGGCTAAGGGGCCTGCTCGTGCGCAGCGGCAAGCCCGACATCTTCATCGCGGGAGCGGACATCAAGGAGTTCTTGCAGATCGGTCCCGAGGAAGGGCGCGCGATGGTCGAGCGCGGGCAGGCCCTCTTCGAGCAGCTCGCGAACCTGCCGGTTCCGACGGTCGCCGCGATCGGCGGCGCGTGTCTGGGGGGCGGCACGGAGCTCGCGCTCGCATGCGACTACCGGCTGATGTCCGATTCGCCGAAGGCGCGGATCGGCCTGCCGGAGGTGCGCCTCGGGATCTTTCCGGCCTGGGGCGGCTGTACCCGGCTGCCGAAGCTCGTGGGGCTGCAGGCTGCTCTGGACCTGATCTTGACCGGCAAGCAACTCGACGCACGGCGCGCGAAAAAGATCGGCCTCGTCGACGAGGCGGTGCCCGTGCCCATTTTCGAGGACTTCGCCCGAAAGTTCGCCGCCGGAAAGCTCGGGTCGGGCAAGCCGCGCGGCCGCCGCCTTCCGATGCATCTCGCGACGCTCGCTCTCGAGGGCAATCCGCTCGGGCGCCGCCTGGTCTTCTCCAAAGCGCGCGAGGGCGTCCTGAAGGAGACGCACGGAAACTACCCGGCGCCTCTGGAAGCGCTCGAGGTCGTCGAAGAGGGGTATGGCAAGCCGGTCGCGCAGGGGCTCGAGGCCGAGGCGCGGCGCATCGGCAACGTCTTCGGCGGGCCGGTGCAGCGGAATCTGCTGTGGATCTTCTTTCAGACCGAGGAGGTTCGGAAGGAGACGGGCGTCGCGGGCGCCATCCGCCCGAGGCCGGTCGGCCGCGTCGGCGTGCTCGGCGCGGGGCTCATGGGTGGAGGCATCGCGCAGCTCGCGGCCGACAAGGGGATTCCGGCGCGCATGAAGGACATCGATTCGAAAGCGCTCGCGGGAGGCTTTGCCGCCGCGGCGCGGATCTGGAAGGAGGCGCTCGCACGGCGCCGCCTCACGCCGCGCGAGATGGAAGGGAAGATGGCCCTGCTCTCGGGCACGCTCGACTTCTCGGGCTTTCCCCAGTGCGACGTGACGATCGAGGCCGTCGTCGAGAAGCTCGCCGTCAAGAGGGCCGTGCTCAAGGACTGGGAGGCCGTCGTGCCCGCAGAAGCGATTTTCGCCTCGAACACCTCGACGCTGCCGATTCGGGAGATTGCGGCTGGCGCCGTCGGGGCTGGCCGCGTGGTCGGGATGCACTTCTTCAATCCCGTGCACAGGATGCCCCTGGTCGAGGTGATCCGTGGAGAGAGAACCTCCGACGAGACCGTCGCGACGATCTTCGATCTCGCGAAACGCCTCGGAAAGACGCCGGTCGTGGTCAAGGATTCGGCGGGTTTTCTGGTGAACCGGATCCTGGCGCCATATCTCTCCGAAGCGGTGCGCCTGGTGAAGGAAGGCTGCCGCATCGAGGATGTGGATCGCGTCATGACGGATTTCGGCATGCCGGTGGGGCCGATCGCCCTGCTCGACGACATCGGACTCGACGTGGCGGTCAAGGCGGGTGAGACGCTGCAGGCGGCCTTCCCGGATCGGATGAAAGCGGCGGGGCACGAGGCCCTGGTGGCCGGCGGCCGGCTCGGCCGCAAGGCGGGGAAGGGCTTCTACGACTACTCCGGCGGGAAGCGGCGTGGCCCAGCCCGAGAGGCATACGAAGGGCTCGGCGTGGAGCCCGCGGCGACCCCGCCCGTGAACCAGGACACCATTGAGGCCCGGCTCGTCCTGCCGATGGTCAACGAGGCGACGTTTTGTCTGGAGGACGGGGTCGTGGCCTCTCCCGCGAAGCTCGATCTCGCAATGATTTTTGGCACGGGGTTCCCGCCCTTTCGGGGTGGGCTGCTTCGGCACGCCGACGCGGTCGGCCTCGATCACGTCCACGCCTGGCTGAAAGAGCTCGCCGAGCGGTTCGGCTCACGGTTTCTTCCCGCGGAGTCGATTCGGGAGCTCGCCGAGTCCGGAGGCCGCTTTTACCCGGAGCGCGCCGAGGTGACGTTCTAGTGCGGGCGCGCCGCATCCGGGCGGAGTAAGGAACAATGAGCAGCGCCGTGCCCGAGCCGGAAGTTCTCCTCCAATCCCCCATTCGGTCTCTCTTCACGGGGCGCGTGCCTGAGGACCTGCTCTTCCCGTACCCCGAAGTCTCCGCCGAGGAGCGCGAGACGGTTTCCGCTTTCCTCGAGTCCTTCCGCAGCTTCGCCCGCGATCGGATCGACTCGCGGCGGATCGAGAAGGAGCGCAGGATCTCCGACGAGGTGATCCAGGGCCTCGCGGAGCTCGGCGCCTTTGGAATGACGATTCCCGAAGCCTATGGCGGCTACGGCTTCTCGACCTCGGCGTACTGCCGCGTGATGGAAGAGATCGGCACGACGGACGCGTCGCTGGCGATCCTGATCGGAGGCCACCAGTCGATCGGCATGAAGGGGCTGATCCTCTTCGGGACCGAAGAGCAGAAGAAGAAGTGGCTGCCGGCGCTCGCGGCGGGAAAGATGATCGCCGCCTTCGCGCTGACGGAGCCGGAGGCGGGCTCAGACGCAGCTTCGATCAAGACCACCGCCGAGTACGACGACAAGACCGACACGTTCGTCCTGAACGGTAACAAGCACTGGATCTCCAACGGCGGCTTCGCCCAGTTTTTCACGGTCTTCGCCCGCGACCCGAAGCTAAAGGCCAAGGATGCCCACCGCGGCCTGACGGCTTTCGTCGTCACGAAGGACCTCGAAGGCGTCGAGCCCGGCCGGGAGGAACAGAAGCTCGGGTTGAAGGGCTCTTCGACCGTGCCGATCGCTCTCACGAACGTCCGCGTTCCGGCGTTCAACGTGCTCGGAGCCCGCGGCCAGGGCTTCAAGATCGCGGTCGAGATCTTGAACACGGGGCGGACGTCGCTCGGCGCCGGCTGCATCGGCGGCTCCAAGGCAATGATCCGCGCCGCCGCGGCGCACGCCACACAGCGCCGGCAGTTCCAGACGCGGATCGCCGACTTCGAGATGGTCCGCGCCAAGTTCGCGCGGATGGTCGTCAACACGTATGCGCTCGAGGCGATGGTGTATCTCACGGCCGGCCTGATCGACCGGGGACTGCCCGACTACTCGCTCGAGGGGGCGTGCTGCAAGATCTTCGGGACCGAGATCGCATGGCAGACCATCAACGACGCCCTCCAGATCGCCGGCGGGAACGGCTTCATGGAGGAATACCCGTACGAACGGGCGCTCCGGGACTCGCGGATCAACATGATCTTCGAGGGAACCAATGAGATTCTGCGCGCTCTCGTAGCGCTCTCCGGGATGCGCGACGCGGGGGAGGACCTTCAGGAAGTCGCGAAGGCCCTCAAGGCCCCGCTCACGTCGCTCGGCGTTCTCTCCGACTACGCGGCCAAGAAGATTCGCGGCTACGTCGCTCCGGGGAGGCTTGCGAAAGTCGCTCCGGAACTGCAAGAGGAGGGGGAGGCCGTCTGCAAATACGCGGCGGCGGCGGCCGGAGCGGTGGAGACACTTCTGCGCAAGTACGGCAAGGGCGTTCTCGGCAAGGAGTATCACCAGGAGCGTCTTGCAAACGTCGCGATCGACCTCTACGCCTCGCTCGCGGTGCTCTCCCGCGCGACCAGAACCGTGGAGAAGAAGGGCAGCGAGAAGGCGGCCGAGGAAGTGCGCCTGGCGAGGACGTTCGTCCTGGGGGCCAAGTACCGCATGGTCGGGCACCTGAAGGAGATGGACAAGAATCGCGACGCCGAGTTGACGGCGGTCTCGGAAACGGTTTACGGAAGTCTCGGCTACCCCTTCGACTACTGGGTCTAACGCGTGCTCGTGGCGATCCGAGTTCTGATCACCGGCGGGACGTTCGATAAGGAGTACGACGAGCTCGCCGGTGCCCTGTTCTTCAAGAACACTCACGTCCAGGAGATGCTGCGCCTCGGGCGTTGCCGGTTGGACGTGGCCGTGAGCACCGTCATGATGGTGGACAGCCTGGAGATGACCGACGCCGACCGGGAGACGATTCTTGCCATCTGCCGTCAGGCACCGGAGGGCCGGATCGTGATCACGCACGGCACCGACACGATGGTCGAGACGGGGCGGCTGCTCGCGGCGGGAAGGACCGACAAGACGATCGTGCTGACCGGCGCGATGGTCCCTTACGCCTTCGGCAGCTCCGACGGCATGTTCAATCTCGGAAGCGCTCTCTCCTTCGTGCAGATTCTGCAGCCCGGCGTCTATATCGCGATGAACGGTCTGTGCCTTCCGGTCGAGCACGCGCGCAAGAACCGGACGCTCGGAGTCTTCGAAGAAATTCCGGACTGAGGCCGGCGGGATCTCGATCAGCGAGACGCCTCTCGAGGCCCACGGCCGGTCCATTTCCTGGGGAAGTGATCCGGCACGCCGAAACCGTGTCCCGGAAAAACGCCGCGGGCGAGCCCCGCGCGCAGGTAGGCAATCGCGCGCTCGACCGATTCGTCGAGGTCGCGG
>JBGPCK010000107.1:0-10625 GCA_041481715.1 Thermoanaerobaculia bacterium | reverse complement strand
CGTCGCCTTCCACCCGCGCTACGCAGAGAACGGTTTCCTGTTCATCTACTACAACAATGGCGCAGGGGATATCGAAGTCGCGCGCTACCGCCGTTCCCCGTCGGACCCAAATCAGGCCGACCCCTCGTCGCGAATCGTTCTTCTGACGATCCCGCATCCGACCAACTCCAATCACAACGGCGGCCAGCTTCAATTTGGCCCCGACGGATACCTCTACATGGGCACGGGCGACGGCGGGTCGGCGAACGACCCGCCCTGCAACGCGCAGCGCGACGAGGTCCTTCTCGGCAAGCTGCTCCGGATCGACGTCGATCAAAACGTGAACTCGCCGCCCTTCTACGGCATCCCGCCGGACAACCCCTTCGCGGCGCCGGGAGGGGCGCGCGACGAGATCTGGGCGAAGGGTTTGCGCAATCCCTGGCGCTTCTCGTTCGACCGCGTCACTGGAGACCTCTGGATCGGCGACGTGGGGCAAGACCAGCGGGAGGAAATCGACTTTCAGCCGCACTCGAGCCACGGCGGCGAGAACTACGGCTGGAAGCTCATGGAAGGGACACGCTGCGCCGACGGTGGGTCGTCGGGCTGCCCGTCGGGCGTGCCCCCCTGCAACGCCTCCGTTTTCGTGCGCCCGCGGTACGAGTACAACCACTCCCAGGGTTGCTCGGTGACGGGGGGCTATGTCTATCGCGGGACGCTCGTGCCGGCACTCGCCGGTCACTACGTGTACGGCGACTTTTGCTCCGGCCGGCTCTGGGCCGACGGCGAGCAGCTCGACCCGGTGGCGCCGCAGCTCTCGACTTTCGGCGAGGACGCGGCGGGAGAGGTGTACCTGGGCACCCAGGGCGGCGACATCTTCCGGTTCTTCGACCCGAATGCGCAAAGTCCGACGCCGGCGCCAACGGAGACTCCCGAGCGCGATCTCGTCCACGGGCCCCGGCGGGTGTTCACGCCGCGGGTGATCGAGCCGCAGCGGTAGCCGGCCGGCGTCAGCCGCCCCGGGCCGACTCGGCGCCGCGGCCCCAGAGGAGGAACGCGGCCGCCGAAAGGGCCGCGAGCAGGATGCCGTAGGCCGCCGCGGCGCCCATCTCCTGCATCCGCAGGGAGGAGAGGATCTCGATCGAAATCGGCCGAGTGTCGAAGGTATAGAGCACGATTGACACGACGAAGTCCCCGAGCGCCGTCAGAAACGCGAGCGACGCGCCGGCGGCGAGCGCGGGCCGAAGCAGCGGCAGGGTGATTTTCCAGAGTCTCCGCCAGGCCCCCGCCCCGAGAGAGGCCCCCGCCTCCTCCAGCGCGGGGTCGAGCTGCCGCAATGCCGCGAAGGACGCGCGCCCCGTCAAGGGCAGGCTGCGGATGAAGTAAGCGAGCGGCAAGATCGCCGCCGTGCCGACCAGCACGAAGCGGCCAGCCCAGGGAGCGTTGCGGGAGAAGGTTGCGGCCAGCGCCACGGCGAAAACCGTGCCGGGCAGCGCCCACGGCACCCCGATCAGCGTCTCGAGCCACGAACGGTACCGGGAGCGCCGCATCACCGCGAGCCAGGCGCCGAGAAACCCGACCGCGAGCGCGGCCGCCGTCGCGACCGCCGCCATCCAGAGGGAATTCGCAATTGGGCGCAGCCGCTCCGGCTCGGCGAAGAGCGAGCGGTAGTTGGAGAGGTTCAGCACCGGAGGCACCGCCTGGTTGGTCCATGTCCCGGCGGGAACGAGCGAGACCAGGAGGAGCGTCGCGTGGGGCAGCAGAAGGACTATCGCCAGGAGCCACCCCACCGCAGCGACGACGAAGCGCGAAGAGCCCAACTGCCGCCGGACCGGGGCGAGCCCGCGCACGCCGGCGGCGGCTCCGGGTTTCGCGCGCGCTTCGCTTCGCTGCAGGAAGAAGAGGCCCGCCAGGGCCGCCGCCGCGAGCACGCTCGTCTCGACCATGGCCATGGCGACGTCGCCGTTCAAGCGCGAGAAGAGGATTTGTGTCGTCAGCACCCGGAAGGTGCCGCCGAAAATGTAAGGGGCCGAGAACGAGGCGAGCGACGTCATGAAGGTCAAGAGCGCCGCTCCGAGCAGCACGGGGGAAAGCTGCGGCAGCGTCACGCGCCACAGCGTCCGCGCGGGTCCGGCACCGAGCGACGCGGCGGCCTCGAGATAGGCCCCGTCGAGGCGCGCCAGCCCCGCCCGTGTGAAGAGATAGAAATAGACGTACATCGAATAGGCGTGGACGAGCAGGATCGCGCCCGGGCCCGAGAGGCGCCACGGCGGCGATTCGAGTCGTACGGCGGCCTGAACGGCCCGAGAGAGAAATCCGCTCTCCCCGTAAAGGAAGAGAAAGGCCACGACACCGACCAGCGGCGGCAACACGACGGGCAGGGCGACCAGGGCCCCGAGCGCGCGCCGTCCGGGAAACTCCGACCGCTCGAAGAGAAAGGCGAGAGGAACGCCGATCGCGCCCGCGAGCGCCACCGTCGCGAGCGAGATCCAGAGGCTCGCCCAGAGGGCGCTCCATTCGTCGGGCCGCCGTGCGAACTCTGCGAAATAGCGCAGGCTCCAGTCGGGCGCCCCGAGCGCCTCCGAAACCGTGATCGCCAACGGATAGCACACGAGCCAGAGCAGCAGGAGCGTCAGAACCGCCCCGGCGACTCTCTCTCCCGCCGGCCGAGGCGGCTCCGCTGCCCTTCCCGCCGGGAGAGGGTGGGGATCCGGGAGAGACTCTCCCGTTCTCATTCGGCGATCTCCCTCGGGTACGCCCTCGGCGTCGGTCCTCTCTCGGCGGGTTGCACGAAGACCTTCTGACCCGGCAGGGCGGCTTCCGGCGGGGCCAGCACTTCGAGCGAGTCGCCCGAGGCCAGAGCAACCTCGAAATACGCCACGCGTCCCGCAAACCGCCTACCGGCCACCTCGCCGGCGGCAGCGGTCTCGCTGGCGGCCGCGAAGCGCAAGCCTTCCGGGCGCACGACGAGCTCGATCTCTGCCCCGTCCGAAAGTCCATCGGAAGCCGCCGCGCGCCACGACGCGCCTCCCGACAGAAGAGCCTCGCCGCGGGACGCGCGCCACGTTGCGGGCAGGACGCTGGCGCGGCCGATGAAGGTTGCGACGAACCGGGTCGCCGGCATCTCGTAGAGTTGCTGCGGGGAGCCCACCTGCTCGAGACGGCCGCGGTTCAAGACCGCAACTCGGTCTCCCAGGTCGAAGGCCTCCTCCTGCTCGTGCGTCACGAAGAGCGTCGTGATGCCCGTGCGGCGGATCAGTCGCTTCAGTTCCCGGCGCGTGCGTTCGCGTAAGGTGGGGTCGAGATTGGAGAGCGGCTCGTCGAGCAAGAGCACGCGCGGCTGCGGGGCGAGGGCGCGCGCCAGCGCGACGCGCTGCTGCTGCCCGCCGGAGAGCTGCGTGGCCGGCCGCGCCGCGAAGCCTTCGAGCTCCACCGCCGCGAGCGTCTCGGTGACCCGGCGGTGCCTCTCGGCGGCGGGAAGCCCCTGGGCCTCGAGCCCGAAGGCGACGTTTTCGCCGACGGTCATGTGCGGGAAGAGGGCGTAGTGCTGAAAGACCATCCCGAAGCGGCGCCGCTGCGGCGGCACCCGCGTAAGGTCCTCGCCTTCGACACGGATCGTGCCCGCGTCGGGCGTCTCGAAGCCCGCGACCAACCGCAGGATCGTCGTCTTGCCGCTGCCCGACGGCCCGAGCAGCGCGACGATCTCGCTCTTGCCGATCGCGAGGCAGACGCCGCGCGTCACGGGGTTCCCTCCGAGGCGCTTCTCGAGGTGGTCGAGCGTCAGGTAGTCAACCATCGGGCGCGGCCTGATTATCGGATCCCGACCCGCACGAGCGCCAGACAGAAGAGCAGAAGCGCCACGAGCAAGGCAAACGAGGTCGGCAGGAAGAGCCGCCAGAAGACGCCGGAGCGCCCCCCTTCGCGCCGGTAGAGCTGGGCGCCGATCAGGTTGGCGAGCGAGGCGATCGGCGTTCCACACCCTCCCGCGTTGACGCCGTAGAGAAGCGCCGTGAACCCCTGGGGGGCGCGGGCGGCCGGCGCGAGCAGCATCGCCGCCGGGACGTTGGAAACCACCTGCGACAGGAGCGCCCCGGAGATGAGCAGACCGGTAGGGCCGTGTCCGAAGATCCGCTCGAGGTCTAGCGCGCGGTAGAGCCGACCCCGCTCGAGTCCTTCGATCCCGATGAAGAGGAACGCGAAGACGAAAACGAGCGAGAAATCGGCCTCCCAGACCCGGCGGCCGAGCATCCACACGCCCACCAACGAGAAAGCGAGCGGGACGCTCGAAGGAAGAAGACCCGCGATGGCGGCGATCTCGGCGGCCAGCACCAGGACAAAACCGGCCGCGAGCATCGGATCGACGTCAAAGGGTGCCGCCTCGGGAGGTTCGAAGCGGCGCTTCGGGACGAGCAGCGGCACCGCGGCGGCGAGCAAGGCCGCCGCGCCGGCGACGAAGGGGAGCTGAGCGGAGAGAAAGCCGCCGGCCGTGAAGCCCCCGCGCGAGTAGAGAAACAGGTTCTGGGGATTCCCGATCGGTGTAAGCGCGCCGAGCAGATTCGCGGCGGCAATCTCCAGAACGACCAGCGGCGTCAGGTCCATGTCGGTGACCTTGCGAAAAAGCATCGTGAAGGGAACGACGAGTAGAAGCGCGACGTCGTTGGTCAGCAGGGCGGCGGAGAGCGCCGTCACGCCCAGGAGGGCGAAGGCGAGAGCGCGCGCGTGCCGGGCGCGGCGCACGACCGCCGCGACGAGTTCGTCGAAGAGATCCGAGTGCTTGCCGAGCTCGACGGCGACGGTCAGCACGAAGAACAGGGTGAGCAGGCGACTGTCGAGAAGCCCGGGAATCTCCGACGCCCGGACGTGCCCCATGGCGACGGCCGCCAACGCCAGAGCGGCGGAGGCAGTAATCAGAAGGCGCTCGAAGAGGAGCTTCCGGACGACGGGATGGGCGAGAAGCCTTCGGGCCCGGGCTCTCATCTGCCGGCGCGGCCCCGCACGGTGCGGTCCCAGGTGGCCATCCAGCCGGGCCCGTCCCGTTCGAGGAGGCTCCAGTCCATCTTCGCGGCCACGAGCTTCCGCTCGACCTCCTGCGCCCACGCGGGCAGATCGGCCGGCGGAATGTCGGTGCGAGCGGGGAGCCGGAAGGCCTGTTCGGCCGCCAGACGCTGCGCCTCGATCGACCCCAGCCACTCGATGAGCTCCCGGGCCTGCTTCGGGTGTTTGGCGCCGGCCACGAGTCCCACCGCGTCGTCGATGACCGGGGTGCCCGACGGAGGGAAAACGCTCGTCAAGGGGAGCCCGCGCTTCTGCTCGAGCAGGACGTCCGGCAGGTCCCAGAGCGTCAAAAGTCCCTCGCGCCGTCCGAGCTTTTCGAGCAGGAGTGTCGCGTTGACGACGTACTCCTTGGTCTGGCCGTCGAGGCGCTTCAACCACTGAAAGCCGCGGTCGGGCCCGCCGGTCTCGGCGATCGAACGCATGAGCATCATTCCGAAGATCGCCCGCATGGTCCCGGAGGCGAGCGGGTCGCGGATCAGGACCTTGCCCGCAAAGCGCGGCAGGAGGATGTCGTCCCAGTCGCGAGGAGCCTCCGCCTGCGCGATCGCGGCCGAGTTGTAGACGATCACCGCCGGCGTCCGGTAGAGGCCGAAGTAGAGATCTCCGGGCGCCCGGCTCTCCTCCGGGATCGCCGCGGCCCAGGAAGGGCGGTACGCCATGAGCAGGCCGTCGCGGGCGCCGCGCGCAAAGATCGTGTTGGGCCCTCCGAACCAAATGTCGGCCTGCGGGTTCGACTTCTCCGAGCGGATCCGGTCGTAAACCTCCTGAGAGCCCATGTCGAGCCACCGGACGTCGAGGTCGGGATGCCTCGCCTCATAGGTTTTTTCGACGAGCGCCAGGAGGTCTCGTCCGTGCGGCGAGTAGAGGACGACGGGTGTGCGCGCGTCGCGCCCGCAGGCCAGAGCGGTGGCAGCCGCCAGGAGCAGGAAGCGCCTTCTCACGCGGCTCATGAGCCCGCGAAGTGTAGCAGCGGGCGGCGCATCGGCTGCGCGCGGGTCAGAAGCCGCGGTTCAGGAAGAGGTAGAAGGCGTGATTCTTGTTTCCGGAGCTTCCGTACGCGATGTACAAGGGCCCGAGCAGCGTGTCGGTCGCGAGAAAGACGCTTCCCGCTCCGTGCAGGTTGTGGATCGAGGCCTGGCTGCGCGAGTCCCAGGTGTTTCCCAGCTCCGCGGTGACGCCCACGTAGACCCCCTTCAAGATCGCTCCGGGAGCCTCGGTGAGCCGGTAGCGGAGCGAGAGAGAGCCGAACCCGAACGTCTGACCCGTGAGCTGATTGAGCGGCCGGCCGGAGAGCCTCCGAAAGCCTCCGAGGGAGAAGAGGTCGTAGAAGGGAATGGCCGAGTTGAAGCCGTCGCCGTAGGCCACGCGAGCGGTTCCCGTCCAGCGCCCGAAAGTCTCGACTCCGAGGGCGAGCAGCTGCGCCTTGTTGTACGAGTTGTCCGCCCCCAGGCCAGTGCGGGAGCCCTTGTAGGAGAGATCCATGAAGTAGCCGTTCAGTGGGAACCAGAAGTTGTCGAGCTGGTCGAGGCGCAGATCGGCGACGAAAGCGCCCGTGTCGACGTCGACGTCCGGGAATTGGGGGATGCCGACCTTTCGGCGGCCCTTCTCGTATCCGCGCTCGATCCCGACAGAGAACTCGCCGAGGGAGAGCAGGTGCCCGAGCTCGACTCCCAAGTCGAGGCCCACCTTGCCCTGCTGGACCTTGTACTGAGCGACTTCGACCTCGTTGACGAAGACGCCGTTGGCCCGCTGGTCCCAGGAAAGCCGCGGCGCCACGAAGAACCGTCCCGCGTAGTCGAGAGGCTGGAAGAACTGAGAGCCGACGGCGATATCGGTGCCCAACCGGAGCCCGGTCTTCCAGTCGGCGCCGAGACGGTTCGACTCCGTGGCGTCGAGTAAGAGCGACAGGTCGAAGTCCGCATCGGCTCGGTTGGCGTTGATCTCGAAGTCAATGCCGGCGTTCAAGTAGGTCGGGCCCCAGGACTTCGGGGTGACGATGATGTGAAGGACGTTCTTGCCCTCAGCCTTCTCCAGCCGGAACTCGACGTTCGACCAGATGCCCATGCCCGCGATCCGACGCATGTCGTCCTGCAGCACCGTCTCGTTGAAGGGCAGTCCGGCCCTCGTCGCGATGACCCGCGAGATTCGCCGGGTGTCGAATCCCGGGATCGCGTCCACGACGACGGCATCGAGGATTGGCCTCTCTTCCGGCAACGCGATCCGGTGCGACTTCTGCCAGGCGCGGTATTCCTCCTCCGAAACCGACCAGCGGGAGAGCCTTTCGACAACCGCGCGCGCCGCGGCTTCTCCCTTCGGAATGATCTCCTTCGCTTTCGCAAAGTCTCCCGAGGAGAGGCCGTGCAGGTCCGGCGTGATCACCAGATCGGCCAGCGGGCGAGACTCGAGCGTGTTTCGGAGCAGCGGCAGGTCGATCAGCCGGCCGAGCATGTCGGCCACGGAGCGCGGGCCCTCCTTCGGGATCTCGCTCGAAGAGGCGACGTCCACCGCGATGACGACCTCCGCCCCCATCGCGCGGACCGTCTGGACGGGCAGGTTCTGGGACGTGCCGCCGTCGATGAGCGAACGGCCTTCGAATTCGACGGGCGTGAAGACGACCGGGATGGCCATGCTTGCCCGGATGGCCCCCGGGAGGCTGCCGTGCGCGAGCACGACAACTTCGCCGGTTCGCGCGTCGGTGGCGACCGCGCGGAACGGGATCGAGAGCTCGTTGAAGTTGTCGATCGCGGCGACCGGCAGGGTGAGGGTGTTCAAAAGGAACCCGAGCTTTCGCCCCGCGATCAGCCCGGCCGGCAGAGTGACGCCGTGCCTGATGCCGAGAGTGACCCCGGGAGGCACCAGGTAGTCGTTCTCCTTCTGCCGGAAGAGGGTGTCCTTGCGCGGAGCGGAGTCCACGAAAAGATTGCCCCAGTCGACCTGGCCGATGATCTTGTCGAGGCTCTCCGGCGAGTATCCGACGACGTACAAGCCCCCGATGACCGAGCCCATGCTGGTCCCGGCGATGTAGTCGATGGGAATGCGGAGCTCTTCGAGGACCTTGAGCACTCCGACGTGTGCCGCGCCGCGGGCGCCTCCGCCTCCCAGCGCGAGTCCGATCTTCGGCCGTTGTGGTCTTTCCGAGACGGCGGGCGCGGTCTGCGCCGCAACGGGGCGGGTGGCCGCTGGCAGCAGGAGCAGGATAGCGGCGGCAATCTGCCGCAACGTCCGTCTTGTCATCGGGAGCCTCGATTGGCGTGCGCAGCCTACCCCAGATCCGATGAGCGCGGGAAGTCGGCGGGCCCTGCGCCTACCGCTGCGGTTCGGCCGGGTGCTGCTTCAGGTACTCCTCGTACTGCTTGCGCTCCTCGGGGGTCATGCCCTGAAGCGCCTTTTGGCGGGCGTCGCCGGCGGCCTTCTCCTGCTCGGGCGTCATCATGACCGAGGAGGCGTCGGTCCGGCGGTAGCCGGCCGGGATCTCGAAGAGGGAGGCGGCGACCGATCGCTTGTCGAAGTGGACGAGCTCGATGGTCGAGGAGATTTCTCCATTACGCTTGCTGTGGAAGACCCACCGGATGGGGAACCCGCCGAGGCCCGCGTCCTTCAGCGCCTTGAGAGGGCCGCGCTGTTCCTCCCGTTGGTTCATCGCGGCGAGCCAGGCATTGGACGGAATCAGCTCCCGCGAGACGCAGACCTCCGTCTGGTCGCCGTTCTCCGAGGCGAGGAGCGCCTTCTCGCACGCCAGCCCCGCCACCGCGTCGCGCCCGAGCTTCTGCACCTTCCAGGTGCGCGCGGGGACCTTCGCATCCGGCTTCTCCTTCGAGATGCTCGTGACCGAATAGGTCTTTCGCTCGTCGTTCAAGTTGTAGATGCGCTCCGGCTCGGAGAGCTTCTGGATCATGACCATGCGGAAATGGTCCGGCGTGGCTGCCTTTTGCTCCTTTCGCCCCTCCGCGAGCTGCCGCAGATCCGTCTGCCACTCCACGCGGCAGGCGTTCTTCGAGAGATAGACCTTTCCCTGCGAGGGGATCGTCACGTTCCTCTCGGTGTGCACGGCGCCTTTGAACTCCGCCACCCCCTCGAATTGCGCCAGGGCCGCGGCGGAAAAAGCAAAAAACGCGGCGGCGGCGACGTAAAACCGTCTCACGATGCCCTCCCGAAATTGTCCGTTCGGGAACGATTCTCGCACGCCCGGCGGCCCGCCGGCCTCTAGCAGGGTGCTGAAAAATGGATGCGGGCGTCGTGGCTGACTTTCGGCCGCAGGCGTTCGCTGCGTAAACGGCGGCCGAGAACTTCAAAGACCGGAGCGGGCCCCCGCCGTGGCTCGGGCGCCACAAAATGCTCTCTGCCCTCGTTTAGGCGCGTCGAGCGCCTGCTTGAAGACCTCGCCGCTCCTCGCCGATGTTCTTGCATCGCCGGCGTCACGGCTCCTGGCATCTGACCCACCGGCGCTCGCAACGCCATCCCACACCCTTTTTTCAGCAACCTGCTAGCGCCAGGCGAGGAGATTTGCGAAGAGGCGGTAGGCGCCGGGCACGCCGGCCGGGAGCTGGCGAAAGAAAGCGAGGCCCGTGTAAACGTAGCGTCCCTTGCCGACGCGCGCGACGAGGAGCCCACCGCGCTGGCGCGGACCGCCGGGGTCCGCCATCTCGAGCAGCGGCGTGTAGGCCGCGTCCCAGGTGTGGGCGAAGTAGAGGCCTCGCTCCTGCACCCAGCCGTCCCAGTCGCGCTCACCGATTGGGTTGGGCGCCGTGAAGATCGGGTGCCTCGGGTCGAGCAGCGTGACCTTCGCCGTCTCGTCGGTCACGCGATCGTGCGGCTGGGCGATCTCGAGCTTCGCGGGAGCGAAGGCTCCCTCGATGAAGGGGTACTGCTGGTACTGCACGATCACGAGGCCCCCGCCGCGCGCGTAGTCGAGAAGTCGGGAGTTTGCCTTCGGCAGCGCCGGGTCGGTCTCATAGGCGCGGCTCCCGATGACGATGGCGTCGTACCGCGAGAGGTCACCGTGATCGAGGTCTTCGCCGGTCAGGACGCGGATCGGAATCTCGATCGAGGCGAGCGCCTCGGGCACCCGGTCGGACGCGCCGCGCACGTAGCCGACGGACGTGAGCTTCGGGAGCCGGAGGTCCAGGGCGGTCAGCGCGACCGTGCTCGCGCGAAGGAAGGGCGTCGGGCGGATGTGATCGTAGTCGATCAGTCGGATACGTGAGGCGAACCGCTGCCCGTCGGACGTGACGGCCGCAACGGACGCCTCGAAACGTCCGATGGCAGGCTTGCCCGCTCTAGAGAGCGGCATTTCGATGAGCGCCCGATCCCCCTTCTTCGCGAGCGAGAACGGGGCGGGCTTGCCGGCCGGCCAGCCCGGAGGCGCGGAGACCTCGACGGTTCCGGAGACGGGTTGACTGCTGTTGGAGGTCAGCGTGACCGCGAGCGGGCGCGGCGCCTGGCGATCCGAGGGCCAGACGATGAGGGTCGGGTCCACGGCCACGTCCACCCTGGGGACGACACGCAGGGGATGCCGGATCTCGCCCACCGCCTCGTCGCGGTAGCGGTACGTGACTTCGCGCGCGACGCGAATCGGCACGCCGGCGACGCGTAGG
>JBGPCK010000106.1:0-10656 GCA_041481715.1 Thermoanaerobaculia bacterium | reverse complement strand
CGGCGGCGGCGGCGCAGACGGATGCCGGCCGCCGGGCGATCGAGGCGGCGCAGGCGCAGGTCGCGCAGAAGCGGGCGGATCTCGAGTACGCAGAGCTGCAGCTGACCTACACGTCGGTCACGGCTCCGGCCTCGGGGTCCGTGTCGAAGAAGAACGTCGAGGTGGGAGAGTTCGTCCAGGCGGGGCAGCCGTTGCTCGCGATCGTGTCGGGGGTCGAGCCCTGGGTGGTGGCGAACTTCAAGGAGACCCAGCTCAAGAAGATGCGGGTCGGCCAGCCGGTCGAGATCGAAGTGGATGCCTATCCGAAGACGACGTTTCACGGCCGCGTCGATTCGATCGCCGCGGCCACGGGCGCCAAATTCGCGCTGCTGCCGCCCGACAACGCGACCGGCAATTTCACCAAGGTGGTGCAGCGGGTGCCGGTGAAGATCGTTTTCACCGACCCGCCGCGCGCGGACAAGCCCCTGCGCGCGGGAATGAGCGTCAACGCCATCGTGGCCGTGGACTGAAGCGGCCACGCAGGGAGCGGCGGGAAACGCATGGCGGAGACGGGTGCGCGAAAGTGGATCATCACGTTGACGGTGATCCTCGCGTCGGTCATCGAGCTGGTGGACACGTCGATCGTCAACGTCGCGTTGCCCCAGATGATGGGCAACCTCGGGGCGACGCTCGACGACGTGGCATGGGTCGTGACGGCCTACGTGGTGGCCAACGTCATCGTGGTGCCGATGACGGGGTTTCTCTCGGCGCTGTTCGGGCGGCGGAACTATTTCGCCGGCTCGATCATCCTCTTCACCATCGCATCGTTCTTTTGCGGCCACGCCACGAACATTTGGGAGCTCGTCGCCTTCCGCTTCGTCCAGGGGATCGGCGGCGGTGCGCTGCTCTCGACATCGCAGTCGATCCTGGTCGAGACGTTTCCCCCGGAGGAGCTCGGCCTCGCCAACGGGCTCTTCGGCCTGGGTGTGGTCGTGGGGCCAACGCTCGGCCCGACACTCGGTGGCTGGATCACGGACAACTACTCCTGGCCCTGGATTTTCTACGTGAACATCCCGATCGGCATCGTCGCGACGCTTCTGACGGTGTCCTTCATCCGTGAGGCGAAGCACGAGCGAGAGGTCGGATCGATCGACTGGGCAGGCATTGGTCTGCTCGTCGTCGGGATCGGGTCCCTGCAGATCGTGCTCGAGCGCGGGGAGCGCGATGACTGGTTCGCGGCGCCCTACATCACCGTGCTCGCGATCCTCTCCGGTCTCGGGGTCGCGGGCTTCATCTGGCGAGAGCTCACGGCGGACCACCCGGTGGTGGACCTGCGTGTCTTCCGGGACCGCTCGCTCGCCGTGGGGACGCTCTTCACGTTCATTCTGGGCTTCGGCCTCTACTCGTCGGTCTTCATCTTCCCCGTCTTCGCCCAGAACCTGCTCGGCTTCACGGCCATGCAGACGGGCCTGATCCTCTTGCCGGGAGGCATGGCGACGGCCGTCATGATGCCGATCGTGGGCAAGCTGCTACAGCGGAAGGTCCCCGCGCAGCTGATGAACGCGCTCGGCTTCATCTGCTTCTTCCTGTTCACGTATCTGCTTTCCCGGTCGACGCTCTCCTCCGGCCATCTGGATTTCTTCTGGCCCTTGATCCTGCGGGGCCTGGGGCTGGGCCTGCTCTTCGTGCCGCTGACCACGCTGGCGCTCTCGGGCCTGCGCGGCAAGGACATCGCGCAAGGGGCCGGCATGACGAACATGATGCGGCAGCTCGGCGGCTCCTTCGGCGTGGCGCTGATCGCGACCTACGTTCAGAAGCGCTCCTGGAGCCACCGCCAGAGCCTTCTCGAGCACGTCACGATGTACGACCCGTCGCTGCGGGAGCGCTTCCAGGCGATCGTCGCCGGTTTGATGTCGAAGGGCTCGACCCTCGTCGCAGCGCAGCACCAGGCGTACGGCGCGATCGAAGGGATGGTCGCGCGGCAGACCTTCCTGCTCACCTACATGGACGCGTTTCGGATCGTCGGCGTCTTCTTCCTCTGCTGCATTCCCTTGCTGCTGCTCTTCAAGCGAGGCGGCAGGGGAGGCGGCGCGCCGGCAATGGCGCATTGACAGAGGGCTCTGCCGTCCTGGCGAGCTCTCAAGACAGTTCTAGCATCCTCAAGAGCGGCTTCTCCGCCGCCGCGCGCAGCGGCTCCGGCAAGACGATCTCGGGCCGCTCGTCGCGCAGGCACAGATAGAGCTTCTCGAGGGTGTTGAGCTTCATGAACGGGCACTCGTTGCACTGGCAGCCGTTGTCGGGCGGCACAGGGATGTACTCGCGGTCGGGCGCCAGCTTCTTCATCTGATGGATGATTCCTTCCTCGGTCGCGATCAGGAACCGCTTGCCCGGAGCCGTCGTGACGTAGGTCAGGATCGAACGCGTCGAGCCGACGTGGTCGGCGTACTTGAGGATCGCCTCCGGGCACTCGGGGTGTGCGGCGAGGAGCGCATCCGGGTACCTCGCCTTCAACTTCACGATCTCCCGCTCGGAGAATTGCTCGTGGACGATGCAGGTCCCCGGCCAGAGCGTCATGGCGCGGCCGGTCTTCTTCGCGAGGAAGGCGCCCAGGTGCCGGTCCGGCGCGAAGAGGATCGGCTGGCCGGCGGGAATCGACCCGACGATCTTTTCGGCGTTGGAAGAGGTCACGATGATGTCCGAGAGCGCTTTGACCGCCGCCGAGCAATTGATGTAAGTGAGACTCACCGCTCCCGGGTGCTGCTCCCGCCAGGTGCGGAAGGCCTCGGGCGGGCAGGAGTTTTCGAGCGAGCAGCCCGCCTCGTAGTCGGGCAGTACGACCTTGCGCCCGGGATTGACGATCTTGGCGGTTTCCGCCATGAACCGCACGCCCGCGAACACGATGATGTCGGCCTGGCTCTTCTGTGCGCTGCGCGAGAGATCGAGCGAGTCGCCGACGAAGTCCGCCAGGTCCTGGATTTCCTCTTCTTGGTAGTAGTGGGCGAGCAGAACCGCATTTTTTTGTCGCTTGAGCCGGTTGATCTCCTCCGACAGATCGAGCGTCGGGTCGATTGAAGCGAGGTCCGGCGGCGCGGGCTTGACGGCCAGCGCGGGGTAACTCTCGAAGATCGTTGACCGTGGCGAGCTCATGGCGTTGGCAAGGATAACAACAAGCGGTTCGGCCGAACTTTTCCCGTCCGGGCCGGCAACTGGCACGCCTCCTGCTTCGTATACTTCCGCATGAGTCCCATCGGCGGCCACTTTCGATCGGGACGGACGGCACTCATGCTCGTCCTGCTTCTGCTGGCCGCGATGGCCGTGGAGGTCTGGGGGATCCGCCTTTCCCTGGCCGGGATCCTGCGCTAACCGTCCGTCAGGGTCGAGCCCGCGGGCGCCGCCGCGTTGTATATTTCCAGCGACATGGCGACGGAGCTGCAGACCGGTAAGTACCGGGGTCTCGATCCCGCGGCCCTGGTGGCGGCCTACCGGAACATCTATCTGTCGCGGCGCGTGGACGATAAGGAGATCCAGCTCAAGCGGCAGAACCGGATCTACTTCCAGATCAACAGCGCCGGCCACGAGGCGGTCACAACCGCCGCCGGCATGGTCACGCGCCCCGGCTACGACTGGTTCGAGCTCTACTACAGGGATCGCGCCCTTTGCCTGCAGCTCGGGGTGACTCCCGAGGAGATGTTCCTTCAGGCCGTTGGCGCCAAGGACGATCCGGCGTCGGCCGGCCGGCAGATGCCCTCCCACTGGGGATCCAAAAGGCTGAATCTCATCTCCAAATCTTCGTGCACCGGCACCCAGTTTCTGCATGCCGTCGGTGCCGCCGAGGCGGGCTGGAGGATGTCGCAGATCGCGGAGCTGGCCGAAAAGGGGGGCTTCCACCAGGACGAGCTGGTCCTCGTTTCGGGCGGCGAAGGGCAGACCTCGGAGGGGGAGTTCTGGGAGTCCGTCTCCTCGGCCTGCACTCTGAAGCTGCCGGTCCTCTTCCTGATCGAGGACAACGGCTACGCGATCTCCGTTCCGGTCGAGGTCAACACGCCGGGCGGCTCGATCTCGAAGCTGCTGCGCGGCTTTCCCGGGCTCTTCCTGGCCGACGTCGACGGATGCGATTTTCTGGAGTCCTACGATGCGCTGCGCTACGCCGCCGAGTACTGCCGCACGCGCAAGGGTCCCGCCGTCGTTCACGCGCACGTCATCCGCCCGTACAGCCACTCTCTCTCCGACGACGAGGCGCTCTACCGCCCGAAGGAGGAGCGGGAGAGGGATCTGTCGCGCGACCCGGTGCACACGCTGGCGCACCTGCTGGTCTCGGAGGGAATCCTCTCGGAAGCGGCGCTCGAGAAACTGAAGGAAGAAGTCGACCTCGAGGTCAACGAGGCGGCGGACCGTGCCCTGGTGGCGGCGCTTCCGGAGCCCGAGTCGGCCTACGAATTCGTCTATTCGCCCGACGTGGACCCGACTTCCTCGGCTTTCGAGACCGATCCGGCAGCCGCCGAGGGCGTCGCGCCAACGACGATGGTCGACCTGATCAACGCCTGCTTGCGCGACGAGATGAAGCGCGAGCCGCGCGTCGTTCTCTTCGGCGAGGATGTGGCGGACGCCTCGCGCGACGAAGTGCTCGCGGAGTGCAAGGGCAAGGGCGGCGTCTTCAAGGTCACACACAACCTGCAGCGCCTCTACGGCAAGGAGCGCGTCTTCAACTCGCCGCTCGCCGAGGCGAACATCGTGGGGCGCGCGGTCGGCATGGCGGTGCGGGGCCTGAAGCCCGTCGTCGAGATCCAGTTCTACGACTACATCTGGCCCGCCTACATGCAGATCCACAACGAGCTCTCCAACATTCGGTGGCGCTCCGGCAACACCTTCAAGGCGCCGGTCGTGGTGCGTGTGGCGATCGGCGGCTACATCGGCGGCGGGGCCGTCTACCACTCGCAATCGGGAGCGGTGCTGATGACGCACATCCCCGGACTGCGCGTCGTCATGCCCTCCAATGCCCTCGACGCCAACGGCCTCTTGCGCACCGCCATTCGATGTGACGACCCGGTGCTCTTCCTCGAGCACAAGCACCTGTACCGGCAGACGCACAACAAGGGTATCTACCCGGGGCCCGACTACATGGTGCCCTTCGGCAAGGCGAAGGTGGTCCAGCCGGGCGCGGACGTTACGATCGTGACGTACGGGGCCACCGTGTACCGTTCCTGGCAGGCCGCCAAGGCCTTCACCGAGGAAACCGGAAAGACCGTCGACCTCCTCGACCTGCGCAGCCTCTCGCCCTACGACTGGGAGGCGATCACGTCGTCGGTGAAGAAGACCAATCGCGTGATCGTGGTCTACGAGGATTCGATCTCCTGGGGCTACGGCGCCGAGATCGCGGCGCGCATCGGGTCGGAGCTCTTCGTCTACCTGGACGCGCCCGTCGAGCGCGTGGCCGCGACGGACACGTTCGTGGCCTATCAGCCGCGCGTCGAGGATTTCATCCTGCCCCAGGCCTCCCACATCCGGAAGGCCCTCGACAAGATCGCCGCGTTCTAGCCTTGACCCGAATCCGCGCGGTCGTCGTCGCGCTCGGATTGGGCGCGCTCGTGCTGCCGGCCGCATGCAAGCGCGGCACGGCCGCTCCGGTATCGGATGCGACGGGGCCCGTCTCGTCGACGCCCGTGTCGGCGGTCTCGGGCGCGCGCCCGGCCGCGGCCCTGCCGCCTGAGCCCGCGCCGCCGGACATGGTCGGGATCCCGGGAGGAGAGTTCACGATGGGTTGCGACGACCCTTCGATGCAGGATGCGCAGCCGCCCGTGCGCGTCTCGGTCGACCCGTTCTGGATGGACAGGACCGAGGTGACCAACGAGGAATTCGCCCGCTTCGTGAAGGCGACCGGCTACGTCACCGTTGCCGAAAAGAAACCCGATGCGAAGGATTTCCCCGGCGCTCCGCCCGAGAACCTCGTCGCCGGCTCCGTCTGCTTCAACCCGCCGAAGGGCCCGGTCCCGCTCGACAACCACTACGTGTGGTGGACCTACGTTCACGGGGCCAACTGGCGGCACCCCGAGGGACCGAAAAGCAACCTCGAGAGGCGGATGAAACATCCGGTCGTGCACGTCGCGTGGCGAGACGCGGCGGCCTACGCGACCTGGGCGGGCAAGCGCCTGCCGACAGAAGCCGAGTGGGAGTTCGCCTCGCGCGGCGGCCGCGAGCATGGCAAGTACGCCTGGGGCGAGGAGCTGAAACCGGGGGGGAAGTGGGCCGCGAACATTTGGCAAGGACACTTTCCCGATACGAACACCGCCGAGGACGGCTACCTCGGCACGGCCCCCGTCGCCTCTTTCGGTGCGGAGGGTTTCGGTCTCTACGACATGGGCGGCAACGTGTGGGAGTGGTGTGCCGACTGGTACCGGCCCGACACGTACGCGCAGTTGGCGGCGCAGGGGGGCGTCGTCTCCAATCCGAAGGGACCGGCGGAGAGCGTCGATCCCGGCGAGCCCGGCGTCCAGAAGCGCGTCAATCGCGGCGGCTCGTTTCTCTGCAGCGACCAATACTGCTCGCGCTACGTCCTGGGTTCGCGCGGCAAGGGCGAGCCCGACTCGGGCACTTCGAACGTCGGCTTTCGCTGTGTAAAGGATCCGGGGAGAAGCTGAGGCCCGGACTTCCGGAAGCGCAGACGGGGTGCCTTCCGACCTCCCGGCAGGACAGTTTGTCACCGGCGGCGACAATAATTTTGCCAGCCAGGTTGTAACCCTCCTCGTTTCAACGCCGTCGAAGCGGTATGAACCATGCACTGACCTTTGGCGTATACGTCAACGGAGGACGGCAATGAGATGGCAACCGATGCAGCTCGAGCAGGATTGGGAGGCGAACCATCGCGCCCTGCGCCGCTGCCACGGCTGCGGCGCCTACGCCCGTCCCGCCGAGCACGTCAAGGGGATCCTCCGCTGCGAGCGCTGCGTGGAGAAGGCGCGACAGGAGCGGACGCGCGAGCGGCGGGAAGCCGATCCGACGAAGGTCGATTTCCTGGTCTGAGCGAGGTCCGGCCCTAGCAGTATCGCTCGAAGCAGTAGAATTCCCGGCCGGTGAGGTCCGACCACCGAGCGCGGCACCTGCGCACCGAGCGCTACGCCGCCGGCCTCTTTTCCACGGTGTTCCATGCTCCCGATCTTGCGCCCGAGGTGCGACCCGGCCAGTTCGTGATGCTGGAGATCCCAGGACGCGTCCGTCCCTACCTGCGGCGCGCCTATTCGGTCGCCGACGCCCGGCCAGAGACGGGAGAAGTCGAGTTCCTCGTCAAGACGATCGGCGCCGGAACCGCGGCGCTCGAAGAGATTCCCGGCGGCTCGACCGCGGGCCTGCTGGGCCCGCTCGGCAATGCGTTCTCGATCGCCGACCTGCCCGACCGCGCGCGCGTCGCGGTCGTCGCGGGAGGCATCGGCGCGGCGCCCTTCCCGCTGCTGTACCGCGCGCTCACAAAAGCCGGGATCGCGGGAGATCTCTTTCTCGGCGGCCGCGGTGAGAAGGACCTGGCATTCCGCCCTCGCTTCGACGGCCTCGTGACGGGGGAGACGTTCCTCGCGACCGACGACGGCTCGCTCGGCGAGAGAGGACTCGTGACCGAGGTGTTCCGAAATCGCGCGCGGGATGCTCGCTACGCCCGCCTCTTCGCCTGCGGCCCCATGCCGATGTTTCGAGCCCTCGCTCGGGTCGCCGCGGATCTGGCGGTGCCTGCCGAGTTCTCGACCGAGGCCGAGATGGGTTGCGGCTTCGGCGCGTGCCTCGGCTGCGTGATCCCGGCCGTCGCCAAGCCGTTCATCATCTCTTGTTCGGAAGGCCCGATTCTCTCGCCTGAGAAAATCCAATGGTGACCGTCCCCCCGTCCCCCTCTCATCCCGTTCTCCCGTCCGCTTCGGAAAGGGCCTTGGCCGTCCAACTAGGGCCGCTCTCACTCCGGAACCCCATTCTCACCGCCTCGGGCACCTTCGGCTACGGCCTCGAGTTCACGGACTTCGTGGAGCTGTCGCGGCTGGGCGGCCTGTGCACGAAGGGCCTGTCGCTAAAGCCCCACGCCGGCCACATGCCGCCGCGCATCTGCGAGACGCCGGCGGGAATGTTGAACGCGATCGGCCTGCAGAACGTCGGCGTCGAGGTCTTTCTCGCCGAGAAGCTGCCGAAGCTGCGGGCGCTTCACGCCACCGTGATCGCCAACGTCTGGGGGGATCTCGAGGAGGACTATGTGACGGTGGTCCGCGCGCTCGCGGAGGCGCAAGGCCTGGCAGCCATCGAGTTGAACCTCTCCTGCCCGAACGTTCAAAGAGGCGGGATGCTGTTCGGCAACTCTCCAACGCTCACGGCCGCGCTCGTGGCCAGGGTCCGCGCCGCCACGGACCGGCCGCTCATCGTCAAGCTGTCGCCCAACGCCCCCGACCTCGTCGAGTCCGCGCGCGCGGCGCGCGATTCGGGCGCCGACATTCTTTCGCTCATCAACACGCTGGTCGGCATGGCGATCGATCCCGAGACCGCGAAGCCTCGCATTTCGTTCGGGACGGGCGGCCTTTCGGGGCCCGCCATCAAGCCGATCGCCGTGCGTATGGTCTATCAGGTGGCGCACGCGCTCCCGGGCGTCCCCCTGATGGGAATCGGCGGAATCTCGAGCCTCGAGGACGTCCTCGAGTTTCTCGCCGCGGGCGCCTCGGCCGTCCAGGTCGGCACCGCGAATTTCCGCGACCCGGAGGTCTCCGGGCGCCTGGTGACGGAGCTCGAGGCCTATTGCGCCGCGCGTCGCGTGGCCGCCGCTTCGCTCGTCGGCCGCGCGCACGCCGCGAGGGCGCCGGCCGCCGACGCGGGGGCCGAGGGATGACCCGCGCGGAGGGACTCTGCATCGCGCTCGACTTTCCGACGGGGGAGGAAGTGCTCGCCGCGGCGCGCCGCTTCGGGCCGAGAGTCGGCTGGGTCAAGATCGGCCTCGAGGCGTTCGTCTCGCAAGGACCTTCGCTCGTCGCGAAGGTCGCCGGCCACGCGAAGGTCTTCCTGGACCTCAAGTTTCACGACATTCCCAATACCGTGGCGGGCGCCGTCGCCGCGGCGGCGCGCTCGGGCGCCTCGCTCCTGAATGTGCACGCCTCGGGCGGCCGCGCGATGCTCTCCGCCGCCAGAGGCGCGCTCCCCCCGGGGCGCGAGCGCCCGAAGCTCGTCGCGGTGACGCTTCTCACCTCGATCGACGCGAAGGCCCTCGCGGATCTTCCGATGGCCGGGCACCCGGAAGGGATCGCGCGGCGTCTGGCGCTGCTCGCCAAGGACTGCGGCCTCGACGGGGTCGTCTGCTCCCCGACGGACCTGCCCTCGATCCGCGCCGCCTGCGGTCCGGAGTTCTTGACGGTCGTGCCGGGGATTCGTCCGGCCGGGTTTGAGGCGGGCGATCAAAAGCGGATCGCGACGCCGCGAGAGGCGCTCGCCTCGGGGGCGGACCTGCTGGTCGTGGGACGGCCGATCACGGCCGCGCCGGATCCCGACGCGGCGCTCGGTGCGCTGATTGAAGAAATAGAATCTCCGGCGTGAGCGAGTGGAAGACGCCCCATCCGGTCTGGATCGTGGGGCACCGGGGAGCGCCGCGGCGGGCGCGCGAGAACACGATCGCGAGCTTCGACTGGGCCGAGACCTTCGGCGTCGACGCGGTCGAGTTCGACGTGCGCCAGACGCGCGAGGGGGAGGCGATCGTCTTTCACGACGAGGAAATCGCTCTGGGCAACCAGCGGATCCCCGTGCGGCACTTCACGGCGCGCGAGATCGAGAAGTTGACGCTCTCCTCCGAGCTCGGCGAGTACAAGATCCCGAAGCTCGAGGAGGTCCTCCACCGCTACGGCCGGGCGCTGCGCTACGTTGTCGAAGTGAAGGTCTCGACGGGCACCAACCTGGCAACCATGGCCCGCCGCATCTCGCGGGTCGCCGCGGCGTACCGGGTCGCCGACCGCTGCCTGGTCGCCTCTTTCGACGCGGAGTTCCTGCGCAAGATGCGGGAGACCGATCCCGAGATTGCGACGAGCTTTCTCTTCGACCACCCGGTGGCCCTGCCCGAGCCGGGCCGGCCGACGCCGCTCTTTCCCCCCGTGGACGCGATCGGACCGCGCAAGGACCTCGTTGCGCCGCCGCTGCTGGCTCAGGCCGCGGCTGCGGGCCTTTCGGTTCACGTCTGGACGGTGGACGAGATGGAGGAGGTCGGGAAGCTGATTGCCGCGGGCGTCGCCTCCGTCACGACCAACGCGCCCGACGTGGCGTTGAGGCTGCGCGACGGCGAGGGGCGGGAGGAGAAGCAATTGGCCCTGCGCCCGGAGATTACTTCGGAGCCGGTGAACTAGTTTAGTTTCGTGTAGCCGAAGTCTTAACGCGCGTCGGCTTTGTAGGGGCGGCCCTTGCGGCCGCCCGCGGGCGGGGACAAGCCCCGCCCCTACGACCAAGGCCGCTACACCGTACTAGCAGTTTGAGACTGGTCCAGGCGGACTCGAAACCGATCCTTCGCTTCCGCTCCCGCGAGCAGGCAGTCCAGAACGTACCCTCGCGGCTTTCCGTCCGCGATCTCTCCCGAATAGAACGAGAGGCCCTGCGCGTCGGCGGGCCTCCCCAAGAAGACCTCGTAGGCGCGGCGCACGAAGCCGGCGGCGTCGGCCCCGCGATTCTCTACGACGAAGGACTCCG
>JBGPCK010000105.1:0-10660 GCA_041481715.1 Thermoanaerobaculia bacterium | reverse complement strand
CTGGGAGTGGGTCGTCCTGTCGATCTTCGCAAGGGCGGCCGAGGCGGAGCTTGCGGGCACGAAGCTTCAATCCGCAGGCATTCCCTTCACGATCACGAAGGACGACGCCGGGGGAATGCGGCCGGAGCTTGCGATGAGCGGCGGGGTGCGCATCTTCGTGCCGTCCATTCTGGTCAAGCGGGCTCGCCGGCTTCTGGCCGGAGACGACTGATGCCCTTCGGGCGAGCGGCCTCTAGTGTCGTGTCAAGGGAGTCCCGATAGCGGCTTTGGTCGTAGATTCCCTGTTAGCGGTCAAGGTGAAGTACTGAGGGAGGGGGATAGTTTTTCTGAGAGGAAAGGCTCTTGTTTTCGGAACATCGCGTGGAGGGCGGTGAGTAGCTTTCGCATGACGGCGACGATTGCCTGGAGGGGTGTTTTGCCGCGTTGGATGAGGTGATTGGCGAAGGCTTTGAGGGCTGGGTCGTGGCTGCGAGCGGTCATGGCTGGCATGAAGAGGGCCTTGCGCAGGAAGCGGTTGCCGGTTTTTGAGATGCGGGGTTTTTTCTCGACCGAGGTTCCGGAGCGGTGGTGTTTGGGGTCCAGGCCAGCGTGTGCGACCCACTGGCGGGCATCCATGTCGGGGGGCAGATAAGCCAGCTCACCGAGCAGGAGGATGGCGCTTAGAGGACCGATGCCGCGGGCGGTCAGGGCCAGGTCGTAGCGGGACTTGAGAGTCGGCTCAGATCGGACCAGGGCGAGTGCGTGCTTGATCAGGCCTTTGATCTCCAGCTCGAGAGTCTCGATGAGCCGATCAATGCTCTGGTGGATCGACTCGGGCGTGTATTGAGTCAGGCCGGCGGCATGGCGACGGTTCTTCTCGGCGGCACAGACGGTGCGTAAAGAGTCGATACGGCGGGAGATCGTGCGCAGCTCAAGCGCTTGTGTGGAAGGCGCAACCCAGAGCTGGAAGGGCATACGAGCGGCAAACTGCTCGAGCACGTCCGCGTCAATGGCGTCGGTCTTGTTGCGCTCCATCAAGGCCTCGGCGAAGCGTCGAACAGCTCGTGGGTTGGCCACCATGATCTGGATCTGCTCCCAACGGGAGAGAACAAAAGCCAGGTCCAGCCCATAGGAGCCGGTGGCCTCCATGCAGACACGCGCCCTGCGCCCGCCACCTGCCAGCCAACGGCAAATGGCTTGGTGCCCCGCACAGGTATTCGGAAAGACCCGACGCAAGAGCCTGCCGTCGCGCGACAGAGTCACTGCAAGCTCCCGAGCCCCGACATCGATTCCCGCTGTGTCCACGATCCCCATCGCAACCTCCTTGGGCTACGATCTGCGTGGCTCCCCGACCCTGCACCCTCTCCTGCCGACCTTGTGAATGCAGGCTCAAAAGGCCTCGGATTCCCTCCGGCATTGGAGAAGAGGGCGGGGGGCCGATCTACGTTCCAGGCTTTATTGCCTCAGGGGCGGCCGGCCTTCCCGCCTCGCAAAAACGAAACCCAATGCCAACATACAAGGGGCGGGGCTTGCCCCCGCCCGCGGGCGGCCGCAAGGGCCGCCCCTACAGAGCCGACGTTCGTCAAGACTTCGGTGACACGACACTAGTCAGTAGTCAGACTTCGCGTCTCGCTTGTGGGCTTCGCGACTACGGATGACCCGCGCGCGCGGTCGCCTCAGTAGAAGTCCGAGCAGGACATGTAGTACCCGCAGGCCGGGTCCGGGCAGAGCAGCTTGCACTTGCGCTCGAGAAGCGCGGCCCCACAGTTGGGACAGATCCGCTCGGGCCGCTTCTCCGTCGGCGCAGGCGCGTCCGGCTCCGGCTCGGGCTGCGGCTCGGAGGTCATGACCTCGAGTTGGAAGCAGGAGAGGCGGCGGCCGGGGTCGGTGTGGGAGCCGCGGGCTCCCCTTTCATCAGAAGCAAGCCCGCCGGCGTCCGGAGCGAGGCGATCGGCGTGTTGTCTGGAGTCGGAGGCGCGGGAGAGGCGGCGGCCGCGTCCCCATGATCCCCCGAGTGAGCCTTCTTCCCGCAGCCGAGGCTCGCCACTGCGCAAATTCCGAAGAGCAAGGCGGCAACCCGAACGAATCGCATTCCCCCTCCAGAAGGCCCGCGAGCTCGACAAAATTTGTCGGTATCGCTCGTGTGCCGATGCCTCAGTTTGGCCGCCCGCCCTCAGGGAGTCGAGCGTAACTTCTTGAGCAGCCGAGATCCGACCCGAAGAGCTCCGTTGGTATGCATCTTGATAATAGCCTACGGTAACTGAGAGTGCCGGCATGGGAGTTCCTGCAACGGGGGAAGTCGAAAGGCTTCCCCCGTTGTCTTTTTGGCGCAGTCCTTCCCGTGGCAGACGCGGCCTGTCGCCTCCATTCGTAGGGGCACCCCTCGCGGCCGGAGGAGGCGGGCGGGGACAAGCCCCGCCCCCTACGCGCAAATTCCTCAAGGCCTCAGCGCCCGGCGGTCGAAACGTCGCCCTCCGGCTCGGCGCCGAGGTAGCGCTCCAGAGCGCCCAGACGTCGCCTCTCTCCCGCGACGGTCATCAGCAAGAAGTCCCCATGGTCCTCCTCCGCCACGACCCGGTGCCGGGCGCGGGCCGCGGCAATCGCGCGCCCGTCCCGATAGGGGATCCGAAGCCGGAGATGTTCGGGCTCCGGGCGCGCCCGACGCGCGATCTGCCGCTCGAGCTCCTCGACACCCGCGCCGGTCTTAGCCGACGCGCGCACCGCGGAAGCTGGTCCGAGCGCCCCCGGCAGATCTCGCTTGTTCCAGACGGTCAGAATGCGCTCGGGCGGCACGCCCAGCTCCGCGAGGACCTCCGACGCCACCCGCTCCTCTTCATCCACGCGCGGCGAAGAGGCGTCGAGCACGTGAAGGACGAGGTCCGCGTCGCGGATCTCGGCAAGCGTCGAGCGGAACGAGGCCACCAGGCCCGGCGGCAGCTTGCGGACGAAGCCGACCGTGTCGAGAAAGACGGTATCGCGCAGCTTCGGCGCGGCAGCCCGCGCGGCCCGCGAGTCGAGTGTGGCGAAGAGCTGGTCGGCCGCGTACTCCGACCGGCGAGTCAGCCGGTTGAAGAGCGTCGTCTTGCCGGCATTGGTGTAACCCGCGATCGCCACCTGGAAGTAGCTCTTGCGGCCCCTGCGCCGCACTTCGCGCGCCGTCTCGATCTTCTCGAGCTCGTGGCGTAGGCGCGCGATGCGGTCGCGGATCTTGCGGCGATCGAGCTCGAGTTTCTGCTCCCCCGCGCCGCCCCGCGCCCCGATACCGCCGCGCAGGCCCGAGAGACTCTTGTAGCGGCCCGCCAGGCGCGGCAGCAAGTACTGAAGCTGGGCCAGCTCAACCTGCGTGCGCGCCTCGCGCGTTCGGGCGTGGGAGGCGAAGACGTCGAGGATCAGGCCCGGCCGATCGAGCACCCGCACGCCTTCCCAGCGCCGCTCGAGATTGCGGGTCTGCGCCGGCGTGAGCTCGTCATCGAAGACGACGAGCCGGACGTCTAGATCGGCGGCCGCCTCGGCGACCTCCTCGACCGAGCCCTTGCCGATGAAGGTCGCCGGGTCGGGCGCCGACCGCTCCTTGACGAAGCGCGCGACCTCGATTCCGCCCGCTGTGTCGAGCAGGCGCCCGAGCTCGTCCAGGTGCTCCTCCGCGATCCCGCGCGGCAGCGCGCGGGAGGCGATCCCGATCAGAATGGCTTTTTCGCGAGGGCGCTCGGTCATCACGTTCTCTGTTCTCGAAGCACGTTCTCCTGTGAACCGACTCCCCAATGATGGCAGAATTCGGCCGTGGAGCTCTCGCCCCGCGACCGCATTCTCGCCGACCGTCTCGAGCGCCTCTACCGGACCTATGGGCCCGAGACCGCCTCGAGCGACCCGATCAGCCTCGTGGCCCGGTACCGCGAGCCCGAGGACCTGGAAGTCGCCGGCTGGATCGCCTCGGCCTTCGCCTACGGGCGCGTCGAGACGATCCTCGCAAACGTCTCCCGCCTGCTCGACACGCTGGGGCCGCGGCCGGCCCGGGGGCTCGAGGCGATCGGCGATTTTTCCGCATTCGCCCGCGAACGGCTCGGGGGATTCCGCCACCGTTTCCACGGCGCCCGCGACGCGGCGGCGCTGCTGCTCGCGATCGCGCGCGCCCGGGCAGAGGCCGGCTCGGTACGGGCCTACTTCGAGGCGGAGTTCCGGCCGGAGGAACCGGACACGGCGGGGCTGCTCTCCCGGGTGACGCGAAGGCTTCTCGCCCTCGACTACCGCCCGGCTCTCGGAAGCCGCGACCTTCCGGAGCGCTCGCCCGCGCGCTTCTTTTTCCCAGACCCGGCCTCCGGCTCGGCGTGCAAGCGTTGGAACCTCTACCTGCGCTGGATGGTGCGGCGGGACCGGCTCGACTTCGGGCTCTGGACTGGGATTCCGACCGACCGGCTGGTCATCCCGACGGACACCCACATCCACCTCGTGGCCCGGCGACTGCGTCTGACTCGCCGCCGGACCGCCGACTGGGCCGCGGCGCGCGAGATCACGCGGCGCCTGGCACGTTTCGACCCGAGCGATCCGGTCCGATTCGACTACGCGCTCTGCCGCATAGGGATCTTCGGCATTTGCCGGACCGAGGCGGCCCGGTCGAGATGCCACGACTGCCTGGCGCAGGAGGCCTGCCCGGTGGGACGGCGTCGAATGGATTCATTGAATCATCGGTTCATCGATCTTTCGGGGGTCGAAGGTCCTCTTCCGGCCGCGATGAACCAATGACTCGATGATCAGTAACTCGATGAATCCATCATGAAGACCCGCTCGCTCCTGACGATCGCATTTGCCGTCACGATGGCCTCCGTCGGCGTCGTCTGGCTGAAGTCCCTCTCCCCGCCGGCTTCCCCCTCGGGCTCGCTCGCCTTCCTTTCCGCGGCGCCGAGCCTTCCGATCACCGACCGCTCCGGAAAGAAAGTCGATCTCTCCAAGGCGAAGGGCAGGCTCGTCATCATCCACTTCTGGGCCACCTGGTGCCCGCCCTGCGTCGAGGAGGTGCCGGCGCTCTCTCGATTCTGGGAGCGCTACCAGGGACGCGACGACATCGTCCTGTACACGATCTCGGTAGACAAGGACTGGAAGACGATCGATCAGTTCAACGCGAAGAACCCGAATCGGCTTCCGCTCTATATCGACCCCGACGCATCGACCGCGAAGCGTTTCGGAACGACCCAGTACCCGGAGACCTACATCGTGAACAAGAGCGGCCGTGTGCTCGAGCGCGTGCCGGGCGCGGTCTCCTGGGACGACCCGGAGGTCCGAAAGAGGATCGAGCAGCTGCTCGCATCGTAGAAGCGCAAACGGCGATCGGTTCCGGCTCCCGGTTCACGACTCCGGTTCAGGGCTCACGAAACAGCATGTACGTCCCAACGTTTGTCCGCGCGTAGCCGGGCTCGATCTGGCGCGGGAACGAAAGCTTCAGCCGCCAGGGCACCATCCAGGACTCGTAGGTCGCGACGTCACGTCCGCGCGTCATTCCGCCCGCCCAATCCGGAGGAACTTGAGCCCCGAGCGTCGGATCCGTCTCCTCGACGAGGAGCAGAAAGCCTCCCCCGGCGATCCGCTGGAGCTCGCGAAGGACTCGCCCGGCGGCCACGTCGTTGACGTGCTGCAGCACGGTGAAGGTCATCGCGAAATCGAACGCGCCGTCTTCGGCCGGCAGAGAAGCCAGATCCTCGATCGGGGTCCACTCGATGTCGGGTTGCAGCCTGCAGGCCTGGCGGAGCAGATCGTCCTCCCGCTCGAAGCCGACGACGCGGCCGGCGAACTCCCGCAGCACCATCGTCAGCCGCCCGTAGCCGCACCCGACGTCGCAGGCCGAGCGGATCGGCCGCTCTCGCGCCGCGGCCTCCAGGCACCGGCGCACGTCGCGCTGCTCGAGATAGTTGCGCAGGCTCGAAGCCGCGCCACCGATATCCGAGACCTCGTCAAAGCGCCAGTTGTGGCGGGGCATTTCGTAAGCTGTCAGCTGTCAGCTTCCAGCCGGATGGGGCGAGCCATCCCGCTTTGGTTCACGGTTCGCGGTTTCCAGCTCAAGGCTTGCGACGATCGCCCGGGCCCTCGCGCGGCTCTCGCATCAGCCAAAGGAACAGCACGAGCGCGGCGGCGGACATCACGAGGCTCGCGTCGAAGAGGACAGCAGAGAGGTCGAGGGACATGGCGAGCGGGCGGCTACCGGCCGGCTCCCGAGGGGCGCGCCACATCGGGCGGCGAGATCTTCGAAGCGCGCACCGCCGGCGGCGCGCCGGGCTGCGCTCCCACCGGAGCGGTTCCGCCGTTGATGCCGACCGACCAGACGTAGTCGCGCAGCGCCCGCGTCACCGCGTCGGGGTTGCCGAGGAACGCCTTCGCCTGCTCGTCGCCGCCGAGGATGCGTCCAAACTCCTCGCGGTCCTTCGCGAAGGATGGGGCGTCCAGCATTCCCGAGAGCGGCGAGATGCGCCGGCCGTCGTCGCCCATCGGAAAATTGGTGGGCATGCGCGTGCCCGGCATCCACTGGTCCGGGCGGCGGATCCAGTCGTTGATCCAGTCGTGCCGCAGACGGCTCGAGGCCATCTGAAGATTGGGCGCGAGGCTCGAACGATCCACACCGGGCGCGTTCATCTCCTGCTCGTTGCGCGGGTGGCACTGTTTGCACCGCAGCAGCTCGAAGACCTTTCTGCCGGCCGCCCAACTCTTCGCGTCCGTCCCGTAGTCCGCGGTATCGAACGGATAGCGGGCGCGGTCCAGCGTTGCGAAGTAGCGGGTCAGGTCGTTCAACTCCTCAGCCGTGAAGCCGAAGGTCGGCATGTGCACCTCGAGCCACGGCCGGATCTGCCCGGTCTTCGGGCCCTTCAGGAACGTGAAGAGCCAGTCGCTTTGGACCTTGGCCCCCTCGCCCTGAATGATCGGGGGCGCCAGCGACGGTTCGGAGACGACGGAGCGGAAGGAGCCGCCGAAGCCTTCGATGATGTGGCAGCCCCGGCAGTTGTGGTTCTTGACGATGCGCCGGCCGCGCTCGATCGCCACTTCGTCGGCGTTCAACTCCTTCTTCGCGGTGGCCGCTGCATTCAGCTTCTGGAAGCCGAGGACCGCCGTCGTCACGTATTCGAGCTCTTGGGGCGAGAATCGGAAGAGCGGCATCCGCAGCTTCTCCTCCCACCCGCGGGCCCGGTCCCGGTCGAAGAGGCGCGTGTTCTCGAGCTTCGCCTTGAACCAATCCTGTCGGGTGTGTGGCAGGTGCACGAACCCGAAGTCGAGACGATGAACCGCCTTGGAGCCCTCTTCCGTCAGCTCGGTGCCGATCGGCTTGGCGTCCTCGAAGCCCGGGATCCGATGGCAGGCGAAGCACCCGTAGTGCAGGATCAGCCTTTCGCCCGCGTACACCTCCTTGGCGTGCACGTCCATCTTGGCGAGCTCCGCCTTCGCGTCGAAGATGGTCCGAGTGGCCATCTGGAAGTAGAGCGCGATCCTTTCGAGCGTCGCGACCTCCGTCTGGGGAAGGGGCGTTGCATCGAATCCTGGCGGCCCCTTCAGCGTCGACAGGTACTCTGCGATGTCGAGCGCGTCCTCGTGGGAGAGGCGAAGGTCCGGCATCTTGGTCTCCGGGTTCCACGCCTTCGGGTTCGAGATCCAGTTGTAGATCCAGTCGCGGGAGGCCTTCGAGCCGATCCCGGCGAGATTCGGCCCGAACTGCCGGTAGGTCCCGACGAGATCGCGCTGGGCGTTCGGGTCTGCCATGTGACATCCGAAGCAGCCCCGCTCCGCGAGCAGCTTCTGGCCGCGCAGCGGATCGCCGTGCCCGGAGACGGCGGACACCTCGGCGGGTTTGGACTTCTCGTAGAGGTAAGCGACGATGGCGTTGACCATCACGTCGTTCTCGACGCGCCCCTCCGCGTTCATGCGCTCCTGCGCGGGCGAGGGTTTCTGCGGGCCCGAGACGTTCACGAAGTTCTCGAGGTAGAAGAAGGTGGGCATCCTCGTACTGGCCCGGAAGGAGGCCGGGCTCATGACCCACCGCGTCGCCCACTCCTTCGAAACCTTCGAGGCCACTTTCTCGAGCGACGGCCCGACCCTGGGCAACGCTTGCTTCTCGAGGCCCTCGATCCTGTGGCAGCCCCAGCAGCCGAGCGTCTCCACCATCTTCATGGCGGCGTCCAGGCGCGGCGCATCGGGAAAGTTCGTCTCCTCCGTGTGGCAGCGGTAGCACCCCGCCTCGGTGAACTTCACCGGCAGAACCGGCATCTCGTTGAACCGGTCGAACTGCCAGCCGTACTTCCTCTCCCAGGACTGCTCCTGCCGTGCTCCCTCAGGCGAGTGGCCGGCCGACCAGAAGGAGGAGGCCCGATCGCGCCCGCCGTGGCAGGGCGTGCAGCCGAAGGTGCCGTAGGGATGAGCGGACTCGCTTCCGACCATGAGGGCGAGGCTCGGATGCGTGCGGAAGACGGCGTTCTTGACCTCTTCGAAGCCTTTGCGGTCCGCGGCCACGTGGCAGGTTGCGCAGCGGTCCACCCGCGGGATCTTCATGAAGTTGACGTCGTTGAAGTGATCGGGCAGCTGCACCTGCTGCACCCGAAGCGACGGATTGATCATGTCGAGGATCGGCGAGTTGCGAAGCTGAAAGAGGGAGTCCTGTTTCAAGCTTTCGAACTTCTGACGGGCCAGCTTGAAGTCCGCCGAGAGCTTCTCGATCGAAAGGCGCGCCTCGTCCTCGCGCGCCGTGATCCGCCGGATCTCTCCGTTGGCCTTCGATTCTTCCTGCTTCAGTTTCGCCAGACGCAGGTTCGCGCCGTTCAACTCCGCCCGGATCCGGTCGAGCTCCTTGCGGACCGATGGCGCGGACTTCGGCTTGTTGGCCAGCGCGTCCTCGTACTTGTAGAGCGACGCGTCGAAAGAGGCCTTGGCGAATTTGGCCTGCTGGTCCGCCAGATAGATCCTCGGCGCCAGGTCATGGAGCTTCCGGTTGAGCCGGCCGAGCTCCCGCTCGTGCGCACCGATGTCCGCTCGGGCGTCGCGCAACTGGCCGAGCAAGCGCGCGCGCTCTTCCCCGTACGCCTTCTCCCGCGCCGCGAGCGCCGCCTCGCGGGTCTTCCGGGCGTCCATGCGCATGAAGACCCGCTGGATCGTCTTCCAGTCCCGGTTGTAGTCGGCCCAGACCATGCCGATGAAGATGACCGCGAGGGCCACTCCGGTCACGAAGAAGACGCGGTTCAGCTTCGGGATGTCGTAGTGGTGATCGATCGGCTCGGCGGGAGGCTTGCGGGGCATGGGTTTAGCTATCAGCTCTCAGCTGTCAGCTCTCAGCTCGGAGCCTTGCGACCTTCTGGCTGATAGCTGAAAGCGGACGGCTGATAGCTCGTCTCTCATATCAGCTCTCAGCTCGGAGCCCGAAGGCGTTCGACCTCTGGCTGACAACTGGTAGCTGACAGCTGAAAAGCTCGTCCCTCATATGTTGAACGCGAACTCCGGGATGTTCACGATGTACTTCAGGTTGAAGATCCAGCGCAGGTACATCTTGATCGGCAGCGCGAACATCGTCAGGGCGAGCGTGACGCCGATCAGGTAGCGCGCCATGCCCATCTTCTCGTAGAAGCGGCGCAGCAAGGTCTTCGAGAGCAGGAGCGGCAGCGCTCCGAGGTAGAAGCCGCAGACCGCCAGGCCGAAGACCTCGCGCCAGAGCCAAAAGTTCGGCATCTGCCGCTTCAGCATCCGGATCCAGATGATCTCCGAGAGGTTGATGTTGTTCAGGGGAACCAGCTTGTTCACGTCCCAAAACTCGTAGGGCCCGAAGAAGTTCCAGTTGGGCCCGCGCAGGAAGGTCCCGAGCACGATCAGCGTGCACCAGAGCACGATGAACCCGAGCAGGAACATCGTGATCTCGGACTTGCGCTCCCGAAAAGTGAAGTAGCCGTTGCCCTTCGGGTTCGTGTCGATGTACGGAATGGCCATCAGGCCGACGATGATCAGCGACGGCAGCACGACACCCGCCAGCCACGGATCGAAGTAAACGAGCATCTCCTGGAGGCCGAGGAAGTACCAGGGGGCCTTGGCCGGATTTGGCGAGTCCGTCGGGTTGGCCGGCTCCTCGAGCGGGGCCTTCAGGAAGATCGACCAGACGATCATGACCGCCATCACGACGACCAGGCAGATGAGCTCGACGTAAACCAGATCCGGCCAGGAGAAGACCTTCTGCGCCGAGTCCTCCCCCTCGATCGTCGGGATCCCCGCCGCGATGCGCCGGTCGTTTTCATAGGCCTGGTTCAACGCGAACCAGAAGAAGAAACCGACGAGGAAGATCATGCCGACGATGGGGACGTTGTCCGGCAGCGTTGCGACGGCGTTGAAGTTGGGGTCGAGGTAGGAAAGACCGATCCCGCCGGCGACCAGGGCGAGCAAGGCGAGCCCGCCCTTCTTCGACCAGAGCCACGGCCAGCGAATGGCGAGCAGCAGCCCGAACAGCATCGCCGTGACGAGGTACTGCGGAGCCGACAAGAAGTTGACGAGACCCTTCAGAAGACCGATCGGGTTCACCGGCAGGACCTCGGTTCGCGGCGCGAGGAGTCTCCCACCGTCGCCTTCGCTTGCTCGGGGATCTGCGCCCTCCGGGCGCACCGGGCCGCGCCTCGGCCAAAGGGCCTCGAGCGCGGCCCTGATCCCCTCGCTGCGCTCCGGCTCCCGCAACGCGAGT
>JBGPCK010000104.1:0-10683 GCA_041481715.1 Thermoanaerobaculia bacterium | reverse complement strand
GTCTTCGCGTACTCGCCTTCCGCGGGCACGCCGGAGTACCTCGAGGCGCTGCGCGGCTATTACGCGCGGCTCAACGTTTCGCTTTCCCTCGAGGAGCTGATCGCGACGGCGGGCGGGAGCGAAGCCATTCTCTTCGCTTTCTTCTCCTGCACGGACCCCGGAGACCAGGCCCTCGTCGTCGAGCCGTACTACACGAACTACCGCTCCTTCGCGACGATGGCGGGCGTGCGTCTGGCGGCGCTTCCCTCTCGTGGGGAAGACGGATTTCACCTGCCTCCGCGAGAGGCCTGGGAGCGGGCGATCACCCCCTCGACGCGCCTGGTGCTCTTGTGCAACCCGAACAATCCCACGGGAACCGTCTACACGCCGGAGGAGCTCCAGATGGTCGCGGAGCTCTGTCGGGACCGCGGACTCTTCCTGGTCGTGGACGAGGTCTACCGTGAGTTCGTGTACGACGGCCGCCGGGCCGAGAGCGCCCTGACGCTGACGGGCTTCGAGGGCAACGTCATCGTCGTGGACAGCCTGTCCAAACGCTACAGCGCCTGCGGGATCCGGCTCGGATGTCTCGCCACGCGCAACCGTGACATCTACCAGGCGGCGCTCCGGATGGCGCAGGGGCGGCTCTCGCCGCCGGGACTGGCGCAGTTTGTGGCCGTCGGAATGAAGGATCTGCCGGCCGGGTACACCGCCTCGGTCGTCGCGGAGTACCAGAAGCGGCGCGACCTCCTCTTCGAAGGATTGCGCGGGATTCCGGGCGTGTTCCTGACGCGGCCGGAGGGCGCCTTCTATTTCGTGGCGCGGCTGCCCGTCGAGGACAGCGAGGACTTCGCTCGCTGGATGCTCGAGGAGTTCGAGCACGAGAAGGGGACGGTGATGGTCGCGCCCGCGAGAGGTTTCTACGCGACACCGGGCCTCGGCTCGAACGAGGTTCGCATCGCCTACGTCTTGAACGAAGAGGACCTGCGGACTTCGGTCCGAATCCTGCGGGCCGGCCTCGCGGCCTACGCCGGGCGTCGTCGGCGGGAGGCCTCGCCGGCGCTGGCCGCCGTGTCGGCCGACGGGCCCGACTTCGGCACGCCCTTGGAGAGCTGAATCGTCCGTTGACACGCTTTTGCGCGGGGCAAGCCCCGCCATCCGGCAACAGGAGGACCTCGAAATGACAACCGAGCTAGCGCTCGAGCCGCAGACCAACTACATCGGGGGCAAGTGGGTGCGCGCCGCGTCGGGCAAGACCTTCGAGAACCGCAATCCGGCCGACCGGGACGATCTCGTCGGCGTGTTCGCCGAGAGCGACCGCAAGGACGTGGAGGCAGCCATCGCGGCCGCGAAGACGGCGTTCCCCGCCTGGCGCGATACGCCGGCGCCGCGCCGTGCCGAGGTCCTGTACGCCGCGGGCGACATCCTCACGCGCGACAAGGAGAAGCTGGCGCGCCTCATGACCCGGGAGATGGGGAAGGTCCTGGCGGAGACGCGGGGCGACGTCCAGGAAGCGATCGATATGGCCTTTCTCGCCGCGGGCGAAGGGCGGCGCCTCTTCGGTTACACCACGCCCTCGGAGCTGCCCAACAAGTTCGCCATGTGCATCCGCCAGCCCGTCGGAGTCTGTGCGTTCGTCACGCCCTGGAACTTTCCCATGGCGATCCCGGCCTGGAAGTCGATGGCGGCCTTGATCGCCGGCAACTCCATCGTGATCAAGCCGGCCACCGACACGCCGGCCTCGGTGGTCGCCCTGGCGAAGGTGTTCGAGGAGGCGGGCCTTCCGGCGGGCGTCTTCAACGTCGTCATGGGCTCGGGCGGGGCCGTGGGCGATCCCCTCGTGTCGCATGCCGATGTCAAGGTGGTTTCCTTCACGGGCTCGACGGAGGTCGGACGGCGGATCTCGGTGGCCTGCGCGCCGACGTTCAAGCGTGTCCACCTGGAGATGGGCGGCAAGAACGCGATCCTCGTCCTGGACGACGCGGACGTCGATCTGGCCGTTGACGGCTCGATCTGGGGCGCCTTCGGCACGACGGGTCAGCGCTGCACGGCGAGCTCCCGTCTGCTCGTGCATCGGAAGGTCTACGACGCCTTCCTCGAGAAGCTCGTTGCGCGGGCAAGGGCGCTCAAGGTCGGCAACGGGCTCGAGCCCGGAGTCGAGATGGGGCCGTGCGTTTCGCAGAAGCAGCGGGAGAACGTCGCGCGCTACGTCGAGATCGGGAAGAAGGAAGGGGCGAAGCTCCTGGCAGGCGGCGAGACCCTCGCGGCCGGCAAGCTCGGCAAGGGCTGGTTCTTCGCGCCGACGATCTTCGCCGACGCGGACGCGACTATGCGCGTGGCCTGCGAAGAGATTTTCGGGCCGGTGACGACGGTCGTGCCGATCTCCTCTCTCGAGGAGGGAATCCGGATCGCCAACTCGGTTCCCTACGGGCTCTCCGGCTCCGTCTACACGCGCGACGTCAACAAGGCCTTCGTCGCGATGCGTGAGTTCGAGACCGGAATCTTCTACGTCAATTCCTCGACGATCGGCGCCGAAGTGCACCTGCCCTTCGGCGGAATGAAGGACACGGGCAATGGCCATCGCGAGGCGGGCATCGCCGGGCTCGACGTCTTCACGGAGTGGAAGTCGATCTACGTGGACTTCTCGGGGCGCCTGCAGAAGGCGCAGATCGATACACACGAGTGAGGAGAGTCTTACGTCGTCCGTTCGCGGTTCTCCGTGGTCGGGCTTCGAAGGGCGGAGGGACGTAGTGAAGCTGTCGCGAGGGGTCGCGCTTTCGGTTGGTCTGCTCGCCTGTCTGGGAGCCTCTGGAGGGGAGGAGAAGAAGAGTCCGGCGTCGGACCAGAGTCTCTCCGCCGTTTACGGGGGAATGGAGTTCCGTAATATCGGGCCCTTCCGCGGCGGGCGGGTCGACGCGGTCACGGGCGTGCGCGGCCAGCCACTCATCTACTACCAGGGCGCAACCGGCGGCGGTGTCTGGAAAACGGCCGACGGAGGATCGAACTGGCAGGCGCTCTCCGACAAGGATTTCAAGACGGGCTCGGTCGGCGCGATCGCCGTGGCGGAGTCGGACTCGAACGTCGTTTACGCCGGCATGGGCGAGTCGGCCATCCGCGGCAACGTCTCCAACGGCGACGGTGTCTACAAGTCGACCGACGGCGGAAAGACGTGGACGAACATGGGTCTCCAGAACACGTACCAGATCTCGCGCGTGCGCGTTCACCCGAAGGACCCGAACCTCGTATACGTTGCGGCGCAGGGTCACGTCTGGGGCAGCAACCCCGAGCGAGGCATCTACCGGTCGAAGGACGGCGGAAAGACCTGGGAGAAGGTCCTGTTCGTCTCGGACAAGACGGGCGCCTCGGACCTTTGCATGGATCCGAGCAATCCGCGCATCCTCTACGCCGGCTTCTGGCAGGTGTCCCGCAAGCCGTGGGCCCTTTCTTCGGGCGGCCCCGAAGGCGGCCTCTACAAGTCGGCCGACGGCGGTGACACGTGGAAGAAGCTCGCGGGAGGGCTGCCGGAGGGAACCGTCGGCAACGTCGGCGTTGCGGTCTCCCCGGCGCGGCCCGAGCGGGTCTGGGCGATCGTCGAGGCGGAGAAGGGAGGCGTCTACCGTTCGGAGGACGGCGGAGAGAAATGGGCCCGCGTCAACTCCGAGAACAAGCTGCGGCAGCGCGCCTGGTACTACTCCAAGATCTACGCGGACCCGAAAAACGCGGACGCGGTCTACGTCCTGAACGTGGGCTTCTTCCGCTCGAACGACGGCGGCAAGTCGTACAACCCGATCCGGGTCCCGCACGGAGACAACCATGACCTGTGGATCGATCCCGACGACCCGCAGCGCATGATCGAGAGCAACGACGGAGGCGCGAACGTCACATTCAACGGCGGTAAGACCTGGTCCTCGCTGTTGAACCAGCCGACCGCGCAGTTCTACCGCGTCATCACCGACGACCACTTCCCATACAGGGTCTACGGAGCCCAGCAGGACAACTCGACCATCGCGATCGCAAGCCACGGTCGGGATCGCGGCATCGGCGTGACCGACTGGTACGCGGTCGGCGGCGGCGAAAGCGGCTGGATCGCGCCGAAGCCGGGCAACCCCGACGTCGTCTACGCCGGCTCCTATGGCGGCGACATCACGCGCTACGACCGCAAGACCGAGGAACAGAGACAGCTCGTCGCCTGGCCGCAGCTGGCGGTCGGGCAAGCGCCCAAAGATCTGAAGTACCGCTTTCAGTGGAACGCACCGATCTGGATCTCGCGTCACGACCCCAACACGCTGTACCACGCGGCGCAGGTGCTTCTGGTCAGCCACGACGAGGGTCAGTCGTGGGCGGAGGTCTCGCCCGATCTGACGCGCAACGACCGGTCGAAACAGGAGAAGTCGGGCGGCCCGATCACCAAGGACGACACCGGAGTCGAGGTCTACGACACGGTCTTCGCACTCGCCGAATCGACGTTCGAAGCGGGCACTCTGTGGGCCGGCTCCGACGATGGGCTCGTTCACGTCACGCGGGACGGGGGCAAGCACTGGGACAATGTGACGCCTCGGGGCATTCCGGAGTGGATCCAGATCAACTCGATCGAAACCTCGCCGCACGACAAAGGCACGGCCTACGTCGCCGCGACGATGTACAAGTCCGACGACTTTCGGCCCTACCTCTACAAGACGAGCGACTACGGCAAGACCTGGACGAAGATCGTCAACGGCATCCCGGACCGCTGTTTTACGCGCGTCGTTCGAGAGGACCCGAGCCGCCCAGGCCTCCTCTACGCGGGCACGGAGTTCGGACTCTTCATCTCCCAGGACGACGGCGGGCACTGGGATCCCTTTCAGCGCAACCTGCCGGTCGTGCCCATCACCGACGTGACGGTCAAGGACGGCGACCTCGTCGTGGCCACACAGGGTCGGGCGTTCTGGATCCTGGATGATCTGACGCCGCTTCGCGAGTACTCCGACGCGCTGCGTGGAGAGAGTCTGCGGGTCTTCAAGCCCCGCCCTGCGGTACGCTTCCCGGGCGGCGGAGGGCCCGGGGACGACGAGGAGAGCGCGCCGGGAGACCGTGGAAAGAACCCGCCCCCCGGCGTTCTCCTGTATTACTGGCTCAAGGAAAAACCCAAGGAGAACGAAATAATCACCGTGGAGTTGCTCGACGGCGAGAAGGTGCTCCGAACCTACTCGAGCGAGAAGAAAGATAAGGACAAGGACAAGGAGAACGAGGGCGAAGGCGGGCGGGACGAACGCGCCGACAAGCCTCTCGAGCCGAAGGCCGGCCTGAACCGGATCGTCTGGGACATGCGGATCCTTCGGCCGACGCTCTTGCCCAAGGCCGTGATCTGGGGAAACGACAATGGGCCGATGGTGTCGCCCGGGACCTACGCCGTCCGCGTGAAGACGGGCGGTTCGACGGGGACGCAGCCGGTCGAGATCGTGCCGCGCCCCGGAATCGCGGCCACGCCCGAGGACTTGAAGCAGCAGTTCCGTCTGCTGTCGGAGGTGCGCGACGGCCTTTCCGCGACGCACGAGGCGGTTGCGCAGATCCGCGACGTGAAGGGGCAGATTCAGGGAGTCACCGACCACGCCGAGAGGCTCGGCAAGGGCGCCGACCTGAAGGACAGGGGCAAGGCGCTCTCGGACAAGCTGACGGCGATCGAGAAGAAGCTCGTCAATCCCGAAATCAAGTCGAACCAGGACGTGCTCAACTTCGCGCCCGCGCTCGACCACCAGTTCGCAGGCCTCGCTTCTGTCGTCTCGAGCGCCGACGCGAAGCCGACCGACAGCTCCTTCGTCTACGAGAAGGAGATTCGCGGTCAGCTCGATGCGATCTTGGAGGAACTCAAAGGGGTCCTGGACGGCGACCTGGCGGCGCTCAACCGAGCGGTCCAGGAGGCAGGCATACCACCGGTGGTCGCTGCGCGACCGAAGGAGGAAACGAAGTGACGCTGACATCCGAAGAGCTCACGTACCTCATGGACGAGGCGAAGGCGACGATCGCGGAGGCCGGGAGACGCTACGGCAGCACCGGCGGCATCGTCATCGAGAACGAATGGATCTCGACTCTCGACCGGGGCCGCTACGTCATCAAGGACAAGTCGCGAAACAAGATCCTGCGTTATTCGAGCCTCGAGAATGATGACGTCCAGGGAGCCATCGATACGATCGTAAAGGCGTTGAATCAGTGATCGCGGCGCCCCGCTGACAACCCCTCTCCCTGAGGGGAGAGGGAAGGGTGAGGGGTTCGGTTCAGTTGCCCACCCGAGATTGCTCCCGGCGCCGACAGCCTGCTTTTCCCTCTCCCCCGCGGCGGGGGAGAGGGGTAGGGTGAGGGGGCCAGCAGAAATACTGCAGGCGAGGGCGTTCCCCTCACCCCTGCCGGCCGCTCGCTCCGCGAGAACGCGGCCTTCGGCCGCGGCCGGCGCTGAAGTGAAGCGAGGGGAGACCCCTCGCGCACCCCCTCTCCCGTGGGGAGAGGGGGCTAGAGCCCGCCTCGGCTCGCGACCGCTTCGATTGCCGCGATGAGGTCCGAGAGATCCGCCGGCAGGGGCGCCACGATCTCGAGGGGCTCGTTCGACGCGGGATGGCGGAACTCGACCCGCTCGGCGTGTAGCGCCTGCCGGGGAAACTCGACGAGCCTTTTCTTCAGGGCTGCGTCGCGAACCCGCTCATAACGCGGCCGACCGTAGACCGGGTCGCCGACGACAGGCAGGTTCGAGGCGCCCAGGTGGACGCGGATCTGGTGTGTGCGCCCCGTCACGAGCCGGCAGCGGAGCAGCGTGAGTCCGAGCGGGAACCAGTCGCGCTCGATCTCGTAAAGCGTGCGGGCTTCCCGGGCTCCGGCCGGCGGCGGCTCCTCGGTCGCGCGAAAGGCCTTCATGCGTTTGCGGTCGCGCGGGTCGCGCCCGATCGCGAAGGCCACTTCGCCCTTTCGGACGCGCGGGATGCCCGCCACCAGGGCGAGGTACTCCTTGCGCATGGAGCGCTTCCTCATCTGGCGCGACAGCGAGGCATGGGCGAGGTCGGTCTTGGCGACGAGGAGCACCCCCGAGGTGTCCCGGTCGAGCCGGTGGACGATCCCGGGACGCAGCTCCCCGCCCACGCCCTTGAGGTCGCGCACGTGGTGAAGCAGCGCATTGACCAGCGTGCCGGAGGCGTGTCCGGGCGCCGGGTGAACGACCAGGCCGGCCGGTTTGTCGATTGCAAGCAGGTGCTCGTCCTCGTAGAGAATGGAAAGCGGGATCGCCTCCGGCGCGAGGATGGGCGTGCGCGGCTCCGGGACCTCGACTTCCACTTCGTCCCCGGCTCGGACGACGTGCGAGCGCTTGGCCGCGGCTCCGGAGAGCCGAACAGCGCCCTCCTCGATGAGCTTCTGGACCCGGGAGCGTGAGAGGTCCGAGCAGGCGGAGGCGAGAAACAGGTCCAGCCGCGTGCCGGCGGATGGGGCGCCGACCTGGAAGCGGCGGAGCACGGAGGAGGGGTGAGGGTCGAGGGGTTAGGGGCTGGGGACAGGGGCTAGGGTCGAGGGGTTAGGGGCGAGGGACAAGAGCGATAGCATTTTTCTCAACTCTAACCCCTTATCCCTAATCCCTCGCCCCTGCCTCCACGCCCTAACCCCTAATCCTCGCCCCTGCCTCCACACCCTAACCCCTAACCCCAAACCCCTCGCCCCTTCTCCCGCGCCCTAGCCCCTCGTCCCTAACCCCTCGCCCCTACTTTCGCGCCTCGACAGGTAGAACAGCATCCCGAGCGAGGCGATCGTGGCCGCGAGCCCGATGAATTGCGAGGTCGAGAGCACTCCCGGGATCACGAAGCCCCGCACGAGATCCCCGCGCCAGATCTCGATGATTCCCCGGGTGATCGAGTAGAGAAGGACGTAGAGCCAGAAGACCTCGCCGTCGAACGTCTTTCGGCGGTAGGCCCATTGCAGAATCAGGAAGATCAGGAAGGCGTTTGCCGAGAGGTAGATCTGGGTCGGGTGGAGCGGAACGTTCAAAGGCGTGCCCACCTGCTCGCTGGCGAACCGGTCCGTGAAGGTCACGGCGAACGGGCCGTGGCTCTCCTTGCCGTAGCAGCATCCCGCGGCAAAGCAGCCCCATCGGCCGATCGCTTCGCCGAGCGCGATCGAGGGCGCTCCCATATCGGCGACCTTCCAGACCGGAAGCTGGTTGCGGTACATGTACCAGATCCCCACCGTGGCCGCGCAGATCAGGCCGCCGTAGAAAACGCCCGCCGACAGAAGGACGTCGCGCCAGGAGATGCGATTGCCCTGGAGCAGGTCGACCACGACGAGCAGCAGTTTTGCGCCCAGGATCGCGGCGGCGAGGGCGTAGAGAGACAGGTCCAGGATCTTCTGCTCGGGCAGGCCCTCGGAGACCGCCTTGCGGCGCAGGAGCCAGATCGCCGTCAGGTAAGCGGTGGCGACGAGCACCCCGTAGGTGGGGAGGAAGAACGACCCGATCTGGATCAGTCGAGGGTAAATCGCCTAGCTCCCGCCGCCGGCCCCGGGCTCCGCTTGCGGAGTCTCCTCGTTTTCGCCACGCAGCATGTCGAGGAAGAGCAGACCCACGCCCACGCAGATCGCGGAGTCCGCGACGTTGAACGCGGGCCAGTGATGACCCGAGATCGAGAAATCCAGGAAGTCGACGACATAGCCGAACCGCACGCGGTCGAGCAGGTTCCCCACGGCACCCCCGAGGATCAGCGCGAACCCGACCTGCAGCCGGATGCTGCGATGGGAGGACCGTAGGGCGTACGCCGACACGACGAGAAAGACGAGTACCGCCACGCTGTTCAAGAGGATCGCCTTGATCGAGGAGTCCACGGAGGCGAAGAGACCGAAGGCGGCTCCGCTGTTGCGCACGTACGTGAGGTCGAAGAGGCCTCCGATCACGGTGCGGGACTGATGGACGTCGAAGGCGCGCGTCACGATCCCCTTGGACCATTGGTCGAGAAGCAGAACCGCCAGTGACACCACCAGATAGGCGGCGCGATAGAGCGTGCTCTCCTTGAGCTGGATGCCGCCGATCATTTCGGCGCCCCGGCGGCGGCCGCCAGAGCCGCCAGAACGTCCCGGCAGCGCCGGCAGAGCCCCTCCGCCTCGGCCTCGGGCGTGACCTTCCAGCAGCGGTCGCAGCGCCGCCCGGCGGCCTTGCGAAACTTGAGCTTCAGGCCCGGGTAGGCGCGGGACGCGCTCCAACCGTCGCCCTCCGCGGCGCTGGCGGCGGCGACCTCGGACACGATGAAGAGGTCCGCCAGCCCCGTAGCTCCGGCGCCGGCGGCTTCGCGATCGCGTTCGAGCTCGGGGCTGCCCGTCAGTTCGACGGCCGCCTCGAGGGAGGAACCGATCTGTTTTTCGCGGCGCGCTTGCTCGAGCATCACGGCAACCTCTTCACGCAACTGCGTCAAACGTTCCCAGGCATCGGGCGACGGGACCTCGGCCGGCACGTCGTCCAGGGTCTCGAAACGCGCCAGATGCACCGATTCTTCCTTCGGGGTGGGCAGCTCCTTCCAGATCTCCTCCGCCGTGAAAGGGAGGACCGGGGCGGCCAGGGTCGCCAGCGCCCGAGCGATGCGGTGAAAGACGGTTTGCGCCGAGCGGCGGGCGGGGGACCAGGGGGGGGAGGCGTAGAGCCGATCCTTGACGATGTCGAGGTAGAAGGCCGAGAGCGTCGTTGCGGAAAAGTTCACGAGCGCGTGGTAGACGACGTGGAACTCGTAGCGCTCGTAGGCCTCCCGAAGCCGGTCGGAGAGCCGCCGCGTCTGTACGACGGCCCAGCGGTCGAGCGGCAGCAGGCGTTCGGGCGGCAACGCGTCGGTCGCGGGGTTGAAGTCGTAGAGGTTCGAGAGGAGGTAGCGCGCGGTATTGCGGATCTTGCGATACGCCTCCCCGCAGCGGGACAGGATCTCCTCGGAGATCGGCATGTCGTCGCGGTAGTCGAGGCTCGACACCCACAGCCGCACGATGTCGGCTCCGATTCGAGCGGTCAGGTCCTGCGGGTCGATGACGTTTCCGAGCGACTTCGACATCTTGCTGCGTCCGGCATCCAGGAAGAAGCCGTGCGTGACGACCTCGCGGTAGGGGGCCTCGTCGAAGAGGGCGACGGAGGTCAAGAGCGAAGACTGGAACCATCCGCGGTGCTGGTCGTGCCCCTCGAGGTATACGTCGGCGGGCGGGCCGGGCCCTCGGGGAGCCAGATCCGGCCACTCCCCGTGGCGCAGGACCGCCAGGTGCGAGACGCCCGAATCGAACCAGACGTCGAGAATGTCGGTCTCCTTCTCGAAGCCGTCAAACCCGCGCCGATTCGCTCCCGCCGGCAGGAAGTCCTCCGCCGGCCGCGCGAACCAGGCGTCGCCCCCCTCCTTGCGAAAGATCCCGACCACATGGTCGAAGAACCGACGCTGCTCTTGAGGGTCGTCCGGCCACGGGTAGACCGCCGAGCGTTCGCCGTCCCGGACCGCGTAGAGCAGGGTGATGGGGGAGCCCCACTTGCGTTGCCGCGAAACGACCCATTCGTGTCGGCTCTCGACCATGCCGGCCATCCGCGCCTCACCCCAGGCCGGTACCCACTTCACCTTCTTGATCGCGTCCAGAGCCCGCTGCCGCACATCGATCTTCGGATCATCGAGCTTGACGAACCACTGGACCGTCGCGCGGAAAATCACCGGCTTCTTGCAGCGCCAGCAGTGCGGATACTCGTGGCGG
>JBGPCK010000103.1:0-10709 GCA_041481715.1 Thermoanaerobaculia bacterium | reverse complement strand
GGTTCTGCGTCAGCTTGCCCTGGCACCCGCCGCGCCGAAGGAAGTGACCATCTCCGGCGGCGTGACCCCCGACGCGAAGATCTCGTGGGCGGCGGCGGACGAGAAGCGGGCCGGCTTCGAAATCCTCTGGCGGGAAACGACCGATCCGCGCTGGTCGGTGTACGACATGGTGCCTTCGTCCGGCGACACCGTCCTGAAGGGAGTCTCGACCGACAATCGCTTCTTTGCGGTCCGCTCGGTCGGCAAGGACGGCACCCGGTCGATCCCGGTCGCGGCCACGCTCCGGCCGCCGTCGCCGAAGAAGTGACGAACTAACCGCCAAACCGCCGCTTCAAGAACTCGACGGTCAGAGCAACCCCGAATCCGGTAGCGCCCGCCGAAAATCCCGATTGCTCCTTCTCCATGTGGGCCACGGCCGCGAAGTCGATGTGCGCCCACGGAACGCCTTTCGGCACGAACTGCTTCAAGAAGATCGCGCCGTTGATCGTGCCGGCATTGCGGCCGCCGGTGTTCCTCATGTCGGCCCACTCGGACTTCAGGTTCTCGAGATACTCGTCCCAGATCGGGAGCCGCCAGAGCCGCTCTCCGACCGCCTCCCCGGCGGCGACGAGCTCCTGGGCGAGCGCGTCGTCCGGGGTCATGACTCCAGCACACTCGAGACCCAACGCCACCAGAACCGCCCCCGTGAGCGTCGCAAAGTCGAGAAGCACGTCGGGATGAAACTCCTGCGCGTAGGAGAGCGCGTCGGCCAACACCAGGCGCCCTTCGGCGTCCGTGTTGTCGACCTCGACGGTCTTCCCGTTTCGCATCCGCAGGATGTCACCGGGCCGGCAGGCCGAGCCGGAGGGAAGGTTTTCGGTGACGGGTGCCAGAGACACGACCCGCGCGGGGAGCTTCAGGCGGCTCGCCGCTTGCAAAACCGCGAACACGGTCGCGGCTCCCATCATGTCGTACTTCATCTCGCCCATGGAGGCCGAGGGCTTGATGGAGATCCCGCCCGAGTCGAACGTGATTCCCTTGCCGACGAGGACGGCGGTCCCCTTCGCGCGCGCCGGACGGTACTCGCCGATCACGAAGCGGGGGGGGCGGACGCTGCCGGCATTGACGGCGAGAAGGCCCGCCATTCGCTCCTTCTCGATCCGCTTCTTGTCGAAGGCCCGGATGGACAGGTGGTGGCGCGTGCCCATGGCCTTGGCTTCGGCCACGAACTCGACGGGGCCGAGGTCGTTGGCGGGCGTGTTGCCGAGGTCGCGAGCCCAGGCCGCCGCCTTCGCCACGACGCTCGCCTCGCGCGCGGCGGCGGCAAGGCGCGCCCGGACGCCGACATCCTCGACCAGAACCGCGCCGCGGACCGTTTCGCGCTTCGGCTCGTGCGCGCCGAGCGACCGGTAGCGGTCGAAACGGTAGTCGAGCGCAGCGAGCTGCGGGAGCGCGGAGCGGATCGCCTCCTCGCCGATCCGCCGGTCAAAGACCAACGCAATCTTCGAAGCACCGGGCTTGAGCGCCTCGCGCGCCGCGCGCCGAATGGCTCGACGCAAACGGCCCGTCGCCGACGGCGGCTTGCCCAGGCCGACGAGGATCCACGCGCCGTCCTGGCCCACGGCGGTCGCGACCTCCTTTTCCTTCCCTCGGAAACTCGCGCCTCGGCACGCACGAGAGAGCGCCGCTCGTGTCCGCGCGGGCGAGCCCCTCGCGGGATCGGCGGCCTCGTGGAGAAACGCCACGCGCCGGACCGCGGCGCCGCGGGGAAGAGAAGTCGTGACGTCGATCTGCATGCGGGGAGAGATTAGCAGACGGGGGCGCCGGGTCGCTCGGTCGACCGCCGCTCACCCGTGCTATAAAGTTTTCACCCATGCCGGACGCGACCGAGACGCACCTTTCCGTGGCCCGGCTCTCGCGCCGAGGCAAGGTGCGCGACCTCTACGACGTCGGTGACATGCTCCTGCTCGTCGCGAGCGACCGGATCTCCGCCTTCGACTGCGTGCTGCAGCCCGGCGTGCCGGACAAGGGAAAAATTCTCACTCAGCTCTCCAACTTCTGGTTCGACAAGTTCTCCGACGTCGAGAGCCACCTGATCGAGACCGAGATCGGACGATTCCCCGAGGAGCTCCAGCAGGCGGCGAACCTGCTCGCCGGCCGCGCCGTTCTCGTACGAAGGACCGAGGTCGTCGCCTTCGAGTGCGTTGCGCGGGGGTACCTTGCGGGCTCGAGCTGGGCCGACTACCGAAAGACCGGCGAGGTCTGCGGCATCCGACTCCCGGCCGGGCTCACGGAGGCCGAGAGGCTACCTGAGCCGATCTTCACGCCTGCGACCAAGAGCAACCGGGGACACGACGAGAACGTCTCCTTCACCCGGATGGCCAACGCCATTGGGAGCGAGGAGGCAGAATGGCTGCGGACGACGACGCTGTCCCTCTACGCGCGCGCGCGCGAATACGCGGAGTCACGAGGGCTGCTACTCGCCGACACGAAGCTCGAGTTCGGGCGTCTCGAGGGCAGGCTCCTTTGGATCGACGAGGCCTTCACCCCCGACTCCTCGCGCTACTGGGACTCCGCCCTCTACCGGCCTGGAAGGAGCCCCGTCTCCTACGACAAGCAGTTCGTGCGGGACTGGCTGGAGTCGACCGGCTGGAACAAGCGGCCGCCGGCGCCGCGGCTGCCGGAGGGTGTCATCCGCACCACCCGTGAAAAGTATCTCGAGGGCTACCGCATTCTGACCGGCGCGATGCCGCGGCACGTCACGCCGTAGAGGGACGGAAAATGAAGCCGGCGGCTTCGAAAGGCCGCCGGTCGATTTGGTCGGTCTCTCCTTGGAGACTACTTTCCCGGGGGATAGCCGGCGAACATCTTCTGGACGGCCTCGTTGGTCGACTTTTCGCGGTCGGCGGCCGTCGCGCTGCTGTCGAGCGCCTTGCTGGCCGTTCCGCGCCAGACGAGTTGCTTCTCCCCCGCGTCCACGAGATCCACGACCAGATTGCCGACCGGGATCTGAGAGACGGTCGAGGTCGTCATCCCCGCGCCGTAGCCCCAGCGCCAGCCGTAGCCCCAGCCGGTGTTGTACGTGTCGACCTGAGTCTCCTTGGTCAGATGCGTGTGCTCGACGACCCAGAGGTCGGGACTCGCGTCGACTTTTTTCAAACCCTTGGACGCGAGGACGCTGTCCACGGCGCTCTTGATCCGGTTCTCGACGAGCGCGTTCTGCGTTGGATGGACGTCCTTCCACGCGTAAGTCTTGTACTTCGAAAAGTTCGTCCCCTTGTCGTAGTCGGACGACGTCGTGATTCCCGAGCAGGCCGAGAGCGCCGCGATCCCGAGCAGAAGCACCGCAAATTTCCCGTAGGCCCTCACTTGCCACCTCCTCCAGTCAAACGAACCCGTTTTCGGGGGCGTCGATTCTACACACCCGGGAGCGATCTACGCGAGGACCCGGAGAAACTCGGCCACGCGATCGACCGGGCGGACGGCCAGGTCCGGAAAGGCCGCTCCTTCGGAGGCGTTGCCGGCCGGCAGGTACACCGTAGAAAAGCCCAACGCGGCGGCCTCCTTCATTCGCACGCCCGCCGCCGGCACGCGCCGCACCTCGCCGAGCAGGCCGATCTCGCCGAAGAACACGGCGGCGTCGGGAAGGGGCTTGCCGCGCGCCGAGGAAATCAGGGCCGCCACGACGGCGAGATCCACCGCGGGCTCGCCGATCTCGAGGCCGCCCGTGCAAGAGACGAAGATCTCCCGCGAGGCGAGCGCAAGCCCCGCTCTCTCCAACACCGCGAGCAGCAGTGCCAGGCGCGCCCCATCGAGACCGATCGCAACGCGCCGCGGGGAGCCGGCGACGGCCGGTCCAACGAGCGCCTGGACCTCCACCAGAAGCGATCTCGAGCCCTCCCGGGCCGCGGTGACGGCGCTCCCCGGCAGCCCCCCCCGCCGCTCCGAGAGCAGCGCCGCCGAGGCATTGGGGACCTCCGAGAGACCTTCCCCGGTCATCTCGTAGAGTGCGAGCTCGTCGACGGGGCCGAAGCGATTCTTGGTCGCCCGCAAGATCCGCCGCGGCGAGCCTTTATCGCCTTCGATCGAGACGACGGCGTCCACGAGATGCTCGAGCGACTTGGGGCCGGCGAGACTCCCATCCTTGGTGACGTGTCCGATCAGGATCACGGGCACGTTCGACTGTTTTGCGAAACGCTGAAGCACGAGCGCCGACTCCCGAACCTGAGAGACGGTGCCCGAGGCGGAGGAGAGCGCCGCGTCGCGAACGGCCTGGATCGAGTCGACGACGAGCAGCCCCGGCGAGCGCTTCTGTGCCAGGGCCACGATGCGGGAGACGTCGGTCTCCGCGACGAGGTAGAGCTTCTGCTCGGCAATGCCGAGCCGCTCGCCCCGCAGACGCACCTGGCCGGCCGACTCTTCACCGGTGACGTAGAGAACTTCCCGCCCGCGCGCCACGCCCCGGCCCGCCTGAAGGAGCAGCGTTGACTTGCCGATGCCCGGCTCCCCCCCGAGCAGCACGAGGGAGCCCGGGACGAGCCCTCCGCCCAGGACCCGATCGAAGCCCGGCAGCGTCGTCGACGTTCGCTCGCGGGTCTCGTCCACCGTTTCGCCGATCGGCTCCGCCGCAAGCGTTTCGACCGGCGCGGCCGCGGTCTCCCCGCGCACCTCTTCGACGTATGAGTTCCACTCGGCGCAGTCGGGGCAGCGGCCGAGCCACTTGGACGACACCGCGCCGCAGCTCTGGCAGGCGAAGACGGTTGTGACTCTGGTTCGCAAGCGGACTCCGGCCGGGCGCCGGTTCACGGCCTTATCGGCACCGACCCCAGCAAGTACTTGATGTCGTCGTCGGTCCAGCGGATGCCGGCTCCCACGAAGACCGAGTCGGTCTTTCGGCTCGTGTTCAGGAAGTCGTCCCACCCTCCCGTCAGATACACAGAGGGCGAAAAGTAGTAGCGCGTCGTCAACTTCGCGTGGGGGGCGAACGCAAGGGGCCGGTTGAAGTCCCACATATCGGCGGAGAACCGCAGCCGGTTGCGCAACGTCGCGTAGTCGATGCCTCCGCCGCCCCGCGACTCGATCAGCCCGCCTCGCAGCGTGAATCCGTTCCAGCGCCATCCAACCATGGCGGAGATCGCGAGCTCGTCTTTGAACTCCGTTTGGTTGACCGTGACGATCTCCGTGTGTCCGTCTGGGAACGTGATCTGGTAAATGTTGGACGTGTCGATTCGCCGGCCGTTGGGCTGTGTCGAGAGCTCGAGTCGGTAAAATCGCGGGGAATCGGGCGGATCGATATCGAGGGTGAAGTACCCCTTCCCCGCCCCCTGCCCCGCGCCAAGACCGCTCGGCGAGGCCTGGCCTCGGGTCAGGTACTCCCCGCGCATGCCGAAGTCGAAGTGCGTGCGCTGAACCGCGCCCAAGGCCTTGTTCAGGCCGTCGACGCCGCTCTTGACCGCCACCAGCGTGTCGTTGAGATTCTTGTGCGTCTCCTCGCTCTGGACGAGCTTGCCGACCGTTCCCTGTCCCGATTCGATCTTGCCGGTGATCTGATTCAGGTTATCCGCCGTCGACTCGAGCTTCTTGGAGATCTCGCGGATGTTCGCGATCCCTTGTGTCACGTTCTCCTGGTTCGACTCGACGAGCCGGTCCACGCGATCCACGAGCTTGGTCATCATCGCGGAGAATTCCTTGAAGTTGGCGAGCGTCGAATCCACGTTGCCCCGATTCGAGTTGACCAGGACGCGCAGGTCGTCGGTGATCAGACGCACGTTCTCAACGATCGTTCGCAGGCGCTCCTCGCCCTCCGCTCCGCCGAGCGACCGATTCAGGCTGGTCGAGATCTCCTTGATCTGAACCTCGATGTCCCGCCCGAGCCGCGTGATCTCGTCGAATCCCACCGGCACATCCCCCTTGAGAACCGCGCCTGCGGGCAGCGGAGGCGCGCCAATGGGACCGGGAGACAGCTCGACATATTTTTCCCCCAGAAGGCCCAGATTCGCGATCTGCGGCACCGCGCCCTCCCGGAGGGTCACGTCGGGGTCGATTTGCAGTTCGACGACCGCCTTGCCCGTCTTGGGATCGACCCGAATGCGGCCAACCTTTCCCACTCGCACGCCGGCCACGCGCACGGCGGACTTCTCATCGAGCCCCGCGACGTCTTTGAACTCCGCCGTGATCCTCTGCGGCTTCCCCTTCCCGACCCGGACGTCCTCGATGCGCCAGATCAATAACGCGGCCAGAACCAGAACGATCAGGAAGAAAGCGCCGACCTTTGCCGCCGTGTTCATGCCCCCTCCGAAAGATGTTTCCGGCCGATCTCGACAATGCCGTCCGTCAACGGCCCCCGCGCTCTCCCCTCCACGAATTGCCGCACCGCGGGATCCTTCGAATGCAGGAACTCCTCGGGCGGCGCCTCGAAGAGCAGATGCCCGCCGAAGAGCAGGGCGATCCGGTCGCCGATCTTGCGCGCGCTCGGAATGTGGTGCGTGATCGTGACGATGGTCGCCTTCGTCTTCTCCCGCATCTCCAGGATCACCTCATCGATGATATCGGTCATGATGGGGTCCAGGCCCGTGTTCGGTTCGTCGAACAGGAGGATCTCCGGCTCGTGCGCGATCGCCCGGGCAAAGCCGACGCGCCGGCGCATCCCGCCCGATAACTCCCCCGGGTGTTTGTCGTCCACGCCCTCCAGGTGCACGATTTCGAGGCACTCGAGCACGCGTTTGCGGACCTGAGCCGGGGACCGGCCGGACCGCCGGAGAGGGAAGGCAACGTTCTCGAAGACGGTCATCGAATCGAATAACGCTCCCTCCTGAAAAGACATGCCGAATTTGCGCCGGAGCCGGTTGCGCTCGAGGCCCGAGAGCGCCCAGAGGTCCTGCCCGTCCACGATGACGCGGCCGGAGTCGGGCCGGATCAGCCCGATCAGATGCTTCAAGAGAACGCTCTTGCCGGTGCCCGAGGGGCCGACGATCGCAAGCGACTCTCCGTCGGCTACCGAGAAGGTGATCCCATCGAGAACGACCTTCTCACCGAAGGACTTGTGCAGATCCTCGGCCACGAGCTTGGGCGGGGCGGCGGCGGGATTGTCCATCGTCAGAACAGGAGTTTCGTCAGGAAGAAGTCGGTCAGGAGCACCGAGAGGCTTCCCGAGACGACCGCGCGGGTGGTCGCGCGGCCCACACCCTCCGCGCCGCCCCGCGTGTCGTAGCCGCGCACGCAGGCGATGAGGCTGAAGACGAGGCCGAACACGGCCGCCTTGATGAGGCCCGAGACGACGTCGTCTTGAACGGTGAGGTACTTGAAGGAGTTGTCGACGTAGGTCACGGGGTTGGCTCCCAGAAGGTCAACGGCGACCAGGTACCCACCGTAGATCCCTACGGCGTCTCCCATCAGAACCAACAGGGGCATCATCGCGATCGAGGCGAGCACGCGCGGCACGATCAGGTACTGCACCGGTTCCGTCGCAAGCGACGTCAGGGCGTCGATTTGCTCGGTCACGCGCATCGTGCCGAGCTCGGCCGCCATGGCGCTGCCCACGCGGCCCGTCACCATGAGGGCCGTCAGCACCGGCGAGAGCTCGCGGGTCAGCGAAAGGGCGACCACACTGCCTACCCAGCCCTCGGCGTGAAACCGCGCAAAGCCGTTGTAGGTCTGAAGCGCCATGACCATTCCGGTGAAGAGAGTGGTCAGGAAGACGACCGGGATGGAGTCCCACCCGACCCGGACCATCTGGCGCAGAAGCTCCGGCAGGTCGAACGGCGGCCGGACCGCCCAGACCGCCGCCCGGCCGAGCATCTGGAAGAAGCGGCCGACCTGCTCCAGGACACGAAGGACGAGGCGTCCCAGAGCCTCGAGAAGACGCATTCAGCTCGCGGCGCCGTCGCGCGTGTAAACACGTGGTACCCGCGCACCGACGCCGCAGAGGATCTCCCACGGGACGGTTCCGGCCGCGCGCGCGAGCTCCCACGGGGTAACGCTCTGGGCGCCGAGGCGTCCCATCAGCACGACCCGGTCACCCGGCTCGGCGTCCGACTCGGTCGCGTCGACCAGCGTCAGATCCATGCTCACCACCCCGACGACGGGCGCCCTCTGTCCTCGCAACAGCACTGCGACGCGCCCCGAGAAGGAGCGCCGGAAGCCGTCATGATAGCCGATGGGAAGCGACGCGATGCGGGAGGCTCGGGACGTCGTGAACGCCCCTCCATAGCCGAGCGGCGCTCCCGACGGCACGTCCTTGACCGCGAGCACGCGCGTCTCCAGCTGCATCGCCGGCGCCAGGCCCGGATCGGGGAGCGCCTCCGAAGGAAGGACCCCGTAGAGGGCGAGGCCCGGACGCACGGCGTCAAAGAGCGTCTCGGCGTGCGCGAGCACCGCTCCCGAGTTGGCGACGTGCACGATGCCGGGAACGATGCCCGCGTCCTTCAGGAAAGCGAGCCCTGCCCGCAGCGTCTCGAGCTGGCTGCGCGTGGGCTCCGCGGCGGTCTCCTCGCCCGAGGCGAGTTGCGTGAAGACGCCCGCGACCGCGAGACCGGGTGCCCGTCGCAGGACCGACGCCAGCTCTCCCAGGCCTTCCGGCCGGACTCCCAGGCGGCCCATTCCCGAATCGAGCTTCAAGTGAACGGAGAGGGGCGCGGCAAAAGAAGCCGTGGCCTCGGCGAAGCGGCGAGCCTGCGCCAGGTCGTGCAGGGCCGGCACCAGGCCGTAGCCGCGGGAAAGCGCCGCGTCGGCCGGGTCCGCCGCGCCGAGGATGAGGATCTCGCCACGGATCCCGCCCCGCCGCAACGTGATTCCCTCTTCGGCAATTGCTACGGCGAAGCGGCCGGCGCCGTCGGCCTCGAGGCGGCGCGCCACCGGCACCGCCCCGTGGCCGTACGCGTCCGCCTTCACGACGGCATAGACGGCCCGCCCGCCGGCGCGCGACTGCAGAAGGCGGTAATTGGACGCGATGGCGTCGAGATCGATGACGGCCTTGGTGGGCCGAGATCTCAAAACGGCGAACCGCCTTCCGGCGGGGCCGCCGCGGGGCCCGCGTAGTTGGCGAAGGTCATGTGGTCGGCGAGGAAGACGAGCGGAAAGTCGCCCGTCGGGCCGTTGCGCTGTTTGGCGATGATCACGTCCGCGATGCCCTTGCGCTCGGTGTCGCGATCGTAGAGCTCCTCGCGATAGAGGAAGACGACCACGTCGGCGTCCTGTTCGATGGAGCCCGAGTCGCGCAGATCGGCTAGTTGGGGCTTGCGCAGCTCGCCCTTTCGCTGTTCGGGTTGTCGCGAGAGCTGTGAAAGGGCGACGATCGGCACCCGCAACTCCTTGGCGAGCAACTTCAGCCCCCGCGACATCTGCGAGACCTCCTGCGTGCGGTTGTCGAAGCGCCCGTGACCCATCATCAGCTGCAGGTAGTCCACGATGATCAAATCGAGCCCCTTCTCGCGCTTCAGACGCTGGGCCTTGGCGCGCATCTCGGGGACCGAGAGCGCCGCGCCGTCATCCAGGAAGAAGTTCGCGCCGGCGATCTTGGCCTGCGCGGTCACCAGACGCACCGTCGCTTCGCGGGAAGCGTAGCCGTCCCGGACCTTCTTCGCGTCCACGTCCGCCTCCGAGCAAAGCACGCGAAAGCCAATCTGCTCCTTCGACATCTCGAGCGAGAAGAACCCCACCGAACGCGCCTCCCGGAACGCGACGTGCTGCGCGATGTTCAGGGCGAAGGAGGTCTTGCCGACCGAGGGCCGGGCCGCCACGATGATCAGGTCGGTCGGCTGCAGGCCCGAGGTCATCCGGTCGAGCCCCACGAACCCGGTCGGGAGACCCGAGAGCATCCCCTGCCGGGTTCTCGCATCCTCGATGATCTCCAGGTTGTGCTTGACGATCTGGCCGATCGGCGTGAAGCCGCCGCGGACAGCATCCTCGGCAATGTCGAAGATCTCACCGGTCGCCGTCCCCAGAAGCTGCTCCGCGTCCTGCTCCTGCGAGAGCCCCTGGCGGACGAGGCGCTGGCCGGCCTGGATGAGGCGCCGAAGCGTCGATTTCTCCTTGACGATCCGGGCGTAGTGCTCGACGTTGGCCACGTCCGGCACGGCGTCGACGAGCGCCGAGAGGTACGCCGCGCCTCCCGACTTCTCGACGCCGCCGGTGCGGTCGAGCTCCTCCTTGAGCGTCAGCGTGTCGATCTCGGCCGACCGCTGATAGAGCTCGAGCATCGAGCGGTAGATGCGCCGGTGCGTGTCGGGGAAAAAGTCCTCCTGCCGGAGGACGGGCACGACGAACGAAAGGGAGGAAGAGTCGAGCAGAATCGCGCCCAACACCGAGCGTTCGGCGTCGAGGTTCTGCGGCAGGCCCTTTTCGAGAGTGACTTCTTCGAGCATCAGCGGAAAGCGCGCGGATATTTCATCCACGGCGACGACTTGTCAACATTTCCGCACCCGCCAAACGCGCGGCCGTCCCGCGCGAGGCGAGAGAATCAATTTTTTCCGACACCTTTTCCACAGCGAGCTTTTCCACAACGATTGGACGGCGCCCGCCGGGACAAATGAGGTCCGAGTGGCGCGCCCGCTTTTCGCGAGGTGACGGCCAGCCGGTGACCGAGGAGAGGACTAACCCCGCCGTGCGCGGGCGCGCAGGATGCCGAGCATCTCGCCGTCGCCCGAGACGCCGCCCGGTCGCTTGCGCCCCTCGGGCGTGCCGTGGAAATCGCTGCCGGCGGTCACCGCGAGGCCGAGCTCGTTGACGAGCTG
>JBGPCK010000102.1:0-11004 GCA_041481715.1 Thermoanaerobaculia bacterium | reverse complement strand
TGGGGCGTCGCCAAATTGGTAAGGCACCGGCCTTTGGAGCCGGCATTTCTAGGTTCGAGTCCTAGCGCCCCAGCCAACGCTGCGCCGTTGCGCCGAGGGCCGTCTGCTTTCAGCCCTCAGCTTTCAGCCAGAACGAACCCTTCAGCTGATAGCTGACAGCTGAGAGCTGAAAGCTTATGATTCTCAGCGCGTGGTGGCCCAATTCTCCTACGGCGAGCTGAAGATCTTCTCGGGTCGCGCGCACCCGGCGCTCTCCCGCGAGATCTGCGACTACCTACGCATCCCTCTCGGAGAGCTGACGCTCTACAACTTCTCCGATGGAGAGACCTACTGCCAGATCGACGAAAACGTTCGGGGAGCGGACGTCTTCGTCGTGCAGCCCACCTGTAGCCCGGTCAACGACCACGTGATGGAGCTGCTGATCCTGCTGGACGCCTTTCGCCGTTCCTCCGCCTCGAGAATCACCGCGGTGATGCCGTACTTCGGTTACGGGCGCCAGGACAAGAAGGACAAGCCGCGCGTTCCGATCGCCGCCAAGCTGATGGCAGATCTGCTGACGGCCTCCGGGGCCGACCGGATCCTCACGATGGACCTGCACGCGGCGCAGATCCAGGGTTTCTTCAACATCCCCGTGGACCACCTGTTCGCGGCTCCGGTCCTGCTCGAAGCGATCCGCAAGCTCGAGCTCGAGGATCTGGTCATCGTTTCGCCGGACGTGGGCGGCGTGGCTCGGGCCCGGGCCATCGGCAAGAGGATGGGGGCCTCGCTGGCGATCATCGACAAGCGCCGCACGGGGAAGAACGAGACGGAAGTCCTGAACGTGATCGGCGAGGTCCAGGGCAAAGACGTTCTCATCCTGGACGACATCGTGGACACGGCTGGTACGCTCGCTCAGGCGGAGGAGGCGCTGCGCGCGCAGGGCGCCCGCCGGACCTTCGCCGCAGCCGTCCACCCGGTGCTTTCGGGCCCGGCGCTCGAGCGGATCGAGGCATCCCGTCTGGAGACCCTGCTCGTGACCAACACGATCCCGGTCGATGCGGCTGTCGCCCGGTGCCCCCGGATCCGCCCGCTGTCGATCGCGCCTCTTCTCGGGGAGGCCATCCAGCGCATCCACGAGGGGGCTTCCGTTTCCTCGCTTTTTGTGTAGAATCGCGCCCTTTGCGCGGGCTACCGCGCTGGGAAAGCCATGAAAACGATCGAGTTGAACGTCGAACGCCGGACGGAGACCGGCAAGAACGAGGCCCGGCGATCCCGCGCCAAGGGCAGGATCCCGGCCGTCGTGTACGGGGCCGGCAAGCCGACCGTTCCGATCCACCTCGAGCGACGGGCGCTGACCGACGCCTTCCGGGCCGGCGCGGGGGAGAACGCGATCTTTCTGCTCAAGCTCGCCGGCTCCGATCAGAGTCGCCACGCCATGATCCGCGAGCTCGCGCGCGACCCCGTCTCCCGCGAGCCCCTGCACATCGACTTCGTGCGCGTCTTGATGGACGCCAAGATCAAGATCAAGGTGCCGATCGAAGTCCAGGGCGTCGCCCGGGGCGTCCGGGCCGACGGCGGCATCCTCGACTTCGTCACGCGCGAGGTCGAGATCGAGTGCCTCCCGGGCAACATTCCGGCGAACCTGCCCATCGACGTGTCGGATCTGGGCATCGGAGACGCCCTCCGTATCTCGAGTCTGCCGGCCGTCGATGGCGTGACGGTCGTGGACGATCCGGAGAAGGTGCTGGTCCACGTCGCGCACCCGACCCAGGAGAAGGAGCCGGAGGTCGTTGCCGCGGAAGCCGCTGCGGAGCCGACCGAGCCCGAGGTTCTAAAGAAGGGCAAGCTGGTGACGGAGGAAGAAGGGGCCGAGCCGGAGAAGCCGGAGAAGCCGGAGAAACCGGAAAGGGCGGAAAAGAAGGAGAAGAAGGAGAAATAGGGACTGCGCGCGATCGTCGGCCTGGGCAATCCCGGCGACCGATACGAGAGCACGCGCCACAACGCGGGCTTCCGGGTGGTGGAGTCGATCGCCTCGCAGCAGGACATCCCGATTCGGTCCCGGGAAAGCGGGGCTCGGGTCGGGCGCGGATCGATCTCGGGCGCGAGGGTGCTCCTGGCTCTACCGCAAACGTACATGAACGCCTCAGGCGAGGCGGTTTACGCTCTTTGCCAGAAAAACGGAATCGTTCCTTCGGACCTCTGTGTCGTGTTCGACGACATCGATCTCCCGCTCGGAACCCTGCGGATGCGCCCGCGGGGCTCGGCGGGAGGCCAGAAGGGGATGCTCTCGATCATCCAGCGCCTGGGCACCTCCGACTTTCCTCGCCTTCGGCTGGGAGTGCGGGGGGATCAGTACTCCCGGGAGCGGGAACTGGGCGACTACGTCCTCGAGCCGTTCTCCCGCGCCGAGCGGGAGAAATTCGAGGAGTCGGTCGGCCGGGCCTGCGAGACGCTTCGTATCTGGTTATCCGAGGGAATCGACGCCGCAATGAGAAGCGCCAATGTGAAACCTTCCTCTCCGAGCGGAGCCTCCCGCTCGGATTGACATCCACGAGGAGGAACTGATGAGGCTCTATGACATCGTGTTGCTGCTGACCCCCGATCTCTCCGAAGAAGAGGCCGCCAAGGTCACCGCCGACTATCGAAAGCTGTTGACCGACGGAGGCGCGGAGATCGTCCGCGACGAGCCGTGGGGGCGTCGGCGGCTCGCCTTTCCCATTCTGCGCAAGCGCGAGGCCTACTACCATCTCTTCCAGGTGCGCGCTCTTCCGGCGCTCGTGACCGAGGTCGAGCGGCGCCTGAAGCTCTCGGACCAGGTGCTGCGTCACCTGGCCGTGCGCGCCGACGACGAATTGAAGCGAGCGGCCAAGATGGCCGAGCGTCTGCGGATCAAGGCCATCAAGAGGCCGCCCCGTCCGCCGTCGGCTCCCACGCCCGCCCCGGAGGCTCCCGAGACGGGGACCGAAGGGGGACGATCATGACCGCGATGCCTTCGCGAGGGGGCCGCGGCGCTTCCGGAGCGCGGGACGGCAAGACTTCCCCTCGCAAGAAGTTCTTCGTCCGCCGACGCAAGGTCTGCAAGTTCTGCGCGGAAAAGCTCGAGTACGTGGACTGGAAGGACGTCAAGTTGCTGCAGTCCTTCATTCCGGAGCGCGGAAAGATCCTGCCACGGCGCATCTCGGGCACCTGCGCGTTGCACCAGCGAAAGCTCCAAACCGCCATCAAGCGGGCCCGGGCGATCGCGATGCTGCCTTATGCGACGGACTGAAGGAGGTTGAGAGTCGAGAGTTGAGAGCTACGGAAGGCGGCGGCCCGACCTCCCCGGACTCTCGATTCCAAGCTTTCGACTCTCGCCTCCGTGACGACCGCCGAGCATGTGCCCGGGGAAGAACTTCCCCGGACGCAAGACGATCGCTTTCGGCGGTGGGAGATCCCGCTCGCGGCGTGGTTCCCGGTTCTCGTCCTGGCGGCGTTTCTTCTGGTGCCCGTCCTTGGCGTCTTCATCGGTCTCTTCGGCTGGCCCTTTGCGCCCGTGCCCCTCGTGCGTCTGGCGCACCGGCGCGGGGCAGGCGCGGTGGCGGGAGCGGTGGCCCTCTGTGCCGCTGTGCTGGCCGTCCTCTTCGTCCCCGCCGAGGGTTGGAGCGCCGGCATCGCGGTCGGCCTGGTGGGCGCCATGCTCGTGGGGTTGCCGGCCCTGTTTGCGGCGCGCGCGCGCCGGGACGAGGACCCGTCGCGAGCCTTCCTGGGGCTGTGCGCCGCCGGCCTGGTCCTCTTCAACGGACTGCTCCTCGCGCTGCCACTGCTCTTGGGAGGCCCTCCGGTCGGGGTCAGTCTCAAGGCCGTGCTGGACGCCCATATCCCCGCGGCGCTGGAGTCCTATCGGCGCGCGAACATGGATGCGGTCACGCTGGAGCAGATGCGGGCCACACTGGTCCAAGCGGGAGACCTCACGGTCCGCTACTGGCCGGGACTGCTCGGCGTCTACTGGGTGCTCGCCAGCTCCGTGGCCTACTACGCGGGGGCCTGGGCGGCGCGGCCGGCCCTCTCGGCGGAGAACGTTCGGTTCGAGCGACTTCAGGTTCCAGCCGGCGCGGCAGGCCTCTTCGTCGCGACGGGCGCGGGGTTTGCGCTCCTCCAGGGGACCGCCCGGAGCATCGCTGGAGACGTGCTGCTCGCCCTGGCGGCCTTGTATTTCGTGGCGGGCCTCTCTATCATCTGCCACTTCGCCCGGCGGTGGTTTCGGGCGCGGATTCTGCGGTTGGGCCTCTATGTCCTGGTCGCCTACTTCCCGATGAGCCTGGGAGTAGCGCTCGTGGGTCTGTTCGACTGGTACGTCCATTTCCGCCAACGGGGCGAGAAAGAGTAGATGAGCAGATGAAGGTGATTTTGGCGGACGATGTGCGGGGTCTGGGGCACCGCGGCGACACTGTGGCGGTCAAGGACGGCTTCGCGCGAAACTACCTCTTTCCGCAGGGATTCGCCTATGAGGCGAACCAGGCCAACGTGCGGCGCTTGGGTGAGGAGAAGCGCAAGTACGACGAGAAGACCCTGCGGGAGAAGCAAGTGGCGCAAGAGGTCGCCCGGAAGGTGGAGGGAATGGCGATTGTCCTCCACAAGAAGGCCGGCGAGGAGAACGTGCTCTACGGTTCGGTCACGCCCTCGGACATCGCCGACGCCCTGGCGCAACGGGGCATCGAGGTGGACCGCCGGAGGGTAGAGCTGGCGGAGCCGATCAAAAGGCTCGGCCAACACACCGTCCACGTCCGCCTTCACCAGGACGTCCTGGCCGAATTGACCATAGACGTCCAGCCTCTCGCCGCGATAACCCAGTGACCGGAGCCGGGCAAGAAACCCCGGTTTTGAAGTTTCTGGCCGCCGGTCGCCGCAGCGACCGCCCGCGGCCCTGTACAACCCATTGCAACGGTGACGCAGTAACCGGAGCCGTGGTTTCGAAGTTTCTGGCCGCCGGTCGCATCGCGACCGCCCGCGGCCCGGTCCAGCCTCTCGCCGCGATAACCCAGTGACCGGAGCCGGGCAAGAGACCCTGGTTTTGAAGTTTCTGGCCGCCGGTCGCGTAGCGGCGGGCCGGCGGCGCTCGCTCTGCGAGCGGCCGGCAGACGTTTCGAATGTGAGAGCACCAGACTTACGGCGGGCTCGATGTCGGCGCGGCTGCGGGCTCGCGTTTCGCCCTGCCCGTCCGAGCGAACATCGTCCAGAACATCAACGACTGCGTTCCGTAGCTCACCAGGCACGCGTGCGCTGCACCCAGGGCCCCCTGAGAGGGTATCCAGAGAAGGCAAAAGGCGACATTGACGGCGAGCCCGGTGGCGTTGCAAAGCAGGGCCGTTCGCACCAAACCTTGCGACGACAGGTAGGAGTAGAAGGGGCGCGCCACGCCCCACGCGACGGTCGCCGCAAGTAGCCACGGCAGGATCGTGCCTGCGCTCGGATAGCGACGGAAGAGGATCCGGATCACCAGCTCGCCGCCGAGCACGCCGGCCGCGAGTCCCACCAGCCCCAGCCAGAGATAAAGGCGGAACGCGCGCCGGGCTTCGGAGCGGGCCCTCGCCTCCTCGTGGCGGGCAACGTGCACGAAGAGCGCGTTTTCCAGCGAGTCCGTGACGAGCCAGAAGGTCTCGGCCATCGCCTGCGCGAGCGAGTACGCTCCGATCTCGGGAGTGCGGCCGAGCGCCGAGAGCAGCAGGACATCGGCGCGGCGGTGGAGAGCGACCGCCCCGGAAGAGAGAGCCGTCGGGCCGCCGTAGCGGATGGCGGCGGGTGCAAAGTTCCCAACGCCTCTCCAGTCGGGAACGGCGCGCGAGGCGAAGACCAGAAGCACGGCCACGACCGCCACCGTGAGAAGCCTCCCCCAGAGCACCCAGGTGAGGCGATCGTCCGTCGCGAGCGAGGTGGCGAGCACGAGCGCGGAGCTGAGGTTGCGGACCCAGAGAGTCGCTCCGTACGCTCGGGTCCGCCGCGCGGCCACGAGGGCAGACCCGAGCGAGTCCCCGAGCAGCAGGAAGGGGAGCGGAGACAGCCCGAGGAGAACCAGGCGGTCGGGTATGCCGCGAAAGAAGAGGGCGCGCAGCGGAGGGAGCATGGCGACGGAGAGCAGGACGACACCGCTCGCGGAGGCGGCGAGGATGTAGAGCCAGGCGTAGAGCGCTCCGCGCTCCCCCCGCGCGTGAAAGTAGAGCGCCACCCGCGGGGCGCCCAGAGCGAGCAGCCATTGGCAGGTGGCCAGAGCCGCCGTGATGAGGGCATAGAGCGAGAAGGAGGCCGGTTCGAGCAGCTTCGCCGTCGCGAAGAAGAGGCCGAAGCGCAAGAGGGCATCGCTCGCGCGGGCCAGGAAGAGCGCTCCTCCCGGGACCCACCAGTTGGAGGCGGTGTCGCGCGATGAGTTCATCGATCCGTTGATGGATTGATCCATCGAGTCATGGATTCATGGCCGCAGAGAGGCGGCGCCGACGGATTTCGAGGTTCGATCTTCAATGAATCAACGAATCAATTCTTGACGGCGCCCGGCGCAACGGCTGGCGCGGGAGGTTCTGGTGCCTCGCCCGGCTCTCCCTTCTTCGGAACGTAGAAGGACTCCTGCAGGGACCAGGGCAGCCGCGTGATCTCGGCCCAGCGCGCGTTCCACTCCTCCGTCGGCTGCGAGCCGCTCAGGAACGTCTCGAGAATCGGGTGCGGCGCGCCCGGCGTCGCCTTCAGGCCCGTCTCGTAGTCCACCGGGGTGAAGACGACGTTGGGCGGGGCTTCGAAGTCGGCGTTCGGGTCGATGCGCCCGCGCGCTTTCATCTTCTCCAGGATGCGGATCCAGATCGGGAGCGCCACGCGCGCCCCCTCCATTCCCTGCCCGAGGCTGACGGTCTTCAGATCGTTGCCAACCCAGACGCCGATCGTGTACCGGGGCGTCATGCCGATGAACCAGGCGTCGGTGAAGTCGCTCGTGGTGCCCGTCTTTCCCGCGATGTTCAGCCCGAGGCTGTCGGCGGACGCCCCCGTCCCGCGTTGGGTCACGCCGCGAAGGATCTGCAGGAGCTGAAACGACGCCTGCGGCGTCTCCACCTCCCGTGCATCCGCGTGCGTTTGCTCGAGTGAGTCTCCGTTGGCGTCGGTGATGCGATCGAAGGCATAGGGGGTGAACGCGAGTCCCTGGTTGGCGAAAACAGAGTAGGCGGCCGAGATTTCCACGAGCGTGACTTCGAAGGCGCCCAGGGCCATCGAGGGGTAGGGCTCCAGCTTCTCGTGGATGCCGAGGCGGCGCGCAACGGCGATCACGTTGTCGAGGCCGACGAGCTCGGCCAGGCGAACGGTGGGGGCGTTGATCGAGTGCTCGAGCGCGCGACGAAGCGTGACGATGCCTCGGTAGGTCTTGTCGTAGTTGGCGGGCTGGTAAGGGGGGCGGCGTGGATCGTACACGATGGACACCGGGCCGTCGAAGATGGTGTCGGAAGGCGTGTAGCCTTGTTCGAGCGCGGCGAGGTACACGAAGGGTTTGAAGGTGGAGCCCGCCTGCCGAAGGGCCTGGGTGGCGCGGTTGAACTTGCTGTGCGTCCAATCGTCTCCGCCGACCATGCCGCGGATGGCGCCGCTCGAGTTCTCGAGGATGAGGACCGCTCCCTGCTCGCGCGGCTCCGGCTCGAGGGTGAGAGCGCCACCGTCCTTTCCCTTTTCCAGCGTGACGGTCACCAGGTCGCCGCGGCGCAGGATCTTCGAGGCCGCCGCCGCCCCCGTCCAGGCGAATCCGGAGGATCGCAGCGGTAGCGTGCGCGACCCGATGTGCAATTCGGCGCCCGCCTTCGTGACCTCGGTGACGACGCCTCGCAGCGTCTCCCCCTCGGTGAGCGCCGTTGCTTCCCAACTCGGATCGACGTAGGTGGCCGGGTCCGCGTACCCTTCGGCCAGCAGATTGCGCGGGCGCGGAAATCCGCGCCGCCGGGCGAGCCGGCGAAGGCCCCAGCCGAGGGCTTCCTCCGAAAACGCCTGGAGCTCCGGGTCGAGCGTCGAGTCCACGCGAAGGCCGCGCCGGTAGAGGTCTCGCGCCCCGTACGTCTTCTCGAGATACTGCCGGATCTCCTCGCAGAAGTAGGGCGCGATCACCGTCTCCCGAAGCGAGGGCGCCGTCGGCAGCGGCTCCCGCTCGGCAGCCTGACGCTCGGCTTCGGTGATGTAACCCGCCTCGATCATGCGACGCAGCGCCGTCGAGCGCCGCCGCCGGGCGAGGTCGGGGTTACGAAATGGCGACTGGTCGGCGGGTCGCTGGATGATTCCGGCGAGCAGCGCCGCCTCGGCGAGACGAAGCTCCTTCACGCCCTTGCCGAAGTAATATCGGGAAGCTGCCTCGACCCCATAGTTTCCGTGCCCGAGGGGAATCTTGTTGGCGTACATCGTGAAGATCTGGTCCTTCGAGTAGCGGCGCTCGATCTCGAAGGAAACCAGGGCTTCGTTGACCTTCCGCGACATCGTCTTGCGCGGTGAAAGGAAGATCGCACGCGCAAGTTGCTGGGTCAGGGTCGAGGCCCCCTGTGAATAGTTCTGCCGGCGCAGATTGGAAAGCATCGCGGTGAAAGTGCGGCGCAGGTCGATGCCGCCGTGTTTGTAGAAGTTCTTGTCCTCGGTGGCGATGATCGCCTTCTTCACGATGAGCGGAATGTCGGCGTCACCAACGAGAATCCGCCTCTCCACGGCGTAGCGGGCGATCGTGGACCCGTCGGCGGCGCGGATCTCGGTGATGATGTCCGGCCGATAGGTCTCCAGCTCCGAAACCCTGGGCACGCGAACGAAGTCGCTCGCCAGTGTGCCGGAGAGGGCGCCGAGCATCCCGGCGACCAGGAGCGGAATGGCGACGAGAAGGACGCGTCGCGGCATGCACGCCATTTTGAGGCATCCGCGGCCTCTATGCTATAAGCGACAGTCCCGTGAGCAGCCCGCCGCCTCCTGCCGGCGCCCCGATCTCTTCGGCCCCGATCGAGCCCGGCCGGGCTCCCGGCGGCTGTGCCCGAGGCGGCCTGATCGGTTGTGGCGTGGCGGCAATTCTCGTGTTGATTTGCATTGCGGTCTTCTTGGCCTACGTGCGGCGCAAGCCCGAGGCGTTGACCGATCTGATGATGAGGCAGGTCGAGCGGAACTTCGCGTCCGACGTCACGCTCGAGGAAAAAGAGAAGCTGCGCGCGGCGTACGCGGATTTTCGAAAGAGGTTGCAGGAGCGTCGGGTCGGCTCGGAGCCGGTGGAGCGGCTGCGCTCGATCCTCTCCTCGGCGGGCGGCTCGATCGGCCGGGATCAGGTACGGGAGTTGACACAGGTCTTCTCGGGGGCGGCGGCCCCACCGCCTGCCGGTGCTTCGTCGAGGGCGCCGACGAGTTCCACTCCGGCTCTGGCTCCCTCGCCCGCGCCGTGAGCCGGCGCCCCGGGGCCCGCTCCAGGGCGTCGGTCCCTCCTCCGCCCGCTGGCCGCTCGGTTTCCCCCTCGCGTCCCGGATCGTATCTGGAGGCTCAGTCTCGAACCGGAGGCGCCTTCCGACTCGTCACGGACTTCACGCCGCAGGGAGACCAGGCGCAGGCCATCGAGAAACTCACCGAGGCGATCCGCGCCGGACGGCGGGACCAGGTTCTGCTCGGCGTCACCGGGTCCGGCAAGACCTTCACCGTCGCAAAGGTCATCGAGGCATTGAACCGGCCGACTCTCGTGCTGTCACACAACAAGACGCTGGCGGCCCAGCTCTTTCAGGAATTCCGCTCCTTTTTCCCCGAGAACGCCGTCGAGTACTTCGTCTCCTACTACGACTACTACCAACCGGAGGCCTACATCCCGCAATCGGACACTTACATCGAGAAGGAGACCTCGCGAAACGAAGAGATCGACAAGCTGCGGCTCTCCGCGTCCAAGGCTCTCTTCGAGCGGCGTGACGTGCTCGTCGTGGCGTCGGTCTCGTGTATCTACGGCCTCGGCTCGCCCGAGGCGTACTACGACATGCTGGCCTATCTCGAGGTCGGCGACCGGTCGGGGATGACACGGCTGCTGGCCCAGCTCGTTGAGATGCAGTACGAGCGCACGAGCCTGGATCTGGAGCGCGGCAAATTTCGAGTGCGCGGCGACGTGCTCGAGGTCCATCCCGCATACGAGGACGTGGCGGTTCGGGTGGAGTTCTTCGGCGACGAGATCGAGAAAATCACCCGGATCGACCCTTTGCGCGGAACGGCCCTGGCACGGGTGGAGCGGCTGGCGTTGTATCCACGCACCTTTTATGCGACGCCGCGAGAGACGCTGGAGCGGGCGGGCGGCACCATCAAGCTCGAGCTCGAAGAGCGGTTGGCGGAGTTGAACGCCGGCGGGAAACTTCTCGAGGCGCAGCGGCTCCACCAACGGACGACGTTCGACCTCGAGATGATCAAGGAGCTCGGCTACTGCAACGGGATCGAAAACTATTCGCGCCACCTCTCGGGCCGGAGCCCGGGGGAGCCGCCGCCGACATTGCTCGACTACTTCCCGAGCGACTTTCTGCTCGTCGTGGACGAGTCGCATGTGACCCTGCCACAAGTGCGCGGGATGTATCACGGGGATCGCTCTCGGAAGCAGGTTCTCGTCGATTATGGCTTTCGGTTACCGTCGGCGCTGGACAACCGCCCCCTGACCTACGAGGAGTTCGAGACCCGGCGGGGGCAGACGATCTCGGTCAGTGCGACACCCGGCCCCGAGGAGCTGGCCAAGAGCGGGGGCGAAATCGTCGAGCAAGTGATCCGGCCGACCGGTCTGCTCGACCCGGTGATCACCGTGCGACCGGTGAAGGGACAGGTGGACGACTTGCTGGCGGAGGTACGGGCGGCGGCGCTGGCCGGCGAGCGCGTGCTCGTAACGACCCTGACCAAACGGATGGCGGAGGAGCTGACGAGCTATTTTTCCGAGATCGGCGTACGCTGCCGCTACCTGCATTCGGACATCGAGACTCTCGAACGCGTCGGAATTCTGGCCGACTTTCGACGGGGAGTCTTCGACTGCTTGATCGGCATCAACCTGCTGCG
>JBGPCK010000101.1:0-11061 GCA_041481715.1 Thermoanaerobaculia bacterium | reverse complement strand
GCACGCGCCGCGAGAGGCTCGCCCCGGAGAGCCCCTTCAGGCGGCCCAGGTAGGTGACGAACTCGCGCGCGGTCAGCTTCTCGTACACGCCGAAGTCCTGCGGCAGGTATCCGAGGACGCGGCGGACGGCGAGCGGCTCGGCTACTCCGTCGTGCCCCTCCCAGAGGAAAGTCCCCGAGGTGGGCCGCGTCACGGTTGCGAGGATCGTCATCAGCGTCGTCTTGCCGGCGCCATTCCCGCCGAGCAGGCCAAGCACCCCCTCGCCCACTTCGAGCGAAAAATCCCGGAGCCCGACAGTTCCGTCGGGATAGCGCTTTCCGAGAGACTGGATCACGAGCATCGGGCCCTCCCCCCCAAGAACGCACGATCGACTCCGGGGTTTCGCGCGAAGCCTTGCGGGATGTCGGGTGCGGGCGGCCGCAGGGGCCGCTCCGACCTCGATTGCGTCACGAAGGCGTCGAGGCGGGCCGTGCCCGGCCTCAGACGGCGCCCGCGCTCAATCCGCGTCGGTTGAAGTCTCGGCGACCTCGTTGCGGATCGCTCGAACCAGCGCCTCGACGGCGGTGTCCTCGAGACCCGTCGGACCGAAGCCGCGCCTGGCGAACTCGACCCACTCTCCTTCGACCTCGACCTGGAGCGTCAGCAGCCGCGCCTTGCCGCTCCAGAGAACGCGCACGGACATGTCCGGTGAGGTAAAGACGGCGAGCCGGTCCCCGGAAGGATCGGAAGGCTTCTCCTCCTTCGCAAGGGCGTACTTCCTTTGCCGGAGAGCCGAGCCGATGCGATCGAAGGCGGCATCCACGCTCATCATGTCGAACCTCGCTACGGTTGATCCCTATTCTATGGTGGGCCGGCGCCGCAAGCGGGCCCGCCCGGGCGCGCCGTCAGCTCCGAGGGCGGTCGCCTGTGGCGAGAAACAGGATCTCGCCCTTCTCCTCGCGCTCTTCCCGAGCCGCCGCGAGCGCCGCCGGGCCGCGGTCCCGCCACCACGCCCGCGCGTCCTGGAGCCTCCACGGGGGCACCTGGGAAGCCTCGAGCATGGCGTCGAGCTCCTCCGCGGAGCCCGGCCGCTTCTCCCGGTCGAACGCGAGACAGCGGTGGATGGTCTCGTCGAGCGCGGCGGGCACGGGATTGCGCGCGACGCGAGAGAGAGGAGGCGGCGGTCCTTGCCGCTCCATCGTGAAGACCTCGATCGCGGTGTGTCCCGGAAAGGGGGAGCTTCCGGTCAGCAAGAAGTACCCGACGGCGCCCAGAGCGAAGAGGTCCGCTCGCGCGTCCACGCCCGACGGATCGCTCATCCCTTCGGGCGCCATGTAGAGGGGCGTCCCGAGCAGCGAGCCGTCCCGCGAAAGCCCCACGTCCTCGGGGTCTCCCGCGCCTTCGCCTTCCGGCGGGTGCTCGACGGCGCCAAGATCCTTGACGAGCCCGAAGTCGAGGACCTTCAGGAAGTCGGCGATGCCGCCGTAGACGCAGATCATCAGGTTTGCCGGCTTGATGTCGCGGTGAATCAGGCCCGCCGAATGCGCCTCCGCCAGGGCGCCGCACGCTTGCCGGAGCAGATACACCACGCGCGAGGCCGGCAGCGGCCCGTCGAAGGCGACGAGCTGCAGCAGGTTGATGCCGCGCAAGAGCTCCATCGCGTAGTAGAAGACGCCGTCCGCCGTGCGGCCGTAGTCGTAGATCGCGATCGTGCTCGGGTGCGTCAGGCCGGCCGTCAGCTGGACCTCCCGCTCGAACCGCGCGAGCGAGCGGTCCCCCTGCGCGCCGGGCGCGAGCAACTTGACCGCCGTCGGCCGCCGCAGGAGAGCATGGCGCGCTTCCCAGACGACGCCCATCGCGCCGTGGCCGAGGCGCGCGACGAGCCGGTACGGGCCGACCCTCTCCGCCTGGCGGCGCAAACGCGAGATGGTCCGCAGCGAGGTCACGGTTACGAGGCCAAGCAGCGCGGCGAGCATGCCGACCGAGGCGGCCCCGATGGCGCTCCGCTTCGAGGGAAGAAACGCTCCGGGAAGCGCGGTGACCTCGAGCCACCATCGGCGATCGGCACAGGGCACTGGGAACTCGATCCCGAAGCCGCTTTGTCTCGGCAGGGCCGTCAGCCCCCGGGGCCGCTGCGCCATGGCGGACCCACCGGGGGATTTCTGGTCTCGCAGGGCGAAGGCGAGGCCCGACGCCTTCGCCGCCACGTCGTCCACCAACGGGCCCACCCGAAAGATCGCCATCGCGAAGCCCGTGACCGCGGCGCGGCGCGCCGCCTCCGATCCGGGGTCGCCCTCTTTGTACACGGGCGCGTACATGGCGACGGCCGGTGAGGCGTCGGGCTTCCTCGCCTCCTCGATGAGTTGGAAGGGGCCCGATGCCGTGATCTGGCCCAGGTCGCGCGCCTTCTCGGCGTTACGCCAACGATCCGGTTCGGCGGCGATGTCGAAGCCGAGGGCGAGGGCGCGCGGCGGCTCCATGTAGTGAATCGGCACGTAGAAGAGGCGGCTGCCGACTTCGCGCGGCTTCCCGTCGGGACCCGATTCCCAGAAGCGGTAGTTCATCAGGCCCGCGGCGCGGGCTTCCGCCTCGTAGGAGGAGCGCTCGGATTCGAGGACGACCGGAAGCCACTCGAGCGCGTAGACGAGCCGATGGCGTAGGAGCGTCGGCTCCGTCAAGAGGCGAAATTGCCGGCGCGTCATGCGGCCCGAGGCCTCGAGAAGGCTCTGGAGCGTCGCCAGATCCTCGTAGGGCTGTGAGAGCCTCTCACTCAAGTCCGCCTGCAGCTGCTGCGCCCGTTGCGCGAAGTTCAGATGCTCGGCCGCCTGGGCGCGCGCGAGGAGGTAGGCGCCCAGGCCGAGCGATAACGCGACGAGGACGCTTGCCATGAGAATGTCCGTGCCCCGGATCGAGGCACGCCACAGGGAAAGGACCGAGCGCAGGCGGCGCACCGTGAACCGGCCCGTCTCCGAACCGGATCGGCTATCGCTCGTGCCGGCGCCGCTCGTCATGGGCGGATTATCTTGCGTAGCGACCCTACTCAGTAGGGAGTTCGCTTCCGAAACCCGGGGGGAAGAGATGGGGGCGGGCGATTCCCCATCGAACATTTGATACCGAGATGCGTAAACAGTAGTGCCGGACGGAGATGGGCCGGCCACTCATGACCGAAAACGGGTCGCAATCTCGCCCGCCGGGGGCTTTTCGAAGGATTTTGAGGTTTTTCATGCGCAAGAAACGCTGGGTCTGGATCGTGGTGACGGCCGTGGTCGCGGGCGGGGCGCTCGCGGCGACGCGGGCCAAGGACAAGGCCGACCCGAAGGCCGCCTCGAGCCCCTTCCGGCTGGGCAAGGTCCAGGCGGAGGACCTTCAAGTGTCTGTCCGAGAGGTCGGCGTCGTCGATCCGGTGACCAAAGTGGACGTCAAGTCGGTCGTCTCGGGGCGGGTGATCGGGCTCCGCGTGCGGGAAGGAGCGGTCGTCAAGTCCGGGGACGTGCTTGCGGAGATCGAGCCGGACGTCAACCAGGCGCAGTCGCTCTCGGACGTCCAGGCCAGCGTCAAGGACACGGAGCTGAAGCTCCAAGACGCGCAACGTGAGTTCGCCATGCAGAAGGCTCTCTTCGAGCAGGGCCTCGTCGGCCACGACACGTTCCGCTCGGCCCAGATCAAGCGCGACCAGGCCGCGGAAAATCTCCGGGCCGCACAGATGCGCTACCAGATCGTCGAGGACCGCGGCATCCCGATCTCTGGCAACGCCGCTTCGCAGAAGGCCCGCGTGACCGCGCCGATGAGCGGCGTCGTCATCAAGAAGGGGGTCGAGCTCGGCGAGACCGTGACCTCCGGCGTCTCCTCCTTCAACGCCGGGACGGTGCTCTTCACGGTCGCGGACCTGAAGTCGCTGATCATCCGCGTCAACCTGAACGAAGTCGATATCGCAAAAGTCAGCGTCGGCCAGCCCGTCCGCATCACACTCGATGCCTATCCGCAGAAGATCTTCTCGGGCAAGGTCAGCTTCGTCGCGCCGTCGGCGGAGCTGGTCGAGAAGATCAAGGTCTTCAAGGTTGAGGTGGTGCTGGACGAATTGGCCGAGTCCTTCCGGACCGGAATGAGCGCGAACGTGGAGATCCTGGGCGACCGGCGCCAGAAGGCGGTCTCGATCCCGCTCGAAGCGCTCCAGAAGGTGGATGGCAAGACGGTCGCTTACCGGCTGAAGGAAGGCCTGAAGCCGCAGCAGGTCTCAGCGGCAAAGGAAGCGCTCACCGGGCGTAACAAGTTCATCTGGCTCTCGGACCATTGGAAGGAGTATTTCGAGGTGATCCCGGTCTCGGCCGGCATCGCGACGCTCGAGCGGGTCGAGATCCTGAGCGGCCTGAAGCCGGGCCAGCAAGTCTCGCTCGAGGACCCCTCGAAGAAGCGCGTCGAGAAGGACGACGAGAACGATTAAGGAGCTGTCAGCTCTCAGCTGTCAGCTCTCAGCCAGAAAAGAAGACGACGAATAGCACACGTCTGGAAGCTGATAGCTAATAGCTGATGGCTGATAGCTGACAGCTAACCTAATGAACATCATCGAGACATCAGGCCTGACGAAGACCTTCGGCACGAATGGAGTGGCCGTCCACGCCCTGCGCGGGATCGACCTGACGGTCGAGCGCGGGGAGTTCATCGCGCTGATCGGCCCGTCGGGATCGGGCAAGTCGACACTCATGGCGATTCTCGGGTGCCTCGACTCTCCGACCTCCGGCGCCTACAGCCTCGACCAAGAACGCGTCGACGGGCTCACGGGACCGGAGCTCGCGCGGATCCGCAACGAGAAGATCGGCTTCGTCTTCCAGCAGTACAACCTCCTTCCGAAGGCGTCCGTTGCGCGCAACGTGGAGTTGCCGATGCTCTATGGCGGCGTTGGCCGCAAGGAGCGGCGCGCGCGCGCGATGGAGCTGCTCGAGAGGGTCGGCATCCCGGAGAAGGCGAGGGCTCTTCCGGCGGCGCTCTCGGGCGGCCAACGGCAACGAGTCGCGGTCGCGCGGGCCCTGGCGAACCGGCCGTCTCTGCTGCTCGCCGACGAGCCCACGGGCGCGCTCGACTCGAAGACGGGGCACGAAGTGCTGGAGCTCTTTGCCGACCTGCACCGGCAGGGCAACACGATCCTGATCGTCACGCACGACCCTTCCATTGCCGCGATGGCCGGGCGCCAGGTCGAGATCCACGATGGACTGATTCTTCAGGCGGAAGCCGCCTGAAGAAGGTGGAAGGTCAGAGGTGAGATGGGCCGTCGGCGAGTTGCACGAAACAAGACATCACCTCTCCATGGCTCAAAGAAAGGGCTACCTCGCGGGTGCCGATTGCGAAGGGCTCCAGGAGCGGTACGAGGAGTGTCCTCGGATGTTGAGCGGTCTCGGAAAATCCCTCGAGCGCTCCAGGCGGAGACTGCGCCGATGACCTCGCCTTCCACCTCTCACCTTCCACCCTCCACCTTCTGGAACGGTGCTTTCCGCGAGCGCGTCCGAAACGCCTGGGTGGAGATGCGCGAGAACCTGGGGCGCGCCACGCTCCAATCGCTCGGCGTGCTTCTGGGCGTCGCCTCGGTGCTCGGCGGTTTCTCGATCTCCGACAGCATGCGCCAGCGCTCGATGAAGCTCTACGTCAAGATGGGGGGTCTGGACAAGTTGAACGTCCAACCCTCCGCGGTCATCAAGGAAGGCAGCCCGACCGCGCTCCAGATGGCGAACCTCGGGCTGCGCCACGAGGACGCCGTCGAGGGCCAGGATTTGGATCCGACGACGGTCACGGGCATCGCGCTTCAGAAGTTCGCCCGGGCCCGCGTGCGCTCGGCCTTCGCCGACCAGGAGCGCGACATCCGCGGCATCGGCGGGGATTTCCTCGCCGTGGACGGATACACCATCGCTCGGGGCCGCAACTTCACGCGTCAGGACCTGGACTCCGCCGCGCCCGTCGCGATCCTCGGCACCGAGGCGGTCGAGGTCTTCTTCCCGAACGGCAACGCGCTCGGCCAGACGATTCGGGTCGGCGACGTTCCCGTGACCGTCATCGGGCTGTTGAAGGAACGCGTCTTCTACTTCCGCAAGTCCAACCGCAACTTGTTCCGCCGGCGCAACCGGATCATCGCGATCCCGACGACCCTCGTGGCCCGCCGCTTCGAGGGAGATCAGTACCGGCGCCTCGACCGGGTTACGTTCCGCATCCCCAAGATCGACGCGATGTCGTCCTTCTCGAAGAGCCTGTCTCTGCTCTTGAAGTCGAACCACCGGCAGCAGGACGACTTTCGCCTGGACGACGTCGGGGCGCGGGTGCGCAAGGAGAACAGCCAGGGAGACGTGTACGACATGATCTTCCTGCTCTCGGGGGTCCTGTCTCTGATCGGCGGCGGGATCGTCAACGTAAACATCCAGATGGCGACCCTCAAGGAGCGCGTTCGCGAGGTCGGCGTCAAGATGGCGATCGGCGCCTCGGGCAAGGAGGTCTTCAAGGAGTTCATGACGGAGGCGATGCTGCTGACGGGCGCGGGGTCGCTCGTGGGCCTGCTGGTCGGCGTCGGCTTCTCGAAAGTGATCACCGCCTCGCTCGGCATTCCTCTGGCAATCGACCCCAAGAGCTTTGTCTGGGCCTATGCGCTGGCCGGCGTCTTCGGCTTTCTCTTCGCCTTATATCCCGCCGTCAAGGCCAGCCGGCTCTCGCCGATGGAGGCGCTGCACTATGAGTAGCGCGGCGCTTCCGCTCGCCACACGCCCGGCGGTCCGGCCGGTGCGCCGCTTCTCCATCGGAAGCCGCCTCGCCCTCTCCTGGGAGGTCATCAAGGGCGGCTTCGTGGAGCTCTGGGCCCACAAGCTGCGCTCGTCGCTCACGTTGACACTCTTGATGCTCGGCGTCTTCGCCCTCGTCGTCATGACCTCGGTCCTGGACGGCGTCATGGACAAGATCGCGATGGGGTTCTCGGGCATGAGCTGGGACGGGACGGTCCTGCTTGCGCCGAAGTCTCCGGAGACCACCGAGGAGCAGAAGCGTTTCGCCATGAGCCCGGGACTTCGCTACGAGGACCTGCCCCGCGTCGCGGCGCCGCACCCGAAGGTGTTGGCGTTCTTGCCCCGCGCGTTCAAGCGCTCGGCGGTCAAGACGGCGGGCGGCAGCGAGCGCATGTTCGTCAACGGCGTCGGGCACGACTACGGCCGCTGGATGAACCGGCCGATCGGACTGGGCCGCGGGTTGACGGAAGACGACGAGCGGCGGCGCTCGACCGTCGCCGTCGTCGGCGCGACACTCGCCTCCAAGCTCTTCGGCGGCACCGACCCGGTCGGCCGCGACATCACCGTCGAGAGCGTGCGTTTCCGGATCGTGGGGGTGCAGGCCCCCGGACAGATTTTCTCGGATGAGAACTACTACGACGCCAATGGCATCTCGATCCCGCTCGAGACTTACATGGACCGGATCGATCCCGACCACAAGCTCGCGCATGTCGCCGTCAAGCTCGCGGCCAAGCGCGACCTTGGCGAAGTGTCCGCCATGATCGTCGGGCGGGCCCGGCAGGCGCACCACGGCATCGAGGACGTCGAGACGCTCGACCTCGAAGCCGAAGGCGCCCGTTCCTGGGCCAACTTCCTCGATCAGATGCACGGATGGACGGTCGTCCTGATGAGCCTCGCCGGAACAGTGCTCCTCGTCGGAGGGGTCGGCGTCCTCTCCGTCATGCTGATCTCCTTCTCCGACCGCCGGTACGAGATCGGCTTGCGCAAGGCGATGGGCGCTTCGGACGGCGAGGTGTTCACGCAGTTCCTGCTCGAGGCTTGCGTGCTTGCGGCCGTGGGCGCCTCGATCGGGACGCTTCTCGGCGCCGCCCTCTGCAAGGCGCTCTCGGCGAAGTTCCCCTACGGTCTCGTCGTCAATCCGGTCGGCCTGGCCGTCGCGTGGGGTATCGCGCTTCTGCTTGCGGTCACCTTCGGGATGTACCCCGCCATCCGCGCCTCACGCCTCTCGCCGATGGAGGCGATGCGGTAGGAGCAATGCGGCTCACGACTGCAGTCGGGTCGTCGTAGCCAGTACATAGTGTAGCCCTGACCCCGATTCGGAAACTGTGAAGCGCGCCGCTCTCGCCGTCCTCGCCCTGATCGCCCTGCTGGCGGTCGGGCTTTCTGCGATCGGCGGCTACCAGTTCGTCGTCCTTCGCCGTGGGCCCTCGTTGCCCGAACTGCCCCCCGCAAACGACCCGGCCGGGCGTGTCCGAAACGACGCCTTGTTCTTCAAGGAGGCCGTTCTGCGCAACGAGCGCAGTTTCACCGAGGCCGGCCGCCTCGCCTTCCGGGAGGCTTCAGACCGGCTGATCACCCGGGCCGAACATCTCGACCAGGGCCAGAGGACGATGGAGATGGCCCGCGCGATGGCCCTCGCGGACAACGCGCACTCTCATCTGGTCGATGCACGTCTCCCGCGCCTTTCCTTCCGCTTGCGCTGGTTCACGGACGGTCTCTACGTCGTCAAGGCGGCCGCCGATCAGCGCGCCGTCGTGGGCTGGCGGGTGGACCGTCTCGGCGGCGTCGCGGCTGACGAGCTCCTTCGCCGTCTGGATCCCTTCCTTTCGGGCACCCCCGGATGGAAGCGCTATCGCAGCGAATACTTCCTGACGACGCCGGCCGCTCTGGCCGCCGCGGGGGCGACGGTGTCCGGAAATGCAGTGAGCGCCGACTTCACGGGACGGGACGGCCGGCGGGAGTCGCGCGTCCACACGGCCCCGACGGACGTCCCGCCCAACGACGCGTTCCGCGAATGGATGCATGTTCTTCCCGACGTGCAGGCCCTCGGCACCGCGGGCTGGCAAGGGCTCCTCGATCGACGCGAGGATCTTCCCCTCTATCTCAAGAAGCCGGGCGAGGTTCAATATCGCGAGTTCCTGCCGGCGCTCCAGGCCCTCTACGTCCGTCTGTATGGCAGCATCGGGACCGATGCGGTTCCCCTCGACGTCTTCCTGGACCAGACGCTCCGAGAGATCTCGGAGAGGCGCCCGAGGTACGTGATTCTGGACCTTCGTTTCAACTGGGGCGGCGACTATACCCTGACCCGACGTTTTTCCGCGCGAATCGGCTCGGCCATTCCCGACGACGGCAAGATCTTCCTGATTGCCGGGCCCAACACCTTCTCCGCCGGGTTGATCATGGCGGCACGCGTCCGCGCGCTCGCGAGCTCCAAGACGGTGATCGTCGGCGCTCCTCCGGGCGATCGTCTGGAGTTCTGGGCCGAGGGCTTTCTCGTCGATCTTCCGTCCTCCGGCGTCGAGCTCTACCTGACCACGGCGCGCCACGACCTTCGGCACGGCTGCGCCCTGTTCGATTCCTGCTTCGTCCTCGACAAGTTCTTCGGCGTCGCCGTCGAGTCTCTCGAGCCCGCCCTTCCGGCGGAGCCGACGTTCGCCGACTACGCGGCCGGCCGCGACCCCGCGTTCGACCGAATTGTCTCGAGCATCCGCCTGGGCGGATAGGTGCCCAGACCCCATACCCGTTCCGCGCACCGGCTCCCGCGGACTCATGCCGGGGAATCAGATCTCGCCGGATTGAAAGGTACGCTCGCAACGCGACCAAGGTTTGCGAGGGAACGAGCAAACCGACTCGCGTTGCGGGAGCCGGGGCGCAGCGGGGGAATCAGGCGTCCGGTCGAGGCCCTTGGGCCGAGCCGGACGCCGGTGCGCCGTCAGGCGCAGATCCCCGAGCAAGCTCCGGCGACGGGCCGAAGAGCGGCCGGCCGACGAGCGCCGTCTTCGTGGCCCAGTAGGCCAGCGCCAGAATCCCGGCCACGGCGATCATCCCCGCGTAGAAGTCCCAGCTCGACGGGTCGCTGCTGTAGATGCGGTACCCGAAGATGCGCCGGCAGGTTTCGACGGCGATTGCCGCGAGGACTCCGAAGCGGACCGTGACCGCAACCAGAATTCCCATGGAGAGAACCGCGAGCGGCAGAGTCACAGCCTGTCCGGAGCCTCCCAGAAACATCGCCGCGAAGATGAGGGTGACGACGAGGCCGGCGAGCCAGCCGTAGCTCACCGCCCCGCGCACCAGAATCAAGAGGAACACGATACCGAGAACCCAGAATGCCGACAGCACGCCGGAGGAAATGAGCCACGCCGCGACGAGGCCGGGATTGACCGGCGCGCCTTCGGCGAAGGCATGTGGCGCCGGCCCGAGAATTCCGAGCTTCATCGGAAGCAGCACCCGAATCGGCCCCAGGATCAAGCCGACCGCCGTCCCGGCGGCGATTCCGATGAGAGTGTCTCGGCCCACCAGCGGATCGCGCCAGCTCCCCGAGATCGCTCGGGTCCAGGAAATCAGCATCTCGGGCCAGCGGCGGCGGGCAAAAGGCTCGAGCGCGAGGTAGAGGATCCAGAATCCGAGCCCCATTCCGGCCGCATTGCAGAAACCGGCGATGAGGAGCCAGCCCTCGTCGGGCGTCGTCACATGGTGCCCGCCGAGAACCCAAATTGCTCCCTGCAGCAGGAGCATGGCCGCCCCGAGGCGCACGGCACCCCGCTTGTCGCCCCGGCCGGCGAGGACATTTCGGCGAGCGACGACGGCGCCGCCGAGCAGGAACAGGAGAAGGAGAGCCTCGAAAACGAGCCCCCCGGCCCCGACGCTCGCGGCCGTGACCGACGCATCCACTTGTCGCGTCCATGGACCGATCCAGAGAAAGGAGACGGGCCGTCCACCGTAGGACGCGGCCTCGACACGCATCGACACATCGGAACGCTCGGGGTGAGGGCCCTCCCACGCGGCTCGGACGGTTGCATAATTGCGCGGCGACCAGCGCGGCTCAACGGGCGCGAATCGATTGATGTCGAGGCCCGCCTGACGAAACAGGGCGCTCCAATCCGTCTCCCCGGGAGCGGCGGTTTGGTTCTGGACCTGGGCCGGAACGATCGCGAGCCGGAGCAATCTCCCCCGGGGGTCGATCCAGACCTCGGCCATGCCGGGCTCCACCGGCGCGGGGTTCAGAGATTCCACCAGGGGAGTGGGAAACGGTCCCGTCTCCAGCGCCGGAATCAGGGGCGCCGGTGCCTGGCGATAGACGAACGCCACGGCGTCTCGCGAAAGATCG
>JBGPCK010000100.1:0-11089 GCA_041481715.1 Thermoanaerobaculia bacterium | reverse complement strand
GGCGACGCGACGCAGGCGATGCCGTTCGCATCGTCGAGGAGCGGCAACAAAGCAGATGGCCCCGCGCCGCCGCAACCCCTTGGGGCGGCTGGCCTCTTGCTCGCGGCGACCTCAAGTCTCATGAGAACCTCGCGACGCGATTGCGTGCTCGCCGCGAGTTGCAAGAGACCAGCCGCGACGCCCGCATCCATTCTTCAGCACCCTGCTGGAGCGGCTACTGAGTGCCCGGCACGGGTGTGGGCATGAGGGGACCGGGCTTGCCCCCGGGAACGCCGGCGACCCCCTCCCGGTCGCTATCCCCGGCAATGAAGCTCCACTCGTCGTAGTACTTGTGGCCCCGCCACTCCCGGAGCGCTTCCTCGTGCACGTTCGAGCGCACGCCGACGATGGGCCCGAGGACGTCGGGCGACTGGCCGAACGGCCCCGGAGTCGGTGTCGGGCGCGGCGCCTGAAGCCCGGTCTGCGCGGATCCCGCGGGGATCGCGTCGGGCGTGCCCAGGATGAGCAGGTGCCAGTTGTCGCAACGGCACATCGGGTCCTTCCAGAGCTTTCGGATCGTCCGCGGCCGGTTGGCGTACATCTCCTTCAAGGTGTTCGGGTATCTCCCGAAGCGCCGCTGGAAGAGCACGATCGCGCGGGCATACTGGCGGCCGCGGAAGATGAGCTCGTCCTCCCGATCCCGTTTCATGATCGTCGCGATCACCGGCCCGACCGCCGCCAGCATGATCGTGAGGACGGCCATGCCGATCACGAGAGCGACCAGAGTGTAGCCGGTGGCTTTTCCTGGAAGGCGAGGCACTACCACTCCTTATAGAGCGTTCCGTCCAGCGCCTTGTCGGGCGAGCCGCTGTGGATGTCTATGATCCCGGGCTTCGGGGGCTCGGAGGACGATTGCTCGTCGGGAGTGATCTCCTCCATCGCGATGACCCAGGTCTCCGCCGACTTGGTGATCGGGTCGAGCGGGATCTTGCGGAGGTATCCGTCGGAAACGAGTGTCTGCAGATCCGGCGGAAACACTCCCTTGTCGCCGTGGTACTGGTCGATGACGCTGCGAAAGGTGAAGAGGTCCTCACGCAGCGTGGCCTCTCGCGCGCGCTTCGGGGAATCGCGCAGCGCCGGCACCGCGATCGCTGCGAGGATGCCGATGATCGTCATCACGACGAGAAGCTCGAGCAGCGTGAAACCCGCCTGGGAGTTCCTTCTCATCACCAATCCTTGTAGTACGTCCCGTCCGTGGCTCGGGCCGAAGACGTCGAATAGACGTCGTAAACGTTCTGCCCGCCCCAGGACGCCGAGTCGGGCTCGTCCTGGTAGGAGCGCAGTCCCCATTCCGCCTTCTTCGTCATCGGGTCGATCGGGATCCGCCGCAGGAACTTCTGCTTCTTGCCGATCTGTCCGATCAGGTCGATGCCGTCGACCAGTTTTTCGAGCTCCGGCGGGTAGCCCTCAGTGCCGAGGTCGATTTTGATGAGGCCGCTGTCGGCGTACGTCTTGTACTTGTCGATCGCGTCGCGCATGAGGCGCAGGTCGTAGCGCAGCTCCATTTCGTTCTGGCGCTTGAGCGAGTACTTGACGATGGGGATCGCCATCCCGGTCAAAATCGCGATCATCGAGCAGACGACCGCAAGCTCGACGACGGTGAAGCCGCGGGGAAGCTTCTTCACTTCACTTCCACCAGAGCCGAGGAGGAGCTGCCGGGGGCCTCCTCGAAGGAGACAATCGACCGGCCGGCGGCCACCCCTCGCAACGTAATTTGCGCGATGGCCCGCGTGCCCGCCAGTGTCATTCCTCCCGGCAGATCGAGCACGACCCGGGCCGCCTCGACCCGCGTATCGGCCGCGCTCCCCGCTTCGAGGATCGGCTGCACTCCCACCACCGAAACGACGGCGGGGTCGAACCGGATCGCTAGCGAGGACGGCGGCAAGACGTCTCCCGTGGCGCGCACCGAGATCGTGATCGTCTCTCCCGCCTTCAAGCTCGCCACCGGCGGATCGAGGTCATAGACCGGCGCAACCACGGCGGAGGCGACCTCGGGGGAGGAGGCTACCGCGTTGCTTGCGCCTTGCGGCGGGATCGTCTGTGGCGGCGGGTTGGTCTGCGGCTGCGGCTTCGCGAAGGGGTTGCTCGGAGCGCTGCCCGGCGCGAGGTTCTGTGGCTGAGGCGCAACCGGTTGAGCGGGTGGCGTCTGCGGCGCGCCCGGCTGGCGGCGCTGCATTTCGAAGGGGCCACCGCCCGCGCTTGACTCGACGCGGGGCGCTCCCTGATAGGAGATGTTCTGGTCGGTGCCGACGTAGACCGGCGTCACGTCCTCCTCGGTGATGTCCGGGATCCGCATGATGTGGGGCGTCAACGTCAGAACGATGTCCGTCGTCGCATCGGTCCTCTTGGTGTGCGTGAACAGCCGGCCCAGGACCGGGATCGAGCTCACGAACGGAATCTCGTCGTTGGCCACGCTGCGGTCTCGCCGGAATAATCCGGCCAGCAAATTCGTCTCACCGTCTCTCAGGCGAATGTTCGAAGAGATCGTCCGGGTCCCGATGATGGGCAGCGGCGAACCGCCCTGCACCGGCACGCTGCCGCTGATCTGGGAGACCTCGACGGTGAGCTTCAACGTGATTTCTCGATTGTGATGCACGCGTGGCTCGACCTCGATCTTGATGCCGACATCCTGATACTGGAAGGACGTTACGGGAACGACGTTGCCGCCAACGGTGGTGCCGGTGTTGAACGTCGTCACCGGAATCGGCGTCTTGTCTCCGATGATGAGCTGGGCCTTTTGTCCCTCCGCGATCCGAAGCTGCGGCTGAGCCAGGAGCTCGGCGCCGCCGTTGTTCTTGATGAAGTTGTAGGTGATGGACGGGATCGCGAACCCGAAGGAGCTGATCGAGAGCTGCGTGAGCTGCGCCCACGAGAACTGGCCGGCCGGGATGGCCGCGTTGTTGATGTTGCTCGTGGCGCCCGGCGCCGGCGCCGCCGCGGTGACGGAATACGGCGTGAGAATGGGCCCAAGGTCCAGGAGCTTGTTCGTGTTGACCTGCAGCAGCTCGACGTCCACGACGACCTCGGCCTGCTGCTTGTCGTTCTGCTCGATGATGCGCTCGGCGATGGCAACCTTGTCGGCCGTGTCGCGCAGCGTGATCGAGTTCTCCGCCTTGTTGATCGAAATGCGGGTGGTCTGCAGAAGGGCCCGGAGAGCGTTGGAGACCTCGGTCACGTCGCCGTTGGAGAGGAAGAAGGTGCGGATGACGAGGTCCTCGTAGGTCTTCCGATTCTGCGGCGTGTCGGCCGCGATCAGCATCGTCTTCTCGTCGATGACCTTGTAGAAGTGATTCTCCTGGCGGATCAGCGTCTCGAGCGCCGCCTGAAAGGGCAGGCTCGTCAGCACGATCGAGACGTTGTCGTCTTTCAATTGTGGGTCGAAGATGACGTTGATCCCGGCCGCGGCGGCGAGAGACTGGTAGATCTGCTTGATCGGCTTGGGCTGCGGGAAGTTGAGGCTGATCGGCTTGTCGCTGGCAGGCTCGAGCATTGGCAGCCGGGCGCGCGCGCCCCGGTTCTTCTTCTTCAGCGCCTCGAGCTTCGTGTCCCCGGTGCGCTCCGCCTTCGCTTTCGCCGCGTCTTCCCGGGCCTTGCGCAGCTCCACCCCGGCATAGTCGTTGGTGGGATCGAGCAGGACCGCCTGCTCGAGCTCCACGATCGCCAGGTCTGGATTGCCGGAGGAGCGGTACAGCTTTCCCCTCTCGAAGTGGGCCTGCGAAGCCTTCAGCTTGATCCGCACGAGCGCGAGCTTGTACTGCGGGTTCTTCGGGTCCAGTTCGAGGGCTTTCTGGCACTTCACGTACGCGGCGTCCCAGTGCTGGAGCTCCTCTTCGTCCTTGGCCTGCTGAAAGCTCCGGTACGCCGAGCAGCCCGCCGCCGAAAGCAGCAGCGCCAGCAACCCGAGAGCCTTGAGTTTCTTCATCGCTGGTTACCCCTTCGATCCGCGCGCTTGCGCCTTTTTCATTTCTCGATGGCCAGGCGTTTGGAGTCCGGAAATCCGACGAACCCCACGTTGATCGACTCGTAGCCGACCTCGCGCAGAATGAAGCGCTCGAAAACGACGTCTCCGACCCGGGCGTTGACCAGCTTGTCGCCCGCCAGGAGGACGGCGATCGGCCGCTCGCGCGGCCCGAAGCTGCCGATGAACTTGAACGGGATCGGCGGCGGCGCCGGAGTCGGAGTGGGCGGCGGGGGCGGCAGCGGCCCCACGAATGCCACCTCTCCCGGCGCCGGCGGAGGCGGCGGCGCCGGAGTCGGAGTGGGCGGCGGCCGCCGCGTCGGCTCGCGTAGGTCGAAGAGGTCTCGTTCCGTGATCACCGAGCCCCGGCGCGAGCGCGGGCGCAGGTCCTCGGGCGCGAGCAGCGGCACCTCATCGGCCGTCACGACGGCAGTCCCAGCCCCTCGCCTTCCGCCCGAGCTCCGCGTGTCGGCCCGCTCCGCCGGCTCCCCCGGCTCCGTCGCGGCGACCCGACGCACCGCTTCCGGGCCCTTCGGCTTCGAGGAGGTCCAGCGCGCCACGGCCAGGACGAGGAGCAGCCCGAGCACGGCGAGCAGGATCGCCTGGCGCCGGGACCCGACGCGGCCGGCACTCAAGAGCGCCTCCGCTCCCCAGCCCTCAGCGCGGCTGAGGCGGAAGGATTGCCCCGCTCCGCCTCCTCGTCTTCGGCAAAATACGTCGCGATCGACATGCGCACCTGTACGGAGCCCGGCACGTCGGCGTCCCGCGCGAGCGCGATGTCTCGAACGACGATCCAACGGGGGCCCGTCTCGAAGGCCTCGAGCAGGCGCTTGAACTTCTGGTAGTCGGCGGCAAAGGCGAACCCCGCGTCCATCTCCGTGAGCGAGAGCTTCGGCAGGGCCTTGACCGTGTAGCCGATCTCCGCGGGCGCGATGCCCGAACGCTTCAACGTCGCGTGGATCTCGTCCACGATCGCCGCGAGTGTCGCGCGCCGCGTCCCGACCCGCTTGCCATAGAAGTCCTGGATCGCCGAGGTGACCTGAGAGAGCCGCCGGCGCTGCCCCTCGAGCCGCTCGGCCTCGCGCTCGGCCGCGCTCGCCTCGCCGGCTAGCGTCACCCGGCGGCCCTCGAGCGCCTCCTGGCGGGTTTGCCCCGTGGCGCGGTACCAGAAGAAGAAGCCGGCGTTGGCCGCGAGGAAGAACCCCGCCGCGGCAAGCCAGCCCGCCCGACGCCGCCACACCGCCAACGTTGCGCTCACCGGGTCTCCTCGGGCGTGTAACGCAGCCCGATCTGAAAGGAGTACCCCTCGGGGACTCCCCTCTCGGGGCTCGACTCCGAGTGCAGTTCAACGGCCTTGAAGGCGGGGTCCTTCGACAGGGCGGCGATGGCGCTTACGACGCTGTCCTGGTCGCGTCCGAGCACAGCCATGTCGATCGAGACGGAGTCGGCCGAGTCGAAGTGCGGGGAGAGACGCGCCAGGCGTATGTCGGGGGGCAGCGTCCGCTCGAGGCGCGCGAGCAGCGCGAGCCACGAGAACCGGCGCTCCCGCACGATCGTCTGCAGCCCGGTCGACTGCTGGGCAAGGGCCGAGAGCTTGTAACCGTTCAAGGCCGTCCGGGCGTCCTCGGCCGCCTTCGCCGCCCGCGCGCGGCGGCTCTCGAGCCAGCCGATCTGCGCGCGTGTGCCCTCGACCTGCCTGGAAAACTTCCGGTAAAGCTGGAGGTTTGCCACGAGCAGCAGCAGTCCGAGGGCGAGCGCGATCCCGATCGCCGCAAAGACCGGCCGCTCGTCGCGAAAGGGCCGGCGGGCGAAGTTCCAGCTGGCGCTCATCGGCTCAGTTGTGCCCCCACACAGCGGCGAAGCCGGAGAGCAACTCCGGCCGCGCGGCGATGCGCTCGTCGAACCCGGCGTCGGCGCCGAGGATCTGTCCCGAGAGGGCGACCGGGGGCACCGGGAACGACGCCGCTTCCGCGAAGTCCTTCCCCCCGAGCTCGTCGTACACGTAGACGGCCGCCAGTCCCGGACCCTGCAGCTTTTCCGAGTAGTAGGAGAGCGAGAGCCGCAGCTCCTGCGCGTGGTCTGCGGGCTCCTGCTCCGTGGGCCGCTGCCGGAAGAAGACGGGCGCGCCGTCCCGCGCGATCAAGAGGGAGAAGGAGCCGGAGGTGCGGTACACCAGCGCGTAGTCGCCGCCGGCGAGCCGAGAAAGCGCCGGCGAGAGCCCCTCGAAGAGAACGAGGCTCGCGGGCGAGAGAACGCCCACGCGCACGCCGAGGCTCTCGAACGCCTGTTCGATCGAAAGCAGCGATTCGGCGGGTGCGGCTGCCACGAGCAGCCTCTTCCCGCCGCCTCCGGCCGAGGGCATGTCGCGGAAGGCGACGGAGAGCTCCGAGGTCACGCCCGGCAATAATTTCTTCAGCTTCCAGAGCACCATCTCGCGTGCGCCGCCCTCCGAGTCGGGAAGCGAGTCGAACTCGATCGGCAGGATCCGCGCCCAGGTGTCGGGAAAGACGACGCACGCGCGCGACAGCCGGCCCTCGGAAAGACGGCGGGCGGCCGTCACGGCTTCCGAGAGCGCCTCGCGCGTGAAGAGCGGTGTACCGGACGAACCGCTTCCCACCGCGCCGGCGGGGTAGGAAAACGCGCGAGCCTCCGCGAATCCGACGGGCTCCTCGCGCCGAACGCGCGCGTAAGTCACGCCGTCGGCCATGAGGCAAAAGACGTGGGGCGGCACGACGGGGCGGAGGAAGGGGAGTTTCACGCAACCCCTCCGGATCGCCTGAAAGGCTCAGCCGAGTAAGGGCTAGTCGACAAAGGTCACCTTGTTGATCTCCTTCAGCGTCGTCGCTCCTTCGAAGACCTTGGCAAGCGCCGCGTCGCGCAGGAAGATCATCCCCTCGTCCTTGGCCGCCTTCTTGATCTCCGCGGCCGGACGGCGCTCCAGGATGAGGCCCCGGATCAAGTCCGAGAGGTCCAGCAGCTCGGCAATCGCGACGCGGCCGTGGAAACCCGTGCCGTCGCACTCGAGGCAGCCGCGTCCCTCGTAGAAGACCTGCCCGCGAAGCTTCTCGGGGTCGAGACCGGCCGCGACGAGGGCCTCGGAGGACACCGTCACTTTCTCCCGACAATGGGGGCAGATCTTCCGCACGAGCCGCTGAGCCAGCACGCAGTTCAGGGCCGAGACGAAGTTGTACAGCTCGACCTTCATGTTCAGGAACCGTCCGAGCACGTCCACGACGTTGTTGGCGTGGACCGTGGTGAAGACGAGGTGGCCTGTGAGGGCCGACTGCACGGCAATCTGCGCCGTCTCCTCGTCGCGGATTTCACCCACCATGATCTTGTCGGGGTCGTGGCGGAGGATCGAGCGCAGCCCCCTGGCGAAAGTCAGCCCCTTCTTCTCGTTGACGGGGATCTGCGTGATGCCCCGGAGCTGATACTCGACCGGGTCCTCGATTGTCACGATCTTGTCCTCGACCGACTGGATCTCCGAGAGGCAGGCATAGAGCGTCGTGGTCTTGCCCGAGCCGGTCGGCCCGGTCACGAGCACCATCCCGTACGGCTCGCGGATGAACTTGCGCAGCTTCTTCTTCGTCTCGCCGTCGAACCCCAGCACCTCCAGGTTCAGGCTCTTGAACTCGGCGTTGGCCGACTCCTTGTCCAGGATCCGGATGACGGCATCCTCGCCGTGCACCGTCGGCATGATGGAGACGCGGAAGTCGATCGTGCGGCCGCGCACGCGCAGCTTGAAGCGGCCGTCCTGTGGGATGCGCTTCTCCGCAATGTCGAGCTCCGACATCACCTTGATGCGCGAAATGATCGTGCCGTGGTGCCGCTTGTCGATCGGATCCATCGCCTGGTAGAGCACGCCGTCGATGCGGTACTTGATCAAGACGACGTTCTCCTGCGTCTCGATGTGGATGTCCGAGGCGCGGCGCTGAATCGCGTTGAAAACGATCGAGTCGACGAGCTTGATGATCGGCGAGGCGTCCTGAGTGATGCGATCGATCGTGAGGGTCTCTTCCCCCTCCTCGTCCTCGGAGACGAGCTGCATCCGGAAGTCCTCGGTCGCCTCGTCGAGCACCCGCTGCGAGGACTCGCTCTTCTGGAGAATGTCGGAGATCGCGGCGCGGCTCCCGACCTTGAGCCGGAGCGGCAGTCCGGTCAAGAGCTCCAGCTCGTCGAGCTTTACGACGTCCGCCGGGTCGGCACAGATGATCGTGAGGGATTTCTCCGTGCGCCTCTCGGGGATGAAGGCGTACCGCAGCATCCACTCGACGGGGATCGACCGGAAGAGCTCCGGATCGACCCGGATGGAGGCCACATCGACATACGGCAACCCCAACCGCTCGGCCATCGTCTGCGCGTGCGCCTCCCCCTCCACCGCCGCGGCCAGAGCGTTTCCGTTCAGAACGGCCTTGGTCGTCGCCATCGCCCTTACCCTCCTACCCCTTGACCTGCGACATGAGCCGGAAGATCGGCAGGTAGACCGACAGGAGGATCGTCACGATGACGCCTCCCATGATGACGAGAATGACGGGTTCGACGAAAGAGATCACGCGCGCGAGTAATGTCTCGATCTCCTCGTCATAAAACTCGGAAACCGAGGTAAGCATCTCCTCGAGCGCCCCGGACATCTCGCCGACCTTGACCATCTCGATCGTCAGGTTGGTGAAGAGACCCGTGTCGTCCAGGGCCTTCCAGAGCTCGCCCCCCTCGCGCACCCGCGGCACCACGTCCCGCACGCGCCGCGACAGGAACCGGTTTCCGATCGCGTCGCCCGCATTCTCGAGGGCCGGCACGAGAGGCGTTCCGCCGCCAAGCAGCGTCGCGAGGCTGCGGGTGAATTGCGTGATGCCGAACCGGCGAAAGATTCCGCCGATGACGGGGATCTTCAGCAGCATGGCGTCGCCCCACTCCGCCCCGCGTGTGGTCTTCAGCCACCGGGAGGCAAAGAAGAAGAGGGCCGCGAGGCCGCTTCCGATCCAGATGATGTTGTCGCGCAGGAATCCCGCGGTCCGGATCACGACGATGGTCAAGAGCGGCAGCTCCCCGCCGAATTCGCCGAAGAAATCCTGGAACTTGGGGATGACGACCGTCATGAGAATCGCGATCAGGACGACGGAAAGGAGAATCAGGATCGCCGGATAGACTAGGGTCGAAACGACCTTGCGCGAGAGCCCGATCACCGTCTTCTGGTACTTCAGGTAGCGGCGCAGCACGCTCTCGATCTCGCCCGACTTCTCCCCGGCCTTGAGCGACGTCCAGTAGAGCCGCGGGAACAGGTCCCCCTGCTCGGCAAACGCCTCGGAAAGGGAGGCGCCGGAGTTGACGCGCGCCCGGACGTCGGCCAGCACGCGCCGCAGGACAGGACTCTCCTGCCGCTCGAGCAGAATCTCGAAGGAATGCACGACCGGCAGCCCCGCCTTGAGCAGAGCGATCATCTCCTGGTTGAAGATCAGGAACTCGGACATCTTGACCCGGCCCCGGCGGCCCGCGCGCGCGGCGGCCAGGGAGAATCCCTTGCGCCGGATTTCGAAGACGTGGCCGCCCCGCCGTTCGACCTCGGAGCGCGCGGCTCCGACGTCGTTGGCGAGGACGGCCTCTTCGGCGATGGTGCCGTCGGCCCAGCCGATCTTCACAGCGAACTGCGGGCTCAAGGCCGTCTCTCCACGGTCTTCGAGCCGGCGAGGCCCTTCTCGACCTCGGCTCGCGGCAGCTCCTGTGCGAGCAGGATCAGGATCAGGGCGCTCTTCGACCGCTCCTCCCGCGAAGCGCCGACGATGAGCGTCTGGTTGAGCTTGATCGGCATCGGGGCGCGGTAGAGCGGCGTCAGGGTCGTGGGCCCCGGCCCCGGATTGGCCGCCCAGTGCACACGCGAGAGCGTGAAGGGGGCAAGCAGCAGGTCGTCCCCGCTGCCCGCGGGCGCGATCGAAAAGGAAAGAGCGTAATCATCTCCCAGCCGACAGTCGACCCGCCGCCCCTCGACGCCCCGCAGCACCGCCGAATCGATCAGCGCGTAGTCGTTGAACTGAAAGAGGGTCTTCAGCTTCGCTCCCATTCCACCGATCTCCGCAGAGATCGACCCCGCCGGCACGTCCGCCCGGGCCCGCACGAGCTTGACCGCGAACGTGAAGCCGCGCGGCGGAACGTCGAAGTCGGCCAGGACCTTCGCGACCGTCTTCAGGTTCTCCGCCCGGTCGGTGACGGTCATCGCGTTCAGGCGCTGCGTGAGGGTCACCGAGGCCGCGTCGGACAACTGCGGCCGGATGAGCAGCGCGGCTTCTTCGACGCGGCGGTAATGCAACTGAAAGACCTTGATGGAAAGCTCCTCTGCCCCGGAAGAAGCCGAGAGAAGAAAGGCCAGCGCGGCCGCGAAAAGAAAGGGTTTTCTCAAGTGATTAAGGACTCGAAAGATCCGCGAAGCGACGGGCGCCGCGAGGGTCTAGATATCGAGCGAGCCATCCACGATCCAGACCACGCGCGGTTCTCCCGCGCCCGGATTCCAGTCGTAGACGGTCGCCCCACCCGGCGCCTTCGCGGCGTCCGCCGGCGCGGCGACGGCCGAAAGCCCCGCCGCGGGAGACCGCCCGATTTCGGCAGCCCGCTTCTCCGACACCGGAGGCCGCAGCCCCGACGGCACGGCGAGCGTCAGAAGGACCACCGCTGCCGCGGCGGCCGCGCGGATTGCCCGGCGCCGCCCCACTTGCCCAAGACGGCGCCGGGACGGCCGCTCGATCCGCCGCTCGGCTTGCCGAAGCGCGATCCCGGCGCGGACCGACGCCACCACGGAAGCGACTTCGTCGGCGGAAACGGCCTCAGCCGGCAGCCCTGCAAAGAGAAGGGCCGGATCGATCGACGCCGCCTCGGCTCGGCACCGCCCGCAGCCCTTCAGGTGCTCGCGCACCGCGCCCCGCTCTGCGCCCGCGAGCGCCTCGCGCCCGTACTCCGTCAGCCTCGGGCGGACCCTCCGACAGGCCTCGCTCATGGCTTTGGCTGCCGCCGGAAGAGGCCGGGGTGGAGCTTCTCGATCTCGCGGCGCAGGATGCGCCTTGCGTTGAACAGGTGGTTACGGACGGTGGACTCGCCGCATCCCAG
>JBGPCK010000099.1:0-11367 GCA_041481715.1 Thermoanaerobaculia bacterium | reverse complement strand
CTCTCCCCCTTGGGGGAGCGGAGGTGCGCGAGGTCTGCTCCCTCTCCCGGCGGGAGAGGGAGTAGGAGGAGCGCGTCGAACGGCCGATCGCCTCTCCAATTCCCTCTCCCCCCTTGGGGGAGAGGGGTAGGGTGAGGGGGTTCGCGGCCGTCGCTATACTTCCCGCCCGGTGAAGAGCGCGGCCGGTTTCGGACTTCTGGCGGTGTCCGTCGGCTGCATGCACCAGGCAACGCCGCCTTCTCCGGCGCCGCCCATCGCACCCAACTCCTTCGTCGACGGTCCCGCCGGAAGGCTCTCGATCGACGACGGCGGCCGGGGAAGCGTCCCGGTCCTCTTCGTCCATGGGAATGGCTCGAACAAGTCACAGTGGGCGGCGCAGCTGGCACACCTGCGCACGAGCCACCGGGCGGTTGCCCTCGACCTGCACGGCATGGGGCAATCCGCCCCGGCCCCCGACGGCGACGACTCGGTGGAAGCCTTCGCCGCTGATGTCACGGCCGTGGCCGGCGCGCTGAAGCTGTCTCGCTTCGTGCTCGTCGGCCACAGCTTCGGCGGGGCGGTCGTGTGCGCCTATGCCGGGCGCGAACCCGAGCGCCTCGCCGGCCTCGTCTTCGCGGACGCGGCGGGCGACCTGTCGTCGACACCCCCCGATCAGATCGAAGGGTTGAAACGCGGCCTCGCGCCCGAAAACTATGTTCAATTCACCGACGCCTGGTTTGACTCGATTCTCAAGGGGGCCACCGGGCAGACCCGCGCCGCCGTCCTCGCCTCGCTCCACGCGACACCGCGCGCGGTCTTCACGGGAGCGACCCTTGGGCTCTACACCTTCCATCTGAAAGAGGCGCTCGCGCGCTACACGGGCCCGCGCCTCTCGATTGCCTCCTACCTGGCCGACAACCCGGCCGCGATCCACCGCTCAATTCCGGGCGTCCCGATGAAAGCGATCACCGGCGCCAGCCACTGGCTCATGATGGACAAGCCGGAGGAATTCAATCGGATCCTCGATGGATTTCTCGCGGATCTTCACAACTGAGGAGAAGCGCATGACGGCTCCGACCCGGCGTCCCGGCATCCTCGTCCCGGCATTGGCCCTCGCCTTCGCCCTCGCCTCGTTCGCGGCGCTGGGACTTCCCGCTCCCGGCGAGACGGCGGACACGGCCGCGGCCCGCGCCCTGTTCGAGAAGAACCTCGCGGCAATCCGCAACCGCGACCGCGCGGCCTACCTCGCCTGCTACCTCGACACGCCGAGCCTCGCCCGCACCGGCGCGGAGGGCCCGCGGCTCGGCTTCGAAGGGCTCGCCAAGGACGCGGGCGACCGCTGGCCGGACACCTTCGAGGCGAGCGACCTGCGACTGATGCTCGTGCGCGAAGGGGTGGTCTACGGCACCTACCGATACCGCGTCCGCTACGGCGCGCAGGAGCAGTCGGGCCTCTCGGAGCGTCTCTTCCTCCGGGTCGGCTCCGAGTGGAAGATCGCCATGACGAGCGCCTTTACAGCGCCTCCTGGCACGCCGCCGCCGCCGCGGGCGCTCACGGGAGGCACGCTCGTCGACGGCACGGGAGCGCCGCCGGTGCGAAACGCCGTCGTGGTGTTGCGCGACGGCAAGGTCGAATGCGCCGCCGCCAACTGCGCCGTGCCCGACGGCGTCGCCGTGACCGACATCTCCGGCATGTGGATCACGCCGGGCCTCGTCGACGCCCACGTGCACTTTTCCCAGACCGGCTGGGCGGACGGGCGGCCGGACGCGATCGACGTGCGCGACCGACATCCCTACGAGGGCGTCGCCGCCGATCTCAAGGCGAACCCGGAGCGCTTCTTCCGTTCGCAACTCTGTTCGGGAGTGACGTCGGTCTTCGACGTCGGCGGATATCCCTGGACGATCGCGATGGCCCGTCGCGAGCGCGACGACACACGAGCGCCCCGCGTCGCTGCGGCCGGGCCGCTTCTTTCGACGGTCGATTTCTGGCTGAACCTTCCCGCGGAGAGGCAGTTCATCCACCTGAAGGATCCGGAGGCGGGGCGCGCGGGAGTCCGGTACCTCGCGGCGCAGGGCGCCGATGCGGTCAAGGTCTGGTACATCGTGACGAAGGATCAGCCGGTCGAGGCCTCCGCTCCCGCCGTCCTCGCCGCGGGGGAAGAGGCGCGCAAACTCGGACTTCCTCTGATCGTGCACGCCACGGGCCTCGCCGAGGCCAAGGCCGCCTTGCGTGCGGGAGCGAAGCTCCTCGTGCACAGCGTCGACGACTTTCCCGTGGACGAGGAGTTCATCGCGCTCGCGAAAAAGAGCGGAGCGATCTACTGCCCGACGCTCACCGTCATGGATGGCTACGTGCGCCTCGAGCAGGCGGCTGCTTCCAAGACCGCGCCGGCCGTGGACGACCCGAACGGCTGCGTGGATCCCGCCACACTGGCACGCGTCGCCGAGTCCGCGTCTCTCGCCCTTCCGGAATCGGCGGAGGAATTCGCCCGGTTCGGCAAGAAGATCGAGGACGCCGACCGTGTCTGCCGCTTGAACCTGAAGCGCGTCGCGGAGGCGGGCATCCCGATCGCCATGGGTACCGACGCCGGCAACCCGCTCACCCTGCACGGTCCCTCGGTGTACGCCGAGATGGAGGCGATGCAGGCCTCGGGGCTGACTCCGATGCAGGTTCTCATGGCCTCGACTCATGGCGGCTCCCGCGCGATGGGCGTCGAGAAACAGACCGGCACGATCGAAAAGGGGAAGGACGCAGATCTGCTCGTCATCGCGGCCGATCCGACGGCCGACATTGCCAACCTGCGCAAGGTGAGGTTCGTCGCGCGGGGCGGTGTGCTGCGCTCGATCGAGGAGCTTCACGCCGTCGTCGCGGCGCCGCCGTCGAGCGCGCAATAGAATCCCTTCGTGGGGAACCGGGAACAACCCGTTGCGATCGTTGGCGCGGGACCGACGGGCATCGCCTGCGCCGCGGAGCTCCTGCGGCGGGAGATTCCGGCCGTCTGCTTCGACCGGGGCTTCCTGCTCGACTCGATCTACAACTTTCCCGAAGAGATGCGCTGGTTCTCGACGCGCGACCTTCTGGACATCGCCGGCATCCCCTTCTCCTCGCCCGAGCCGCACCCGACGCGGCTTGAGACGCTCGCCTACTACCGCGGCGTCGCCGAGCGGTTCGGGGTGCGGGTGGCATCGGAAACCGAGATCCGCTCGATCGTTCCGAGGGCCGGCGGCGGCCTCGAGATCGAGGCCCTGGCGCGCGGTCGGGAGATTCACTTCCCTGCGCCCGCGGCCATTCTTGCGACCGGCTTCTTCCACAACCCGCGGCGCCTCGGCGTCCCAGGCGACGACCAGCCGCACGTTCACTCTCGCTACGTTTCGGGTTACCCGTTTCACGGCCGCGATGTCGTGGTGGTCGGCGGAAAGAACTCCGCCTGCGAGGCCGCGCTCGACCTCTACCGCCACGGCGCTCGGGTCACGATGATCGTGCGGGCGGCGCAGCTCTCCGAGCGGGTGAAGTACTGGATCAAGCCGGACCTCGAGAACCGGATCCGCGCCGGGGCGATCCGAGCGTTCTTCCAGGCGCGCGTCCTCGAGATCGCGGCCGAATCCGTCTCGATCGAAGACCCGGACGGCCGGCGCGCGATCTCGGCCGACGCCGTTTTCCCCCTGATCGGCTACGAGCCCGACTTCGCGCTCTTTGCGCGGTGCGGGGTCCGTCTTGAAGGGCCGGCGCGCGTCCCGGCCCACGACGCCGAGACCCTCGAATCGAACGTGCCCGACCTCTACCTCGCCGGCGCGATCCTCTGCGGGGCCGAGATCGGAAAGATCTTCATCGAAAACAGCCGCCACCACGCCGGTGCGATCGCCTTCTGCATCGAGCGAAAGCTGCGGCCGGAGACGGCGGGGAGGAATCGATGATCGAGGACGACGACACGGTACCGGACGACTCCCACCGCGCGCGGGTCGATAAGGCGTTCGACTCTTTCGTGGACCGGCACGGAGAGCGCCTCGACGAGCAGGGGCACGGGCTCCTCGAGCGGATGCGGGCGGCGGCGGCCGAGAGGGACCCGGAGCGTCTGCGCGAGCACCTGACCGAGGCGAAAGAGCAGCACGGCTGGCTGTACCGCGAGCTCGCGGAGCACCCGAAGCTCGCGACCCTGCTCGACGAGCTCGCGCTCTGGGGCTTCTGAGCGCCGGCGCGTTGATCCCTCGAGCCGGACGCCTCGCGGCCGGCCTCTTGTTCGCGGTTGCGTGCCGCCCGGCCACGCCGACCGCGACCCCTCTGCCGCCGTCGCCGGCTGCCCGGGCGGTTCTCGTCTCCTTCGACGGGGTGGCTGGCGAGCGCCTGGCGAGCCTTCTCGAAGAACCGGACAAGCTCCCCTACGGCGGCTTTCGGCGGATCGCGGAGCGCGGCTTCTTCGCCCGGCGGTCGCGCCCGCCGACGCCATCGTTGACCGCCGTCTCGCACATCACGCACGTGACCGGGGCCCTGCCGCGGGCAACCGGCATCGTCGCCAACGAGATGCTCGACCCCTCCAAGCCCTTCGGCACCCAGCTCTCGGGCTTCGACGCGCCGATCCGCGCCGAGACGCTCTGGCAGGCCGCCCGCCGCCAGGGCAAGCGCGTCGGCGTGATCCTCTATCCCGGAGCAGACGGAAGGACTCCCGAGCGAGCCGCCGACTGGGGCATGAACTTCACCGCAGAACCGGTCTCGAAGGCCCGCTTCCTGAGGCTGTCCTCCGAGGCCTGGACCGACGCGCCGCCGAATCCTCGAAGCTTCTCGCCCCCCCGGTCCATCCGAATCGAGCTCTCTCCGACGGCGCACCGCGTGGCCCTGGTCGCCCTCGACACGACCGACGACGGCCGCACGAACTACGACCTTCTGCAAGTCGAGCCGGAGGCGGGAGATCCCTCGCAGGCGCGCCCGGGAGACTGGTTTGCGGTCGAGGCCGCCGGCGAGAAAGAGCGCACGGGCGCATGGTGCAAGCTCGTCACGCTCTCGCCCGACCTGTCCGAGGTCGAGCTCTACCTCGGCGCGCTCTTCGCCAACGAGGCCTACCCGGAAGAGTTCCGCCGCGGCCTCGACGAGAACGCCGGCTTCTGGCCGGGAACACCCGACATGGGAAACGCGGGCGCACATTCCCCGCGTCCGGAGATCTATGTCGAGCAAGCCGACCGCCTGGCCGCGTTCCTGACGCGCGCGCAGGTATGGGCGATTCACCGCGCGGACTGGGACCTCCTACTGCTGTACCAGCCGGAGGCGGACGAGATCGAACACCAGTTCTTCCTGACGGACCCGCGGCAGGCCGGCTACACCCCCGAGCGCGCCGCCCGCTTCCGCGGGTATGTCGAGCAGGCGTACGCGCTCGCCGACCGCTCCCTCGACGCGATCGAGAAAGCCCTCGCACCGACCGACACGCTCTTCGTTACCTCCGACCACGGAATGGTCCCGATCTGGACGAGCATCTACCCCAACGAGATCCTGCGCGAGGCGGGCTTGCTGAGCCTCTCTTCCGACGGGTCGATCGACCCCGGGTCGGCCGCCGCCGCGATGGCGGGTGGCGGCATCGCGCACGTCTTCCTCAACCCCGCGACGGCATCGCCGGAAGAGGCCCAAGCGATCGAGAGGCTCTTTGCGGGATTCCGCGTGAACGGCGAGTCCCCCTTCGACCGTATGGTCCGCCGCGCCGACGCGGGGCCGCTCGGCCTCGACGCGCCTGAATCGGGCGACCTCATCCTGCTCGCCCGGCCCGGTATCTCCGTCTCGATGCGGGTGGTCCCGGGTCACACTTCGGGGACGCCGGTCGACTACGGCGGGCATGGCTACCGCAACGTCTTCCCCGCGCTCGACGCGACGTTGCTCGCGGCCGGGCCCGGGATCGCCCACGAGCGCGTCGAGGAATTTCCATCCTGGCGCATCGCGGCGCGGGTGTGCCACGCCCTCGGCATCCGGCCGCCCCGCGACGCCTCCCCGCCGTAAGGAGCCGGAGCGCCGCCGCCCCGGCGAGCCGGCGCTGCCGGATTCGTAATCCCGGTTTGATTCGTCTTGCTCGTTCGCGCGAGAGTCCCGTCTTGTGTCAGAGTCCTTGTCCCGGTGTACGAGCAGTTCTACGGCTTCCGCGAGGCTCCCTTCAACCTGACGCCGGACCCGCGCTTCCTGTTCTTCTCGGACCGACACCGCGAGGCCTTCAACCACATCCTCTTCGGCATCCAGGAGCGCAAGGGTTTCATCCAGCTGACCGGAGAAGTCGGTGCCGGCAAGACCACCGTCTGCCGCGCGATCTTGAAGCAGCTCGGTGAGAGCTTTCGCACCGCGCTGATCCTGAATCCCTCGCTGACGAGCGCGCAACTCTTACGGACGATCCTGACTGAGCTCGGCCTTGCGCCCCGGAGGATCGACCGTGTCTCCTCGCTCGAAAGGCTGAATCAGTTCCTGATCGAGGAGGCGGCGGCGGGCCACGACGTCGTGCTCCTCATCGATGAGGCGCAAGACCTGGATGACGAGCTCCTCGAGCAGGTGCGACTGCTCTCGAACCTCGAGACGGAGCAGCGCAAGCTTCTTCAGATCGTTCTCGTGGGCCAGCCCGAGCTGCGCGAGAAGTTGAACGGCCAGGGGCTGCGCCAGCTGCGCCAGCGAATCACCGTGCGGTACCACCTGACGCCGCTCTCCCGCGCGGAAACCGAGCGCTACATCGACCACCGCCTGCGGGTGGCGGGCGGCAGCGGCCGTCCCACGTTCACGCCCTGGGCGATTCGGACGATTCACCGGTATTCCCGCGGGGTGCCCCGGTTGATCAACGCGGTGTGTGACAAGGCCCTGCTTTACGGCTTCGTCAACGGAACCGACCAGCTCACCGGCCGCTCGGTCCGGCAGGCGATCCGGGAGCTCGAAGGCAAGGCCGCGTGAGCCTGATCGACGAGGCGCTCCGGCGGGCGCAGGCGGCGCAGTCGCCGGGCGCGGGAGGCGGCTCGGGCTCGCGCGTGCCCATGCCTCTGCCCGACCCCGGGCGCCCTCGCCGCCGAATCCGGCTTCTGGCGGCCGCGGCGATCGCGGCTGCCGCGCTGATCGGCGCAGGGCTTTTCCTGCTGCGGCGCGGGCGCGAGCCGGAGCTGCTGCGAGCGGTGGCGACGCCGCCGGCATCTGCGATTGCCGTTGCGACGGCTCCCGCGCCGGCCCCGACGGCGACGCGACTCCCGGCCGGGGCGGCAGGACCCGTCGTGACCGCCTCGATCGCCGCTGCCTCCATCACCGCGGTCCCCTCGAGGACCGCTCCGGCTCCGGCGAGCGCCCCCCTGCGCCGCGAGCCGCCCCGAACTCCAGTGATCCTGCCACCCGTCGAGGTCTCCAACGCCTCGTCGAGCCCGCGGATGGCCGTCGAAGTCCAGCCGCGCCGCGCCGCGCCGCCGAGGGAGCCCGCCTCGCGCACGAAGATCTACTCGGGAACCGCCAACCTCCCGGAGGGCAAGCTGGAGTTGGAAGGGATCGTCTATTCCGAGGGGAATCCGACCGCCCTGATCAACGGCCGGGTGGTCCGGCCCGGCAGCTACGTCGAGGGCTACACCGTGGTCCGGATCGACCCCGATCGCGTCGAGCTGAAGGACGAGAACGGAACGATCATCGTGACCCTGAAGTAAAAGACGAGGAACATGGGACTTACGGCCTTCCGACGTCCTGCCCTTCGCCTTTGGCTCTGCAACCTCCCCCGCCCCGGATGTGTTTCAGTCCAGAGAGGCAGCGCCCCATGAGCATGACACCTTGTCCCGACAGCGCGTGCACCGGAAAAAGCCGCCCGGGCCGTTCCCGAGGGCTGCGATTGGTGATAAGCGGTGCACAAGAGAAGATGGAAAGCGCCGCCGCCTCCTTGGATGCCGCCCTCGCGGCAGCCCTGGCGGAAGACCTCGACGGGTCTTTCGAGCAGATGGTCCGCCACTTCCAGGATCGCCTCTTCACCTTCGCTCTGCGCCTGACCGGCAGTCGCGAAGACGCCGAAGAGGTCGCGCAGGACGCGTTCGTGCGCGCCTACCGTGCCTTGAGCGCGTATCCGCCGGAGCGGGTGCGAGCGATGGCCCTGAAGGCCTGGCTCTACCAGGTCACTCTGAACGTCGCGCGCAACCGGCTGCGCAAGAAACGCCGCCCGACGGTGTCGCTCGACGACGGAGAGGGCGCCGGCGCGCTCGCCGCGCGCGAGGTCCACGACGACCCGCACAGTCGCCCCGACGCGAGATTCGAGGTCAAGCGCCAGCGCGCCGACATCGCCTCGCTCGTGGCCCGCCTGCCGGAGCGGTACCGCTCACCGCTCATCCTGCGGTACGTCGAAGGCCTGAAGCTAGAGGAAGTGGCCACGATTCTGAAGCAACCGCTGGGAACGACCAAGTCGAACGTGCATCGCGCGATCAACGCGCTACGGGAAGCCCTGACCGAGTCCCGCCGCACAGGAGCGAGATCATGAAGAGAACCTCGAAGAAATCGATTAGCAACGCCCTGGAGCTGCAGCGGGCCCTGCGCGGGCTCGCCCGCGAGAAGGCGCCGCGAGGACTCCTGCCGGCGGTCCTTTCTCGTGTGGGCCTCTCGGATCGCTTCTGGCGCCTCGAGTCCCCGATTGGGCCGGTCTACGTCGCGCACAGCAAGGCGGGCATCTCGATGGTCTCGCGGGCGAGCTCCCCGGCGGCCTTCGAGCGCCGTTTCCGCGAGCGCTTCGGCCGACCGGTCTCCGCGGAGAAGTCGGTCCCGCCCGCGGGCGTTCGGGCGCTCATCCGGACCCTGAAGGGGACGGGACGGGGGATCCTGCGCTTCGACCTGCGGGGTCTCTCCGACTTCGAGCGGGCGGTACTTCACAAGGCTCTCGAGATCCCGACGGGAGAGGTGCGCCCCTACAGCTGGATCGCCCGCGAGATCGGGCATCCCGATGCGGTTCGGGCGGCCGGCTCGGTGCTCGCGAAGAACCCGGTGCCGCTCTTGATCCCTTGCCACCGCGTCGTGCGCAGCGACGGCCACCTCGGCAACTACTCGCTCGGGGGCAGCCGCGCCAAGCGCCGCCTGCTCGAGGTCGAGGGCGCCGATCCCGGGCTGCTGGAGAAGCTGGCCGACTCGCGCGTGCGTTTTCTTGGAAACGAGGCGCAGAAACACTTCTGCTACCCGACTTGCGGCGGCATTGCGACGCTCGTTCTCTCGAACAAGGTTCCCTTCGCCTCCGAGCGGGAAGCCCTGGAGGCGGGGTACCACCCCTGCGCGGATTGCCGGCCGCTGTCCGTGGCGGCCTGAGAGGCACCGCGGTACCGTCGCGACATCCCCTCTTCCCCCGGAAGAGAAGCCCGAGTGAGGGTGGTCCGGGTGGGTCGCGCCAGAACCTTTTGACCCCGGCGACGTTTCTCCCTTAGAAGCCTTCCCGGAGGCCCGTCCGAAAAGGGGGAAATGACCATGAGACCGAGGCTCCGCCGTCCGACCCTGCTCGTCGCGCTCGTCGCCCTCGCCACCTGGCCGGCGCTCACGCTTTCCGCCGCGTCGCGTCTGGAGAAGACCCTCAAGCTAGAGCCCGGCGGCACCTTCCGGCTCGAGACCGACATCGGAAGCGTCACCGTCACCGGCAAGCCCACGCCGGACGTCCGCCTCGTCGTGACGAGCGCCAAGGAGCTCGACGAGCTGCTCTCCTTCCGGTTCGATGAAGGCAACCGCTCGGTCACCGTCACGGCCCGCCGAAAGCACCGGGTCTCGGGTTGGTTTGGCGACGGCAACAGCCGCGTCCGTTACGAGATCGAGGTCCCCGCTCAGACGGCGCTCGACCTCCACACGTCGGGGGGCAAGATCGCGATCGAGGGGATTCGTTCCCGCTCGAAACTCGACACGTCCGGGGGTGGCATCACCGTTTCCGATCTCGTCGGAGATCTGGAGGCCGACACCTCGGGCGGACCAATCAGCCTGCGCGACATCAAGGGCCGCACGCGCGTCCAGACCTCGGGCGGCGGAATCGAGGGAGCGAACCTCGACGGCTCGCTCTCGGCCGAGACGAGCGGGGGATCGATCGAGCTCGATCGTGTCACGGGCGACATCCACGCCACCAGCTCCGGCGGCGGCATCCGCATCGCCCAAGCGGGCGGCCGCATCGAGGCGGAGACGTCGGGCGGCGGTATCGAGGCCTCCTTCGCGAAGGGCAATGCGCGGGGAGGGTCTCTGGAGACCTCCGGCGGCGGCATCGAAGTGGCGATCGACCCGGAGATCGGCTTCGAGATCGACGCCGAGGGAAACTCCGTGAAGACCGACATGCCCGTGCGCGTCGTGGGGGAGATTTCCCGGCGGAGCCTCCACGGCAGTCTCGGCAAGGGCGGGGAAACACTGCGTCTGCACACGAGCGGCGGCGGCGTCCGCATCAAGTCCCTCTAAGCCAGGGTCAACGCTGACTTCCTGCAGAAGGGGGTCAGCCCTGCATAAGGGGCTCAACGCTGACTTCCCGCAGAAGGGGGTTAGCCCTGCATAAGGGACGACCCTCGACGCCCAGGCCTGGGAATTCTCGGGGAAAACCGGGGTCGGCAAACCCTGGGACGTGATAAGTTAGACAGGTTCTCGTCCTTCATCGAGCGAAGCCAGACCCGATCTGACCGACTCCGAACGACAATCGACGGGAAGAGAGAATTGCTCCTCGGCGGCAATTCTCCCCGAGAAACGCCGGAAATTGATCGGTTCGAGGAGCATCATGAAGATCTACGTCGGTAACCTCTCCTACAACACGACCGAAGCAGACCTGCGCACCCTGTTCGCGCCGTTCGGCAATCCGTCCTCGGTTGCCGTCATCATGGACCGCCAGACGAACCAGTCCAAGGGGTTCGGCTTCGTCGAGTTCGACAATGACGCCGAGGCCCGTGCGGCGATCGCGGCGTTGAACGGCAAGGAAGTCGGAGGACGTTCGCTCAAGGTCAACGAAGCCCGTCCCAGGGCCTGACCGGACTGGCGCCGCCGCCTCACGCAAGAGGCCGTGGCGCGCGGGAGGACACCGTGATCGCCAAGTGCAGGATTCGGGTCCAGCCGTCTGATCGGCGGACCTTCGAGTACAAGGCGACCTTCGTCTTCACGGACTACTCGGTCAATCCCATCGCCTCGCAGTATCTCTACGGAAACGGCGACCTCGCCGTGTTCCTGGAGGACCTGGGCGCCCCGGCCGCGGCGATTCTCGACTTGCTCGGGAAGATTGCACGGGGCGCGATCGAAGAGATCTCGGTCACCCCGACCGACGAGGCGATGGAAGTCCTTTCTCGCCGCCCCTCGGCCTAGCGGAACCTCAGGCGGCGTCGGGGAGCTTCGCCAGCAGTCGGACTGCCGCGCGCCGCTCGCGTCGCGCGCGGGACACGAGTGCGCGGTACACGCGCCGGCGCCTTCTCGGCGCCTCGCGGCGCAACACCT
>JBGPCK010000098.1:0-11538 GCA_041481715.1 Thermoanaerobaculia bacterium | reverse complement strand
TCCGGCCAGGGCGAGCGCGATTCCCCAGTGAGGCATCGCGGCTTCGGAATCCAGCGCGGAGGCCCGTTCGAAGGAACGGACCGCCTCCCGCGGATTGAAGCCGTAGACGAGCGTCAGGCCCTGGTCGAAGAACTTCTGAGCCTCCGGGCTGGAGGTCTCGATCGAATGCCGGTGCGAGCCGAGGCCCGGCAGGAGGATCGCGGTCTTCGCCCCGCGCGGGACGCTTGACGGTTTCCCGTGCCCGTGCTGGGCGAGGGCCGCCGCCGGGAGCAACGCCAGCAAGGCCGCGGCCCAGAGCCGCAAGACGACGCGCGCCGAGGCGACGCGGCGGTCTTCGCCGCCACCCCGCTTCACAGGTCTCCGAGGGAAAGCGTCGTGTCGGCGTCCTTCCAGGCTGTCTCGAACTGCTGTTGAACCCAAGCCGCGTCCGCGGACCGGCCTTGCGCCTTGAGGCTCGCGGCCAGCCCAAACAGAGAGCGAGGATTGCGGGGATGCTTCTCCAGGTCGGCGCGGAAGACCCTTTCCGCCTCCGCGGTCTGCCCGTCGGCGAGCAGGGCGGCGCCGAGCGACTCGCGCGTCGGATTCTGCCAGGCCGGAGGCTCGTCGTAGGCCAAGAGGTCCTCCGCCTCGACAGCCTTTCTCCAGCTCTCGATCCGGGCCCTCCGATCGCCTCGAGCCTCGGCGATACGGCCATCCAGGTCGTTCGCCGCCACGGCAAACATTGCCCGCACCGTGTTCTGAGGGCCGATGTGAAGGTCCGCCGGTATCGCGGCGAGGGCAGCCTGGAAGGCGGCCCGGCGCTTCTCTGCCTCGGCGGCGTTGCCCGACTCGGCGGCGGCTGCGGCTCGCGCATAGAGCCAGAAGGCTCTGGTCGTCGGAAGGTTCCGACCCGGATCGCTCCACGTGTTCAGGTCGGCCCACTTGCCGAATCGCATCGCCACGACCATCGGCTGGATGAGATACCCCTCGATCATCGGGTCCATCGACACGACCGGGAGGGCCTCGGCGTAGAGACGCTCGGCGGACTTCCTCGCCTCGGCGTAGCGTCCCGCCATGGCGGCCGCCATCGACTGAAAGTGAACGTTGTGGTCGTAGTACATGACCGGGTATAACCCCGAGGCGCCCGTCGCGCGGATGTATGCGCGATCGATCTCGGCCGAGTCCGCGTTCGCCTTCTCGGCCGCAAGGTAATCGCCCGTGCGGATGTAAATGTGAGCGGGCATGTGAACCAGGTGCCCCGCGGAGGGAACCAGCGTCTGCAGACGGGACGCCGACGGCAGCGCCTTCTCGGGCTCCTTCGAGGCCTCGACCGCATGGATGTAATAGTGATTCGCGCCCGGGTGCGACGGATCGCGCTTCAAGACGGACTCGAGCGTTTCGATGATCTCGAGCGTGCCCTCGTTCGGCGTTCCGTCGCTCTTCCAGAGCTTCCAGGGGTTCAGGTTCATTCCGCTCTCGGCGTAGAGCGTCGCGGCGTCGAGATCGTCCGGGTACTTCTTCGAGAGCTCCCGCATCGCCGCGTTGTAGTCGCGAAGGAGCTGGGCGCCGTCGGCCTTCGGATCGGCGGAATACCGCTTCGAAAGCGCCTCCGCGTACGCCCGCTCGTTCTCCGGCCCGCTCGAAGACAGGGCCAGCGCCTTCTGCGCTTCTTCAAAGGCTTTCTTGAGCCGCTCCTCGGGCGGCAGCGGATCGTTGTAGTTCATCCCAAGAGCGAGCGAGCTCCCCCAGTGGGGCATCACCGCCTTCGGGTCGATCTCGGCGGCACGCTGGAAGGAGCGGATCGCCTCCTCGTGGTTGAAGCCGTAGAGCAACGTCAGGCCCTGGGCGAAGAATTTCTGCGCCTCGGCGCTTGCGGTCGAGATGGGATGCCGGTGCGAGCCCATGCCGGAGAAGAGCGTCGCGGGAGGAGGGGCAGGCGGCGCTTGCGCGGGATCTGGGTGTTGGTGTTGCGCCAGGACCCGCAAAGGCAGAAGCAGGGACAGAAGAGCGGCACACAGGGATATAGGCTTCATGAGGTTCCTCCGCAATCGAGATCGATTGCCGGATTCTAGCCCCGCCGGAGCGGGCCGAGGCGCGTCCTCCCCTGCTATGATCCGGCCCCGATTGAAGGAGAGGATATGAGGCGGAAAGCGGCATTCGCGGCCGGGTTGGCGGCCTTCCTGTGGACCCTCCCCCTGGCGGCGGCCGACGTTACCGCCTCGACACCGCCCATGGCCAAGAAGAACCCGAAGACGACCGACATCCACGGCGACAAGCTGCAGGACGATTACTTCTGGCTGCGCGAGCGCTCGAACCCCGAGGTCCGCGCATACCTGGAGGCCGAGAACAAATACGCCGACGACTTCATGAAGGGGACCGAGGCCTTCCAGGAGAAGCTCTATCAGGAGATGCTCGGGCGCATCAAGCAGACCGACCTCACCGTCCCGTACCGGATGGACGGCTACTTCTACTACTCGCGCACTGAGACGGGAAAACAGTACACGATCTATTGCCGCAAGAAGGGAAGCCTCGACGCGGTCGAGCAGGTACTGCTCGACTTGAACGAGATGGCCAAGGGAGAGAAGTTCATGGCCGTCGGTGACCGCGACATCACCGACGACGGGAAGTTGCTCGCCTACACGACGGATAACACGGGCTTTCGCGACTACACGCTGCACATCAAGGACCTGGCGACCGGCAAGGTCCTGCCCGAGACCGTCATGAAGACTTCCTCGGTCGCCTGGGCCGCCGACAACAAGACGCTCTTCTACACGGTCGACGACGCCGCCAAGCGCGCCTATCGCCTCTACCGCCATGCGCTGGGCGCCGACCCGAAAACGGACGCGCTCCTCTACGAGGAGAAGGACGAGATGTTCCGCGTGGGCGTCTTCCGCACGCGCAGCAAGGCGTACCTGATGCTCGAGGTCGGATCCCACACCGCCGACGAGTGGCGAATGCTCCCGGCCGACAAGCCGATGGGAGAGTGGAAGCTCGTGGCCGCGCGCGAGAAGGAGCACGAGTACGGGGTCGACCACCGAGGAGACCTCCTGTACATCCGCACCAACAGCGGCGGCTGCCGCAACTTCCGCGTCGTCACCGCGCCGGTCGCGGATCCGCGCCGGGAGAACTGGAAGGAGATCGTCCCCTGCCGTGAGGAGGTCATGGTCTCGGGCCTCGAGCTCTTTTCCGACCACATGGTGCTCATGGAGAGGGAGGACGGACTGCCGCGGATTCGCATCACGGACCTCGCCTCTGGAGCCTCGCACCGCGTCGAGTTCCCGGAGGCGGTCTACGCGGTCTTTCCCGAGGCCAACCCGGAATTTGCGACTTCGACGTTCCGATACAACTACCAGTCGCTGACGATTCCAGCCTCCGTCTACGACTACGAGATCAAGACGCGCCAAAGCAAGCTCTTGAAGCGCACGGAGGTTCTGGGGGGCTACGACCCCGACAAGTACCAGGCCGAGCGGCGCTACGCGACCGCCTCCGACGGCACGAAGATCCCCATCTCGCTCGTCTACAAGAAAGGGATCGAGAAGAACGGCAAGAATCCGGCGCTGCTCTATGGATACGGGTCCTACGGCGCGCCGATGTTCGCGACCTTCAGCTCCAACCGCGTCAGCCTGCTCGACCGCGGTGTTGTCTACGCGATCGGGCACATCCGCGGCGGCGGCGAGATGGGCAAGAAGTGGCACGACCAGGGAAAGATGATGTCGAAGAAGAACACCTTCACCGACTTCATCGCGTGCGCGGAGGCCCTGATCGCCGACCAGTACACCTCCAAGGACCGCCTCGTCATGGAGGGCGGAAGCGCGGGGGGGCTCCTCATGGGAGCGGTCGTGAACATGCGCCCGGACCTCTTCAAGGCCGTCGTGAACCACGTGCCGTTCGTGGACGTCATCAACACGATGCTCGACGAGTCGCTGCCCTTGACCGTGGGCGAGTTCGAGGAGTGGGGCAATCCGAAGATCTCCGAGCAGTACGCCTACATGAAGAGCTACAGCCCCTACGACAACATCGCCGCCAAGGACTACCCGACGATGCTCGTCAAGACGTCCTTCGACGACAGCCAGGTCATGTACTGGGAGCCGGCCAAGTACGTCGCGAAGCTACGCGCCACCAAGACCGACAAGAATCCCCTGCTCTTCAAGATCAACATGGCCGGAGGCCACGGCGGCTCCTCGGGGCGTTACGACAGGATCCGCGAGACGGCCTTCGACGACGCCTTCATCCTGACGATGCTCGGCATCGCGCAGTAGGGCGCGCCTGCCAGGAATCGGGAGCCCGACAGGACCGTTCTCAGATACCGCCTTCCCTGGGGAAGGCCGCCACGGCGGGGCCCGCGCGCCCGGCCCGAGGAGAAACATGCGATTCGCCAAGCCGACCCTGCCCTTGCTCGCCGTTCTGGCCCTCGCGGCGCATCTGGCCGCTCAGCCGGCGAAGGTCACGCCCAAACCAAAGGCGGCCACGTCGCTGCCTCCGCCCCAGAAGATCACCTCGGTCGAAGGGATCACCGAGTATGTGCTGGGAAACGGATTGCACGTCCTCCTCTTCCCCGACCCGGGCAAGCCCACGATCACCGTCAACGTCACGTACCTCGTGGGGTCCCGCAACGAGAATTACGGCGAGACGGGCATGGCGCACTTGCTCGAGCACCTGATGTTCAAGGGCTCGACCAATCACAAGAACATCCCGCAGGAGCAGACCGCTCACGGCGCGCGGCCCAACGGTTCGACCTGGTATGACCGCACCAACTATTTCGAGACGTTTCAGGCAACCGAAGAAAACCTGAAGTGGGCTCTCGAGCTCGAGTCCGATCGAATGGTCAACTCCTTCATCGCCCGGAAGGACCTCGACAGCGAGATGACCGTGGTGCGCAACGAGTTCGAAGCCGGTGAGAACGATCCGGAAGGCGTTCTCGCCGAGCGTGTCCTCTCGACGGCCTATCTCTGGCACAACTACGGCAAGGACACGATCGGCGCGCGGACCGACATCGAGAACGTGCCGATCGAGCGGCTGCAGGCCTTCTGGCGGACCTACTACCAGCCCGACAACGCGTACCTGCTCGTGGCCGGCCGGTTCGACGAGGGCAAGACTCTCGCCCTGATCAACCAGACCTTCGGCCACATCCCGCGTCCCGGGCGCGTACTCCAGAAGACCTACACCACCGAACCGGCGCAGGACGGCGAGCGCGCGGTGACGTTGCGGCGCGTTGGAGACGTGCAATCGCTGGCTGTGGCCTACCACGTCCCCTCCGGCCCCCATCCCGACTCTGCCGTCATCGATCTCCTCGGCCAGGTGATGGCCGACACGCCGTCCGGGCGCCTCTACAAGGCCCTCGTCGAGACGAAGAAGGCGACCTCGGTGTCGGACTTCTTCCTGTTTCTCCACGACCCCGGCTTCCTCATGTTCCAGGCGCAGGTCCGGCAGGAGTCCTCGCTCGAGGACGCCCAGAAGGCGATGCTCTCGACCCTCGACGCTATCCCCGGAAACCCCATTACGAAGGAGGAGGTCGACCGGGCGCGCGCGGAGCTGCTGAAGAACATCGACCTGACTTTGAACTCCGCCGACCGCGTGGGCCTGGAGCTTTCCGAGTGGATCGGCGCCGGAGACTGGCGCCTCTTCTTCCTGAATCGCGATCGGGTCAAGAAGCTCACCGCCGAGGACGCGCAGCGGGTCGCGGTCCAGTACCTGAAGCCCTCCAACCGAACCGTCGGAATCTTCATCCCGACGCCCAAGCCCGACCGCGCCGAGATCCCGGCGTCCCCGGACGTCGCGGCGCTCCTGAAGGACTACAAGGGCGAAGCCGCCGTCGCGCAGGGCGAGGCGTTCGACCCCTCCCCCGCCAACATCGAGTCGAAGACGACGCGCACGAAGCTCTCCAACGGCCTGCAGCTCGCGCTTCTGTCCAAGAAGACGCGCGGCGCGACGGTCGTCGCGGCCCTGACGCTGCGTTTTGGCGACGAAAAGAGCCTGATGAACAAGTCCGCGATCGCGGACCTCGCCGCCGACATTCTGATCCGCGGAACCGCCAAGCACACCCGCCAGCAGTTGAAGGACGAGTTCGACCGGCTCAAGGCGCGTGTCGCGACGTCGGGCGGGCCGACCCAGGCCTCCGTCTCCGTCGAGACGATCCGCGAGAACCTGCCCGCCGTGCTGAAGCTCGTGGCGGAGGTTCTGCGCGAGCCCGCCTTTCCCGCCGACGAGTTCGAGCAGCTGAAACAGGAGGCCTTCGCCGCCATCGAGCAGCAGAGGAGCGAGCCGGAGGCCGTTGGCCCGAACGCGTACAGCCGCCACTTGAGCCCATATCCCAAGGGGGATGTGCGCTACACCGAGACGCCGGACGAGTCCCTCGCGAGCTACAAGGCCGCGACGCTCGAAAACACGAAGAAGTTCTACGGCGACTACTATGGCGCCTCCACCGGCGAGCTCGCCGTCGTGGGCGACTTCGACTCCAAGGAGATCCTGGCGCTTGCGACGGGACTCTTCGACGACTGGAAGAGCCCGCGCGTTTTCGAGCGAGTGCCGCGCCCGTACCAGAACATCGAGCCGGTCAACGACACGCTCAAGACCCCGGACAAGGCGAACGCGTTCTTCATCGCGGGACAGAGCCTGGAACTGCGCGATGACGATCCCGACTACCCCGCGCTCGTTCTCGGGAATTACATGCTGGGAGGCGGGTTCCTGAACTCGCGCCTGGCCGTCCGGATTCGCCAGAAGGAAGGCTTGAGCTACGGCGTCGGCTCGCAGCTCTCGGCCTCGCCGCTGGACAAGTCGGGCAACTTCACGACCTACGCCATCTACGCACCGCAGAACGCCGCGAAGCTCGAAAAGGCGTTCCGCGAGGAAGTGGACCGGGCCCTGAAGGACGGGTTCACGGAGCAGGAGGTCAAGGAGGCCAAGAGCGGGTTCCTCCAGTCCCGCCAGGTTTCGCGCGCGCAGGACGGAAGCCTCGCGCGCACGCTCTCCGCGAACCTCTTTCTCAAGCGCACGCTCTACTGGGACGAAGAGATCGAGAAGAAGATCGCGGCCCTGACGGGCGCGGAGATTGCCGCCGCGATGCGCCGACACATCGATCCCGCAAAGTTCACGATCATCAAGGCGGGCGACTTCGACAAGCCCGCTCCCGCCGAGGCCCCGGCGAAGTAGGCGAACAACGCGGGGCGCTCCTACCTCGGGCGACTATTTCAGGTCGTTGCGGTAGACCTTCCCGTCCTTCATCACGAAGGCGACCGTCTCGAGGGTCTTGACGTCCTTCAACGGATCGCCCGTAAGGGCGACGAGGTCGGCGTAGGCTCCGGGCGCGACGACTCCGATCTCCCCTTCCATCCCGAGCAGCTCCGCCGCCTTCGAGGTGGCCGCCTGGATCGCCGCCATGGGCGTCATTCCGAACTCGACCATCCGCGAGAATTCTCGCGCGATCGGATCCGACCAGGAAAAGCCTCCGACGTCGGTGCCGAATGCGATCTTCACGCCGGCCTTGACGGCCTTCTGCAGTGAAGGCCCGTGCACCGCGACGCGCTTGCGGTCGAGGGTTCCCTGAGGCGTGCCCGCTGCGGACCAATGGTCGTAGTAGACGCCCATCGTGGGGACGAGCCAGGTGCCCTGCTTGACCATCTGGGCGATCGCCGCGTCGTCGAGCTCCAGTCCGTGCTCGATCGAGTCGCATCCGCCGTCGAGGCCCCGATGGAGGCCCACCCCGTTGTAGGCGTGGCAGGCGACCTTCTTTCCCCAGCCGTGCGCCTCGTCCACGATGGCCTTGATCTCTTCGAGCGTGAACGTGGGCTGCGAGACGAGATTGCCCTGCTTGTCCACCCAGGAACGGTGCGTCACGTAGATCTTGATCCAGTCCGCACCGTGGTCGAGCTGCTCGCGCACGGCCTTGCGCGCCTCGACGGGACCGTCCACGATCTGGGCGCCCTTCGGGACCACGACCTCCGGCGCGTAGTCTTCGAGCGGATAGCCTCCGGTCGACGAGATCGCTCGGGTCACGACGAACATCCGCGGTCCCGGGATGTAGCCCCCGTCGATGGCCTGCCGGATGCCGACGTCGCCGTAGCCGGCCCCTTCGGTCTCGACGTCCCGGATCGTCGTGAACCCCTGCTCGAGCGCGCGCCGCACCGCGAGGCTGGCCCTCACCGCCCGAAACGCGATCCCCTGCTTGAGGAGCTGTGCGTCGTAGCCCCCCTCGGCCGGGTCCTCGCCCTGAAGAAAGATGTGCGTGTGCGAATCGATCAGGCCCGGCAGGACCGTCGCTTGAGAGAGATCCACGACCCGAGCGCCTTCCGGGACCTTCGTCAGCGCCGCATCACCGACACTCTCGATCCGGTTGCCCCGGATCACGATGACCTGACCAGGCCGCGGCGTCGACGACTTGCCGTCGATGAGCATCCCGGCGCGGACAACCGTGACCGCTGCAGGTTTCGCCTGTGTTTGAGCGAGAGCGGATATCGCCGTCAGCAGGACCCCGGTGACCACCGAGCAAACACGTCCAAACGCCATCGCGACCTCCTTTTCGACAAGCCGAATCGAGTGCGGGAAACCTACGCCCTCCGGCGGGAAGCCGCAACTCCGGAGATAGACTTCGCGCCAAACCAATGACGTACCGTCGCTCCGCTTGCTCGGGGGTCTGGCTTCGCCACCGGCGCGCGGCTCGCGGGTCCACGCTCGACCGCGCGCCTGACCCCCTCGCGGCGCTTCGCTCCCGCGGCGCGAACCTCCTCCCTCCCTTCGGTCGGGAGACTTTTCGCGCCGCGAGCTGCAGGGGCAGTGCCGCAGGAATGGGGCAACATCGCGGTTCGGAGATCGGCTGAAATGACGCTCGCGGCCGGCAGTCGCCTCGGACCCTACGAGATTCTGTCGCCGCTCGGCGCCGGAGGGATGGGAGAGGTCTACAAGGCTCGGGACACGCGGCTCGAGCGGACAGTCGCGGTGAAGGTCCTGCCGCAGCAACTCTCCGCTTCGCCGGAGGTCCGGCAGCGCTTCGAGCGAGAGGCCAGGACGATCTCGCAGCTCTCCCACTCCCACATTTGCGCTCTGTACGACGTGGGGCGGGAGGGCGAGACCGAGTACCTGGTGATGGAGTACCTGGAGGGCGAGACGCTCTCGGGGCGCCTGGTCAAGGGCGCGCTGCCGCTCGAGCAGACGCTGCGCTACGGCGTCGAGATCGCGGATGCCCTGGACAAGGCGCACCGACAGGGGATCGTGCACCGGGACTTGAAGCCCGGCAACGTGATGCTGACGAAGTCGGGCGTAAAGCTGCTCGACTTCGGCCTAGCCAAGGCAATCACGCCGGTCAACCCGCAGTCGAGCCTGACGGCCCTTCCGACGCAGCAGGGTCTGACTCAAGAGGGAACCATCCTCGGCACGTTCCAGTACATGGCCCCGGAGCAACTGGAGGGCAAGGAGGCCGACGGCCGCACCGACATCTTTGCCTTCGGAGCCGTTCTCTACGAGATGGCGACAGGCAAGAAGGCGTTTTCGGGCACGAGCCAAGCGTCTCTGATCTCCGCGATCATGAAAGAAGAGCCGGCCCCGATCTCGGCGGTGGCGCCGATGACGCCGCCGGCTCTCGACCGTGTCGTGCGGAAATGCCTCGCGAAGGATCCGGAGGACCGCTGGCAGCACGCGGCGGACCTCGGCAGCGAGCTCAAGTGGATCGCCGAAGGATCCCAAGCGGGAGTTTCGGCGCTGGCCGTGTCGAGGAGCCGCCGGCCCATGCGAATCGCCGCCGCGATCGCCGGCTTTGCGCTCGGAGCCCTGCTGTCCGGGCTCGTCGTCTGGTGGTCACTGGGTCGCCAGCTGGCCCCCGAGGCCCCCGCGCCGGTCTGGCTTTCCATGCTCTTCCCTTCCACCGCGCCGATCGCCACTTATGGCGCGCAGAGGCTCGCTTTCTCGCCCGACGGGACCCGCATCGTCTACGCCGCCGAGCGCGGCGGAACCACGCAGCTCTATCTGCGCTCGCTCGGCCGGCTGGAGGCGACCCCCGTGCAGGACAGCGAAGGCGCGATGAGCCCCTTCTTTTCGCCCGACTCCCGGTGGCTCGGGTTCTACGCGGGCACGAAGCTCATGAAGGTTCCGGTCGAAGGCGGAGTCCCGCAGACGATTTGCGAGGCGGCCGAGGTTCGGGGCGCGAGCTGGGGCTCGGACGGCACGATCGTGTTTTCGACGGGAACGTCCGGCTTGAGGACCGTCCCGGCTACGGGCGGAACGCCCAAGGTTCTCCTGGTCCCGGACGCCAAAAAGGGCGAGACGACGTTCTACTGGCCGGAGGTCCTGCCGGGAGGCGAGGCCGTTCTGTACACGAACCTCGTGGACGTGACCCGGGTCGGCGTCATCTCGGTCAAGACCGGCAAGCGCCGCGACCTGACCGAAGGAACGGCGGCTCGCTACGTGGCCTCGGGCCACCTCGTCTTCTCTCGGGCGGGATCGTTGTTTGCCGCGCCCTTTGATCTTCGTCGCCTGGAGCTGACCGGGCCCGCCATTTCGATGGTGGACGGCGTCATGGTTCTCCCGCCCTTCAGCAGCCCCCTCTTCGGCCTCGCGGCCGGCGGGGCGCTCGTGTACGCACCGGGAACCTCGCCTCGACTCGCCTTGACCCTCGTGGACCGGCAGGGGAAAGTCGAGCCGCTTCCCTTCGAGCTTCGCGGCTGGGAAGAGCCCCGCTTCTCGCCCGACGGAAAACGGCTCGCGGCCACCATCCGCGCCGACAACCTCAACCCGGACATCTGGGTGATGGATCTCTCCCGAGGAACCTCGGCCCGCCTGACTTTCGAGGCCGGTGAAGACGAAACGGCCGTTTGGACTCCCGATGGCGCCAGGGTGACCTACAGCGCCGACCGGCTGGGGCGGTCGCGCGCCATCTACTGGAAAGCCGCCGACGGAAGCGGCGCGGAGGAGCGGATTCTCGAGAGTGAAACGCATCCGCACGTCAGTTCCTGGTCTCCCGATGGTCGGACGCTCGTCTACAGCGAGTATGATCCCGTCTACTCCGGCGACATCTGGATCTGGACTCTCGGGGAGAAACCCACGCGCCGGCCCTGGCTTCGCACGCCCTTCAACGAACGGGCGGCTCGCTTTTCTCCGGACGGCCGCTGGCTCGCCTACGTCTCCAACGAATCGGGGCGCGACGAGGTGTACGTGCAGCCATTCCCCGGTCCCGGGGGCAAGTGGCAGGTCTCGGTCTCCGGGGGATCCGAGCCGGTTTGGTCGCGCGACGGGAACGAGATCTTCTTTCGGAGCGGCCGCCAGATGATGGCGGTTCGTGTGACGCACGCCGCGTCGTTTTCGGCCGAGGGCCCGCGCGTTCTCTTCGAGGGCCCCTTCGTCCCGACTCGCCGCGGCGAAGCGGCGTACGACGTTTCGCCCGACGGCCGGCGATTCGTGATGGTTCGGCGCGATGAGCAATCGGTTCCCACCCATCTGAACGTGGTTCTGAATTTCTCCGAGGAGTTGCGGCGCCGAGTGCCCCTGGCGAGCCGGCCGTGAGCCTCGCCGCCGGCTCGCGCCTCGGCCCCTACGAGATCCTGTCGGCGTTGGGCGCCGGAGGGATGGGAGAGG
>JBGPCK010000097.1:0-11556 GCA_041481715.1 Thermoanaerobaculia bacterium | reverse complement strand
GCCGCATTCACGGGCCGGTTCGTGAGCCTCCGGCGGGAGACCGGGTCCGTCCCCGTGGCTGCGCAGATCGTGTCGGAGAACTATTTCGAGGTCCTTGGCGTATCGCCCAGCCGCGGGAGGGCCTTCGGCGCGAACGATGAGCGCGAAGTCGGAGCTCCTCCCGTCGCGATCGTTGGCGACCGCCTCTGGCGGAGCCAGTTCGCCGCGGATCCCGGCCTCATCGGACGGACGATCGTCGTGAACGGACATCCATTCACCGTCGTCGGTATCCTTCGACCCGGGTTCGATGGAACCTTCGTCGGCTTCAAGTTCGACCTGTGGCTGCCTCTCTCGACGGCCCCTTGGGCGGCGCCGGGCCTCGACCGAGACGACCGCGCCGACGATTCCCTCGAATTGATCGGGCGGCTCGCGCCGGGAGCCTCGCGCGGCGAGGCCCAGGCGGAGCTCACCGGTCTTGCGCGGAATCTCGCCCGGGACTTTCCTGCGCAGAACCGCGGGATGGGAGTCGACGTGCGGCCCGCGACGCCCGTCGACGATTCCCTCCGCCGTGTCGTCACGACGCTGTTTGGGCTGCTGTCGGGGGTCAGCGGCCTGGTGCTCTTGATCGCCTGCGTCAACGTGTCGAGCCTGCTGCTGGTCAGGAACCTCGCCCGCTCCCGGGAATTTGCGATCCGCCGCGCGATCGGCGCCGGGCAATCCGACCTCGCGCGCCTGACCTTCACCGAAACGCTGCTGCTCTTCTCGTCTGGCGGCGGCGGCGGATTTCTCGCGTCGTTCTGGCTTTGCCGTCTCCTCGCTTCTTTCACGCCCCGCTTCGCAGTCCCTCTGGAGCTCGACCTGCGGCCGGACCTGCGCTCCTTCGCGTTCGCGTTGGCCGCCGCGGTCGTCTGCGCGCTCGTCTTTGGACTTCTGCCCGCCCTTGCCCGGACGCCGACGGCTCTGGCGGCCTCGCTGCGAGAAGGCGGCAGGGCGAGCAGCCCCTTACGGGCGCGCCGGCTCTTCGTGGCCACGCAGCTCGCGATCTCGACGCTGCTTCTCGTGGGGGCGGGCCTCCTGCTCCGTTCGATCGGCGCCATCCAAAACGCCGCGCCGGGCTTCGACGCGTCCGGAGTCCGCATGAGCACCTTGAACCTGGCCCTGATCACCCACGACGCGGCCTCGGGCGAGCGGTTCTACCGGGAGCTCCTGAGTCGCGTCGAAACGCTCCCGGGCGTCGAGTCGGCCGGTCTCGCCCAGCGTGTTCCCTTGGGCAGCTTCGGGCGATCCACCGAGAGGATTCGGATCCCAGGGCAGGCCTCCTCGGACTCCGAGGGATTCGCGGTCGAGACCAACACGGTCTCGCCCGGTTTCTTCCGAACCCTCCGAATCTCGATCGTCGCGGGAAGGACCTTCCAGAGCGAAGATACCGGGACGGCCGCTCCGGTCGCGATCGTCAACGAGACCCTGGCCCGCCGCTTCTGGCGGGGCGCGGAGGCGGTGGGAAAGAGCCTCCGCTTCGGCTCGAGCGACGTGCGGATCGTGGGCGTCGTGGGAAACGGAAAGTATCGCAGCCTCGCGGAGCCGCCGCAGGCCGCCGTCTTCTTCCCGTTTAGCCAGCGGTTCTTTCCCCGAATGACCTTCTTGATTCGGGGGCGGGGCGCAGCCGCCGCCGACCTCGGCGTGGCCTTTCGCCGCGAGGTCACCGCTATGAACCCGGATCTGCCCGTCCTGGACACGATGGCCCTTTCGGATTTCATTTCCGTCTCGTCCCTGCCCCAGCGAATGGCCGGGGCCGTCACGTCCGCACTCGGCCTGCTCGGCCTGCTTCTCGCGTCGATCGGCCTCTACGGCCTCCTGGCATACGAGATCGGCCAGCGCAGACGGGAGATCGGCATTCGCATGGCGCTCGGCGCCCGGCCTGCGGCGATCGCGCTCTTGTTCCTCCGGCGCGGCGGGCGGCTGATCGCCGGCGGCGCCGGCGTGGGACTCGCCCTGGCGTTTGCGGCGACGCAACTCCTCGAGGGCCTTCTCTTCGGCGTCCCGCCCCGCGATCCCTTCGTTTTCGGAGCGGTCGCCGTTTTTCTTTCGGTCGTCGCGCTGCTGGCCACCTACGTTCCAGCGCGCCGAGCGGCCAACGTCGATCCCATCGTCGCCTTGAGGCAGGACGGATGACGGTTCGAAAGGCAATCCGATGAGCGGAAGGCTCCAGGACCTCAAGTACGCCCTCCGCGCGCTCCGGCGCAGCCCCGGATTCACCGCGACCGCCATGGCGACCCTCACGCTCGGCATCGGTGCGACGACGGCCGTCTTCAGCGCCGTCAACGGCATGCTGCTGCGGCCGCTTCCGTACGCCGATCCCGACCGGCTTTTCACACTTGCGAGCAATCAGTCCCTGCCGGACCTCGAGGACCTGCGCGCGCAGACGGTGTCCTTCGAGACCGTCGCCGGCTCTACCTGGCAGGCCCTCGACGACACGGGAGGCGCCGAGCCGCAGCAGGTCGATGCCGCCCTCGTGACGGCTCCCATCTTCGACGTCCTGGGCGTGCGGCCGCAACGGGGCCGCCTCCTCTCGCCACAGGAGGACCGCTTCGGCGGCGAGCGAGTGACGATCCTCTCGCACGGCTTCTGGCAGCGCCGATTTGCCGGCGACGCCTCCGTCCTCGGAAGCACGCTCCCGCTCTCGGGTCAGAGCTACACGGTCGTCGGCGTTCTCCCCGCCTCTTTTCATTTCCCCGGACGCGAGCCGGATCTCTACGTCTCGCTTCGGGTCGTTTACCCGCTCGCGGCGCGCGAGCGCGGGGTGCACTTCCTTCGCACCCTCTGGCGGCTCAAGCCGGGCGTCGCGCTCGGAAAGGCGCAGGCGGAGCTCGATCTCGCGTCCCGGCGCCTGGCCAAGCTCCATCCCGAGGAGAACCCGGGCGAATCGCTGCCGTTGACGCCGCTGCGGGACCGTCTCGTCGCCGACGCGCGGCCGAGCGTGATCGTGTTGCAGGCGGCCGTGAGCCTGGTGCTGTTGATCGGCTGCGTGAACCTCGCGAGCCTGCTCGTCGCGCGAGCGGCGGCGCGCCGAAGGGAGCTCGCGATCCGCGCCGCCATCGGTGCCGGGCGCGGACGCCTGCTCCGCCAACTCCTGACCGAAGCACTTCTGCTCGGCGCGGCGGGGGGGGCGCTCGGACTGCTCGTGGCCCGGTGGGGCTTGGACGCACTTCTGGCCTCGGCTCCTGCGAACCTGCCGCGTGCCGGCGAGATCGCCCTCGATGGGCGCGTCCTCGCCTTCGCGTTGGTTCTATCCGTCGGCACGGCGCTCCTTTTCGGTCTCGCGCCCGCGTTGAGCGCGTCGCGCTCGCGCTTGCGCCAGGATCTCGACCTCGGGCGCGCAAGCGCCAGAGTGAGGCGCGGGCGTATTCGCCGGGGGCTCGCGGTCGCGGAACTGGCCCTCGCGCTGGTCCTGCTCGTCGGGTCGGGCTTGCTGCTGAAGGGCTTCGCCAAGCTTTCCGCCGTCGAACCGGGGTTCGACACACGGAAGCTGCTCACATTCCATCTGGAGTTGCCTGAGGCCCGATACGCCGATATCGCGAAGCAGACCCTTTACCGGCAAGGCATCCTCGACGCCTTGAACGCGGTGCCCGGCACGCGCACCGCAATGGTGAGCGAGCTTCCGCTGTCCGGCAACTGGCTCCATCACAACGCGCTCTTCGAGGGGCGGCCGGCCCCGCCTCCCGGACAGGAGCCCGAGATTCAGTCGCGCAGCGTCGCCGGCGACTACTTCCGTGTGATGGGAATCCCGCTGAGAGCCGGGCGCCCCCTTTCGGCGGAGGATCGGGCGGATGCGCCGCTCACGGGCGTCGTCAACGAGAGTTTGGCGCGGCTCGACTTTCCCGGCAAGAGTCCCATTGGCTCTCGGATCCGCTGGGCCCGGATGGAGGGCGCGCCGGTCTGGATCACCATCGTCGGCGTCGTCGGGGACGTGAAGCATTTCGGCCTCTCCGAGCCCGAGGAGCCCGCCCTCTACACTCCCTACGCGCAGTCCCTCCAGGCCTGGAAGCGCTGGATGGATGTCGCGCTGCGCAGCTCCCAGGAGCCCGGACGCCTCGGAGCCGCCGCCAAACGGGCGATCTGGTCCGTGGACGCGAGCATCCCCGTCACGAAGATTCGGACCATGGAAGAGATTCTGGGCGGCTCGATCGCGCGGCAGCGGTTTCTTCTCCGGGTACTTGCCGTCTTCGCGGCATCGGCGCTGGCGCTCGCCGCCCTCGGCGTCTACGGCGTGCTCTGGAGCTCGGTGCGAATGCGGGTGCCGGAGTTTGGTATCCGCGTCGCGCTCGGGGCAGAGCCCCGTCGCGTCCTCGCGATGGTGGTGACGGAAGGCGCGCATCTGGCTGCCGCGGGCATCGGCGTGGGGCTCGCCCTCGCATTGGCCGGGAGTCGCGTGCTCTCGGGCCTGCTCTTCCAGGTACGGCCCACCGACGCCGCGACCTACATGGGCGTCTCGTTGCTGCTCGCCGTCGTTGCGCTGGCCGCATCGTGGCTGCCCGCACGGCGGGCCGCGCGCACCGATCCGATCATCGCGCTGCGAAACGACTGAGAGGAACAATGATCGAGCTTCACAACGTAGAGAAAGCCTTCCAGACGCGCGCCGGGCAGAGCTACGTGCTGCGCCGCATTCACCTCACGATCGCCGGAGGCGAATTCGTGACGATCATGGGGCCCTCGGGGGCCGGCAAGTCCACCCTGCTCTCGATCCTCGGGATGCTCGACCACGCCTGGACGGGCGAATACCGGTTCCTGGGCGAGGCCGTCCACGCGATGAAGCCGAGGGACCGGATCGAGCTGAACAAGAAGCACATGGGCTTCGTGTTCCAGCAGTACCACCTCCTCGACGACCTGACCGTCGCCGAGAACCTGGACATTCCCCTCTCCTACCGCAATGTCAAAGGCGCCGAGCGCGCGGCCATCGTCGCCGACACGCTCGACCGCTTCCAGATCGTCGGCAAGAAAGACCTCTTCCCGAGCCAGCTCTCGGGCGGGCAGCAGCAGCTCGTCGGCGTGGCGCGCGCCCTGATCGCCGGTCCGAAGCTGCTTCTGGCCGACGAGCCGACCGGCAACCTGCACTCGGACCAGGGGCGCGAGATCATGCGCCTCTTCAAGAGGCTCAACGAGGAGGGCATGACGATCATCCAGGTCACGCACTCCGAGGAGAACGCGTCCTATAGCGACCGCGTCGTTCGCCTGCGCGACGGCTGGATCGAGGACGAGGCGGGAGGCGCCGCGAGCAACCGATGAGCGCGCTCGAGGCGCTGCGCACCGACTAAACGATGGAGGGCCAATGACCACGCTCTTTCAGGATCTCAAGTACGCGCTGAGGACCCTTGCGAAGAGCCCCGGCTTCACCTCTGCAGCGGTTCTGACGCTTGCGATCGGCGTCGGCGGAGCCTGCACGATCTTCTCGGGCGTCGATGCGCTCTTCCTGCGCGCGCTCCGGTTGCCGGACCCGGAGCGGATCGTGACTCTCTGGGCCTCAAACCGCGCCGCCGGGTTCGATCACGCCAACGTTTCTTACCGCGACTTCGAGGACTGGCGCCGGGAGGCGCGAAGCTTCGAAGCGCTCGCTGCCTTCCTCGACGTCAACCCCACGCTGACGGGTCGTGGAGAGCCTGAGGCGCTTCCGGTCTCTCGAGTGAGCGGCGACTTCTTCCGTTTGGCGGGCGGCCGGGCGCTGTTGGGGCGCACCGTGACGCCCACGGATGACCGGTCGGGAGCCACCCGCGTCGCGGTCCTTTCCTTCGGAGCCTGGCGGAAGCGGTTCGGCGGCGATACACGGATTCTCGGATCCGCATTGGCGCTCGACGGACAGCCTTACTCCGTCGTCGGCGTGATGCCGGAGGATTTCGCAATTCCGGGAGACGAGCCCATCGAGATCTGGACGGCGCTCCTCCCCGACCTGGGCTCCCCGGATCGGGGCGACCGCGACTACTTCGCCGTGGGCCGCCTCCGACGCGGAGTCTCGCTCGCCGCCGCGCGGGCCGAGCTCGACGGCATCTCGCACCGGCTCGCCGTCGCCTATCCGGCGTCGAATGCCGAGTTCGAGGTCAACGTGATCCGTGCCTCGGACGATCTCTTCGGGAAGCAATTCCGAGTGGGTCTCTTTACGCTCCTTGCGGCCGTGGTTCTCGTCCTGGTGATCGCTTGCGTCAATATCGCCCAGCTTCTCTTGACCCGCGCCGGCGGGCGCGAGCGCGAGTTCGCCATCCGAACCGCGCTCGGCGCTTCCCGAGCAAGGGTCGTCCGCCCGATGCTCGCCGAATCAGCGCTGCTCGCAGGGGCCGGCGGCGCCCTCGGGCTTCTTCTCGCGATCTGGGGCGTCGAAGGCCTTCTGCGGCTCCTGCCGCCGGGCACGGCGCGGCTTCCCGAGATCCGTCTCGACGCGCGGGTGTTCCTCTTCGGTTTCCTTCTGTCCGCCGCAACCGCCGCGGCGGTCGGCATCCTCCCGGCGCTCCATGCCTCACGCGGCGGCTTCAGCGAATCGCTGCGGGAGGCCTCCGCTCGCGGCGCTGCCGGAGGGCGCCGGCGACGAATCCAGGCCCTCCTCGTCACCTCGGAAGTCGCGCTCGCGCTTGTCTTGCTCTCGGGCGCCGGACTGCTCGTCAAGAGCCTGTCGCGGCTACGCCAGGTGGACCCCGGTTTTCGCGCCGCGGGCGTCGTGACTATGCAAGTGGATCTGCCAGAGCGCGACTATCCGGAAGAAGCGAAGGCCCGGGACTTCTACGATCCGCTCCTCGAGCGCCTGGCGGGGCTCCCGGGCGTACGTGCGGCCGCTGCGGTGAGCACGCTTCCGATGTCGGGCAACAACTCCTGGACCTTCATCACGGTCGAGGGGCGCACCTCCGACCCACCGGGGCATGAACCCCGCGTCGGACGGATGATCGCCTCTCCCGGGTATTTCCGGGCGCTCGGCGTCCCCCTGATCCGGGGGCGTTCGTTCCGGACGTCGGACTCGGCGACCGCGCCTCGGGTCGCCATCGTCAGCGAGGCGATGGCGCGCCGTTTCTGGCCGGGGGAGAGCGCCCTCGGAAAACGCTTCCTTCGGGGTCGGGTTGGCTCGGGGCGGCCCCCGGTCGAGATCGTGGGAATCGTCGGCGACGTTCGCCATCGCGGGCTCGCAGCGGAAATCCGTCCTGAGATGTATTTCCCGCTCACGCAAACGCCGGAGCGGAGCATGGTCCTCGTTCTGGCGACGGCCTCGAATCCGGCGGGAATCGTTTCGGCCGCTCGCCGCGAGATCCACGCGCTGCGGCCGGAACAGGCGATCTCGAACGTGCAGGCGATGGACCAGTTCCTCCGCAACAGCACCGCGGGAGCATCCCTCTGGACCGAGCTGCTCGCGGCCTTCGCGGCGGCGGCCGTCGGCCTCGCCGCCATGGGGCTCTACGCCGTCGTGAGCCTCGGCGTTCGGCAGAGCTCCCGCGAGATCGGCATTCGGATGGCCCTCGGCGCACAGGGCCGCGACGTCGTGAAGCTGATCCTGCGGCGCTGGATGAAGCTCGCGGCGGCCGGCATGGCCGCGGGCCTTCTCGCGACACTCCTTCTCGGACGGGCGCTCTCCAGCATTCTCTATGGCGTCAAACCGGCCGACGCAGTCGTTCTCGCGGCGATCACGGCGCTTCTCGCGGCCGTGGCGCTGTTCGCGAGCTATGTCCCCGCCCGGCGAGCGACCCGAGTGGACCCGGTCGTCGCGTTGCGGGCGGAGTGAGGAGGAATCCGATGTTGCGCACGCTGATCCAGGAGGCACTCCGGCGGATCGCGAAGCGATTCCGGCCGGACGGCGAGGCGGGTCTCGCCGCTTCGTTCTCGGGCTCCCGGCTGCTCTCCTCTTCCCTCTTCGGCATCCGGCCCTACGACCCGAGTACCCTGGCGGCCGGCGGCGTTGCCCAGACGTTACGGAGCGACTGACCACTTCCATTAAGCTCCCCCCGTGCCACAGCCCGCCAACCGAGTTCTGATCGCCGACGACCAGCGAGACGTTCTGGAAGCACTGCGCCTGTTGCTCAAGGCCGAGGGGTTCGACAGCGAGACGGCGTCCTCACCGGCGGCCGTCGTGGCGGCCGTCGGGAAGCGAGACTTCGACGTCGTGCTGATGGACCTGAACTACGCCCGCGACACGACCTCGGGGCAGGAGGGACTGGAGCTGCTCGCCCGGGTCCAGGAGATGGACTCGACCCTCCCCGTCGTCGTCATGACCGCCTGGGGCAGCGTCGATCTCGCGGTCGAAGCCATGCGGCGCGGCGCGCGCGACTTCGTGCAGAAGCCGTGGGAGAACGCGCGTCTGCTCGCGACCCTCCGCACGCAGATTGCCCTGGGCAGCGCGCTGCGGCAGGGACAGCGGCTCGAGGCGGAGAACCGCATCCTGCGCCACGAGCCGGATCCCTCGATCATCGCGCAGTCCCCGTCGATGCGGCCGGTGCTCGAGATGATCGCGAGGGTGGGCCCCTCCGACGCCAACGTCCTGATCATCGGTGAGAACGGCACCGGCAAGGGCGTCGTCGCTCGCGCCTTGCACGCCGCCTCCGCGCGGGCAAGCCGTCCGCTCGTCACGCTCAACGCCGGGGGCATCTCGGAAGGGGTCTTCGAGAGCGAGCTCTTCGGCCACGTGAAGGGAGCCTTTACCGACGCGCGCGCCGACAGGGTCGGCCGCTTCGAGCTCGCCGACGGTGGCACGCTCTTCCTCGATGAGATCGCCAACGTCCCGGCGAGCCAGCAAGGCAAGCTCCTGCGCGTGCTCGAAACGGGCGAGTTCGAGCGCCTCGGTTCCTCGCGCACGCGGAAGGTGGACGTTCGAATTCTCTCGGCCACCAACGCGGACCCTCGCGCCGAGGTCGCCGCGGGCCGTTTCCGTCAGGACCTGCTGTTCCGGCTGAACACGATCGAGATTCGGGTGCCGCCCCTGCGGGATCGGCGGGAGGACATTCCCCTGCTCGCCCAGCACTTCCTGCGGTCGCACGCGCAGCGCTATCGAAAGGACGTGGCCGGCTTCGAGCCCGCCGCGCTCCAGGCGCTGCTCGACCATCCCTGGCCGGGCAACGTGCGCGAGCTCGACCACGCCGTCGAGCGCGCCGCGCTGATGGCCCAGAGCGCGCGCGTACGGCCGGCGGACCTGGCGCTGCGCCAGGCGGGCGAGGCCGCCGCTCCCCGCCTGGAGGAGATGAGCCTCGAGGAAGTCGAAGGCGCGCTCATCCGAAAGGCGCTCACCCGCTATGGCGGCAACGTGAGCCAGGCCGCCCGGGCGCTCGGCCTCTCACGGAGCGCGCTCTATCGCCGGATGGAGAAGTTCGGGCTTTAGCTTCCCATCGCCGTCTCTCATGAAACTGACGCACGACCGCCGGGTCGTCTTTCTCGCCATCCTGGCCGCGCTCCCGGCCGCAGCCGTATCCCTCGCCCTGCTCTGGACGGGAGACTTCACGCCCAAGGTCCGCTGGACGCTGACCGCCGCGATCCTCATCGGCGGCTTGATCTTCTTGAACGCCCTGTGGGAGCGGGTCGTTCGCCCTCTGCAGACCGTCTCCAACCTGCTCGCGGCGATGCGGGAGGAGGACTTTTCGATCCGGGCGCGCGGCGCGCGCGGAAACGATCCGCTGGGCGAGGTGCTCCTCGAGGTCAACGCGCTCGCCGACACTCTGCGCCGGCAGCGTCTCGGAGCTCTCGAAGCGACCGCCCTTCTCTCCCGTGTCATGGCCGAGATCGACGTGGCCGTCTTCGCGTTCGACGAGCAGGGCGAGCTTCAGCTCACCAACCGCGCGGGCGAGCGGCTGCTCGGGCAGCCGGCGCCCCGACTGCTCGGAAAGAGCGCCGCGGACCTGCACCTGGAAGAGTGCCTCGCCGAAGAGACGCCCCGCGTTCTGGACGCGGCCTTTCCCGGAGGCGCCGGACGCTGGGAAGTCCGCCGCAGCTCCTTCCGACAGCACGGCCGTCCGCACCACCTCCTCGTGCTGGCCGATCTGTCCCGGCCGCTGCGCGAAGAGGAGCGGCAGGCGTGGCAGCGCCTGATCCGCGTGCTGGGGCACGAGCTGAACAACTCGCTCGCGCCGATCCAGTCGATCGCGGGCAGCCTGTCGGGACTGCTCGCGCAAAAAACGCCCCCCGCGGACTGGCGCGAGGACGCCGAGCGGGGCCTCGCCGTGATCGCCTCCCGAGCCGAGTCGCTCTCGCGCTTCACCGGCGCCTACGCGCGCCTCGCGCGCCTGCCTCCGCCGCGTTTTGCGCGCGTCGATCTCCCGACTCTTCTCGCGCGCGTCGCCGGGCTCGAGACGCGCCTCGCGGTCCGGCTCGAGCCCGGGCCCGCGCTCGCGGTTTCGGCCGATCCCGACCAGCTCGAGCAACTCCTGATCAACCTCGTGCGCAACGCCGCCGACGCCGCCCTGGAGACGCGGGGAGGCGCCGCGGTCGCCTGGCGGCTCGCGGCCAGGCAAGTCGAGATCGAGGTCTCCGACGAAGGCCCTGGCCTTCCGAACACGGCGAACCTGTTCGTGCCCTTTTTTACGACGAAGACGGGCGGGACCGGGATCGGGCTCGTCCTATCCCGCCAGATCGCCGAGGCGCACGGCGGTACGCTGACGCTCGAGAACCGCTCCGGCGGGCGAGGATGCCTGGCGCGCCTTCGGCTGCCTCTGTGAACCGCTTCCGGTCCACCGGCGCGTTTCTCACGCGCGTAGACTCTGTAGGGGCGGCCCTTGCGGCCGCCCGCGGGCGGGGACGAGCCCCGCCCCTACGACCAAGGCCGCTATTGGGGACTCCCGCGACACAACACCGGCGCTCGCCCTAGACGCGGAAGCGTTTCAGTCGATCGCGGTAGCTCTCCGACAGCGTGAGCTGCGTGCCGTCTTTCAACGTCACACGGTAGTCCCCGTTGAACCAGGGGGTCAGCTCCTTGATCCGGTCGATGCGAACGATCGCGGAGCGGTGGATGCGAAGGAACCTGTTCGGAGAGAGGCGCGCCTCGACACCCGATGTCGTCTCATGGTGGAGGTAGCGCTCCGCTCCCACGTGCAGAATGACGTTATTGCGGGCCGACTCGATCCAGTCGATGTCCGCCAGGCGGACGAACACCGAGCGCCCTTCCTTCTTGACGAGCACCCAGTCCTCCAGCCGGTGCGCTCGAGGCGACGGCTCCACCAGGGCGACACGCTCGCGCGCGCGACGCACGGCCGCTGCGATCCGCTCCGGCCCGAAAGGACGAACGATGCAGTCGGCCGCATCGGCCTCGAAGGCCCGAGCCGCGTGCCGCTCGTCCGACGTCACGAACACCACCGACGGCCGCTCGCCCGGCTCGAGCACCTCGAGCGCCTCGAGCAGGTCGAATCCCGAGAGCCCCGGCAGATCGACCTCGAGAAAGACGACATCGGGGCGCACTCCTCGGAGTGCCTCCAGGGTCTCGACGCCGCCCGCGGATTCGCCGGAAACCGTGATCCCGGGAACCCGCTCGAGCGCCTCCCTCAGATCCGCGCGCGCTTGCGGATCGGCCTCGGCGACCCATGCGGTGAAGCGTGTGACCCGGGTCGGGCGCACAATGCCGAGCGCGGCCGG
>JBGPCK010000096.1:0-11608 GCA_041481715.1 Thermoanaerobaculia bacterium | reverse complement strand
GCAGGCGGCGGAGCATCCAATGAAAATCGCGGCGGCGAAAAACCGAACGGGAAACCGTTTCATTCCAACCTCCCTGTTGTGAGTCGTCCTTCGCGACGACTTCTAGCGTTGCATCCCCCGTCTTCTACGGACTCCCGGACGCGGGGTTGGCCGCCGGAACCCGGATTGCTGCGATTCGGCCCGTTTCGAGACGAATGACGCTGTTCGGCGCGCCTCGGAACCGCGTCGTTGACGCCCTCGCGTCGCCGGTATAGGTTGAGGGTCCTTTTTTGGGGGCCGCCGTGAATCATGGGAAGGAGACTGCCGAAGTCTTCGGGCGGGTCCCTCGGCTGCCGGACATCGGCGGGCGAGCGGGGGCCGCCACGGCCGCCGGTTTGGAGCTGCGAGCCGCGGAGGCGCGATGCGCCCGGACCTCCTGATCCTTGCGGCCGATCTACTCCGGCGCGAGGAGCCCTTCGCGCTCGCGACCGTGGTGCGTCGTCAGCCGGCGAGCTCTGCGCAATCGGGTGACATGGCCCTCGTCACCGCGGCGGGCGAATTCCACGGTTGGCTCGGCGGAAGCTGCACGCAGCCGACCGTCGTTCGCGAGGCGCTGCGTGCGCTCGCCGATGGCGCGCCCCGGCTCATCGCACTTTCTCCCGATCCCGGCACGGAGCGCCGGCCGGGAGTCCTCGTCTTCCCGATGACCTGCCACAGCGGAGGCAGTGTGGACATCTACATCGAGCCCGTATCGCCGCCCCCTCGATTCCTGATTTTCGGCCTGTCTCCCGTGGCGCGGGCGCTCTCGCGGCTGGCCAAGGCGATGGGCTTCGCGGTGGATGTGGCCGACCCGGGGGCCGATCGCGCGACGTTCCCGGAGGCAGACCGGCTGTGGACCGAGCTGCCGGCGGGTGGATCGCCGCGCGGCGGATCCTTCGCGGTCGTCGCCACGATGGGTGAACGAGACGAGGAGGCGGTTCTCGCGGCGCTTTCCGCCGAGCCTGCCTATCTGGGAGTGGTGGCGAGCGGCAAACGGTTCGCCCAGATCCGCCAGACGCTCCTCGCGCGGGGCGTCTCCGCCGACCGGCTCGCGCGCGTCAAGAGTCCCGCGGGCCTGGACATCGGCGCGCGCACGCCCGAGGAGATCGCCGTCAGCATTCTGGCCGAGATCGTCCAATCGCGGCGCCGGGAAAACGCGAAGACCGAAGCCGCCGGGGCGGTCCCCGCTGCCATGGCGGAGGAGCGAGATCCGGTTTGCGGCATGACCGTCGAGGTCTCCAGCGCCCGTCACCGGGCGCGGCTCCTGGGACGCGAATACTATTTTTGCTGCGGAGGGTGCCGCGAGAAGTTCCTAACGGCGCCGGAGCGGTATGGTGCGGTCGCCGGATCCGGAGCCGTCCGATGAGGGCCGAATAAGAGGTCGAAAGGAGAGCTCATGATCCCTGCTTCGTTTGACTACCACGCTCCCAAGACGCTCTCGGAGGCGATCGGGATGCTCGCGCAGCACCGGGAGGATGCGAAGGTCCTTTCGGGCGGCCAGAGCCTCTTGCCGCTGCTGAAGCTGCGCCTCGGGTCGGCCGGGCACCTGGTGGACATCGGGCGAATCCCCGGGCTCGAGTACATCAAGGAGGAGGGCGGCTTCTTGAAGATCGGCGGACGGACCCGCGAGTCGGCGCTCGAGAGCTCCGAGCTCGTCCGGTCGCGGTACCCGATCCTGGCCGACACGGCCGCGGTGATCGCCGACCCGATCGTGAGAAACCTCGCGACCGTCGGTGGCAACCTCGCGCACGGGGATCCGGCCAACGATCACCCCGCGACCATGCTCGCCCTCGGCGCCCAGGTCGTGGCGACCGGGCCCAAGGGAGAGCGGACGATCCCAATCGGCGCGTTCTTCACGGGGCTCTTCTCGACGGCGCTCGCGCCGGACGAGATCCTGACCGAGATCCGAATCCCCACGCCGCCTCCCAAGAGCGGCGGCGCTTATGTGAAGCTCGAGCGCAAGGTCGGCGACTTCGCGACGGCGGCTGCGGCGGTGCAGGTCACGCTCGGCAAGAACGGGGAGATCGAGCGCGCCGGCATCGGACTGACCAATGCGGGCCCGACACCCGTCCAGGCGGAAGCCGCGGAGCGATACCTCAAGGGCAAGAAGCCCGACGGCGCCACGATCGCCGAGGCCGCCCGGCTCGCCGCGCAGAGCGCGTCGCCCGCGGCGGACCGCCGGGGCTCGGTGGAATACAAGCGGCAAATGGCGCGGGTGCTGACGTCAAGGGCGCTCGCGAAGGCGGTTGCGCGGGCGGGAGGAGCATAGCCATGTCGAAACACAAGATCCACGTCACGGTCAACGGAGCGGCCGCCGAGGCAGAGGTCGAGTCGCGGCAGCTGCTCGTGCACTTCCTGCGCGAGACGCTGCGGCTGACGGGAACGCATATCGGCTGCGACACGACGCACTGCGGCGCGTGCACGGTGCTGCTCGACGGCGAGCCCGTCAAGTCCTGCACGGTGCTCGCCGTTCAGGCCGACGGCCGGGAGGTCATGACCGTCGAGGGCCTCGAGAAGGACGGGAAGCTCGATCCGATCCAGAACGGGTTCTGGCAGGAGCACGGCCTGCAGTGCGGCTACTGCACGCCGGGCATGATGATGACGAGCTACGCGCTCTTGAAGGAGAATTCGAGCCCGAGCGAGGCGGACATCCGGCGTGCGATCTCGGGAAACCTCTGCCGATGCACCGGGTACGTGAACATCGTGAAGTCCGTGCAACACGCGGCCGCCGCGGCCAAGTCGCAGTAGGGAGGAATCATGGCACCTCAGACGACGCCCGAAGTCGGTGGCATGGGCCACTCGATCAAGCGCAAGGAGGATCCTCGCTTCATCCGCGGCAAGGGCAACTACGTCGACGACATCCAGCTGCCGGGAATGCTCCACATGGACATCGTTCGCAGCCCTTACGCGCACGCGAAGATCAAGAAGATTCACACGGAGAAGGCCCTCAAGGTCCCCGGCGTCCTCGCCGTGATCACGGGAGCGACGCTCGAGCAGTACAAGCTGCACTGGATGCCGACCCTGATGTCCGATACGCAGATGGTCCTGCCGACCGAGAAGGTGATGTACCAGGCGCAGGAAGTCGCGGCGGTGATCGCCACCGACCGCTACACGGCGGCCGACGGCGTCGAGGCGGTGGAGGTCGAGTACGAGCCGCTGCCGGTCGTGGTGGACCCGTTCAAGGCGCTGGAGCCCGGAGCGCCGGTCCTGCGCACCGACAAGCCGGGGAAGAAGGACAACCGCATCTTCCACTGGGAGGTGGGAGACCGGCAGGCGACGCAGAAGGCGGTCGCCGCAGCGGACGTCGTCGTCAAGCAGCAGATCTACATCCCCCGCATCCACGTCGCGTCGATCGAGACCTGCGGCTGTGTCGCCGACTTCGACCGGGTCCGGGGAAAGCTCACCGTCTACATGACGACGCAGGCGCCCCACGCGATTCGCACGGTGTTCGCGCTGGTGGCCGGGCACGTGGGGCTCTCGGAGGAGAAGATCCGCATCGTTTCACCGGACATCGGCGGCGGGTTCGGCGGCAAGGTGCCCGTCTATCCCGGATACGTCATCGCGGTGGCGGCCTCCGTGGTCATCGGAAAGCCGGTCAAATGGGTGGAGGACCGGATGGAGAACCTCCAGGCCGACTCCTTCGCCCGCGACTACCACATCGAGGCGGAGCTCGCGGCGAAGAAGGACGGAACGATGACGGCGCTTCGGATCAAGACAGTCGCCGACCACGGCTACACCGACGCCGCGGCGAACCCATCCAAGTTCCCGGCGGGCCTCTTCTCGATCTGCACCGGGTCCTACGACCTCAAGAACGCCTTCGCGGAGGTGGACGGGGTCTACACGAACAAGCCCCCGGGCGGCATCGCGTACCGCTGCTCGTTCCGGGTCACCGAGGCGGTGCACGCCATCGAGCGCATGACGGACATCTTGGCGCAAGAGCTCAAGATGGACCCGGCAGAGCTGCGGATGAAGAACTTCATTCCTCCCGAGAAGTTTCCCTACCATTCGGTGCTCGGCTGGGAGTACGACAGCGGCAACTACTCGGCCGCTCTGAAGAAGGCGATGGACATCGTCGGATACGCGCAGTTGCGCAAGGAACAGGCCGAGAAGCGCAAGCGGGGCGAGCTGATGGGAATCGGCATCTCGAGCTTCACGGAGATCGTCGGCGCGGGCCCATCGAAGCACTTCGACATCCTGGGAATCAAGATGTTCGACTCGTGCGAGCTGCGGGTCCACCCGACCGGCAAGGCCACGGCGCGCTTCGGCACGAAGTCCCAGGGCCAGGGGCACGAGACGACGTACGCACAGATCATCGCGGAGGAGCTCGGGATTCCCGCCGCGCACGTCGAAGTCGAAGAGGGCGATACGGACACGGCTCCCTACGGCCTCGGAACCTACGCCAGCCGCTCGACGCCCGTTGCGGGCGCGGCAGGCGCGATGGCGGCGCGCAAGGTCCGTGACAAGGCGAGGAAGATCGCCGCCCACCTGCTCGAGGTGGCCGAGGAGGACCTTGTGTGGGAGCCCGGAAAGTTCTCCGTCAAAGGAGCGCCCAGCAAGTCCAAGACGATTCAGGAGGTCGCCTTCGCGGCCTATACGAATCATCCGCAGGGCATGGAGGCGGGGCTCGAGGCGGTCGATTACTACGATCCGCCCAACCTGACCTTTCCCTTTGGGAGCTACATTTGTGTGGTGGACATCGACCGCGGCACGGGGGAGGTCAAGATCCGCCGCTTCGTCGCCGTAGACGACTGCGGCAACATCATCAACCCGATGATCGTGGACGGGCAGATCCACGGCGGGCTCAGCATGGGGATGGCGCCGGCGCTCTACGAAGAGATCAGCTACGACGCGGACGGCAACGTTCAGGGCGGAAGCTTCATGGACTACCTGGTGCCGACCGCGATGGAAACGCCCAATTGGGAGACCGCCAAGACCGTGACCCCCTCTCCGCACCATCCGTTCGGCGCCAAGGGTGTCGGGGAATCGGCCACTGTCGGCGCACCGCCGGCCATCGCCAACGCGGTCGTGGACGCCCTTTCCCATCTGGGCGTGCGGCACATCGACATTCCCATCACACCGGAAAAGGTATGGAACATCCTGAAGGAGAAGGGGGCGGCCGAGTAGCGCCCTCGGCCGGCGCAGGGCGTCCAGGACGTCCGTAAGGAGGAAACATGAATACGCGCGAGCACTTGATCGGATGCTTCAAGGCAGAGAAACCCAAATTCATTTCCGTCCTTCGGGCGGTGCCGCCGGACCGGCTGGCTTACCGCCCGCACCCGCGATCGGCGTCCGCCGGAGACATCTGCTGGCTGCTCGCCAGCGAGCTCGCCGACGCGTGCGAGCTCGTCGACCACTCGGAAGTGAACTACGTCCAAACGCCCGCGCCCGCAAAACTCGACGAGTCCATCGCCGCCTATGAGCGCAACGTGGACGGGCTCGAAAAGCGGCTGGCGAAGTTGGACGATTCGGCCTGGGGAAAAAAGGCGCGCTTCCTCATGAATGGAAGCGTCGCCTGGGAGGCGAACCTGGGCGACATGCTCTGGGGCTTCCTCTTCGACGCGATCCACCACCGCGGCCAGCTCTCGAGCTACTTGAGGCCCATGGGGGCGAAGGTGCCGTCCATCTACGGGCCCTCGGCGGACGATCCGGGCATGTGAAGCGACGCGAGTCTCAGAGGTCAGGCTTGCCTAGAGGCACTCCTGACGCCGCCGACCCGGCGCTAGAATCCGGCTTCCCGGAGACCCATCAGGAGGAGGACGCATGTTGAGACGCTCTGTGCCTTCCCTCGCCATATTTCTCGCGCTCGCGGCGGCCCCGGCGCGGGGTGAGCTGCAAGCCCCGCTTCCCAGCCCGAACGCCACGGTCTCCCAGACGATCGGCGTCACCCGGGTCGAGGTCGTCTATAGCCGGCCGCACGTCAAGGGCCCGACCCGCAAGCAAGAGCGGGTGATCTGGGGCGCCCTCGTGCCGTACGGGCAGGTTTGGCGCACGGGCGCGAACGCGGTCACGAAGATCACATTGGACGGGGAGGTTCGCGTCGAAGGGCAGAGGCTCGCGGCCGGTTCCTACGGCCTCTTCACGATTCCCGGAGAGACCGAGTGGACAGTCATCTTCAACAAGCAGTCGACGGGCGCTCCGGCCGACTACAACGCCGACCAGGACGTTCTGCGCGTCAAAGTGAAGCCTCAGCCGGCCGGCATGCGAGAGCTGTTCACGATCGACTTTCCGCAGGCGACGTCGAATTCTGCGGTGCTTGCCCTCGGCTGGGAGAAGCTCTCGGTCAGCCTGAACCTCGACGTGGACACAAACGCGCAGTTCCTCGCGAACGCGAAGGACGCCGTCGCGAAGGCGAAGCCCGACGACTGGCGAACGCCGCTGACGGCCGCACGCTACCTCTACGAGAATAAGTACTCGCCGGCGGACGCGTCGGCGTTCCTCGATAAGTCTCTCTCCGTCAAGGAGACGTTCGCTAACCTTTCCACGAAAGCCGGCGTGCTGGCCGGGGAGGGAAAGAGAACGGAGGCCGTTGCGGCCGCGCGGAAGGCGTTGGCCGCGAAGGACGCCGACCCAAAGCCCTCGGCGGAGGCCGTCGCGGACCTGGAGAAGAAGCTCGAGGAGTGGAAGGCGGCGAAATAGGGGAGCATGCCCAGCACCGCTGCCACGAAGAGCCGCCCGCGGCCGGTGACGTTCGCAGTCGCTCGGCGACTCGTCTTGGCGCTGCCGGGCGTCGTCGAGGGCACGTCCTACCGAACTCCGGCGTTTCGTGTGGCCGGCCGGTTTCTTTTCCGCCTCCGGGAGGATGGTGCGACCCTTGCCGTTCGAATCGACTTCGACACGCGTGAGGCGCTCCTGCGGGCCAATCCCAAGACCTTCTTCATTACCGACCACTACCTGGGCTACCCCTCGATTCTGGTGCGGCTCGCGACGGTTCGGCGGCCCGAGTTGAAGGCGTTGCTGGAAGAGGCGTGGCGCCAGGTCGCTCCGAAGCGGCTCGTGGCCTCCAGGGTAGGACGGTAGGGGCCGCAGACCGCGATGCGCCTGTGGGCTTGTGCGGGGATCCTCCTGGCGGCGCTCGATTCCGGGGCGCTGGCCGCGGGACTGAACACGGACGAGGGCATCCGTCTCTTTGAAGCCCGCCGTTTGCCGGAGGCGCGCGCGACCCTGGAGGCCGTGGCCCGGGAGGACCCTCGGGATGCGCTCGCCCTCTACTATCTGGGCCGAACCTTGCTTGCGCAGAACGAGCCCGAGAGGGCCGCCGCGTGGCTGGAAAAGGCGATCGCTCTCGAGCCCGGCAACGGGCCGGCGCACCAGTGGCTGGGCCGCGCCTGGGGACAGCAGGCGCGCGATGCGAACGTCTTCAAGCAGGCCTCGCTCGCCCCGAAGATCCGGCGGGAGTTCGAGCGGGCTGTCCAGCTCGACGCCGAGAACGTGGACGCACGCCTCGATCTCATGGAGTTCTACATTCAGGCTCCCGGCCTCATGGGCGGCAGCCTCGAAAAGGCGCGAGTGGAGGCCGCGGAGATCGGGCGGCGCGACCGCCTGCGCGGCTCCGGTGCCTCCGGTCGCATCGCCGAGTACGAGAAGCGTTTCGATGCCGCCCTCGCCGAGTACGGGCGCGCGGCCCGGGAGTTCCCCGAACGCATCGAGCCGGTCGTCTGGACGGAGAACCTCTGGATCGGCAAGAAGGACTACGGCAGGGCTTTCGGAGCGGTCGACGCCTTCCTCGAGCGCAACCCGGCGAGCATGCCGGGCTGCTATCAGCTCGGCCGCCTCGCGGCGCTCTCCGGCGAGCGCGGCGGGCCCGGCGTGGAGTGCCTGAAGCGCTACCTCGTCTACGAGCCGAAGCCGGGCGAGCCCGGCCGGGCTTGGGCGCACGTGCGTCTCGGCCAGATCCAGGAAAAAAGGGGTGACCGGGCCGCGGCCCGGCGCGAGTACGAGGAGGCCCTTTCGCTCGACGCGAGTCTGAAGGAGGCGAGGGAGGGCGTGAAGAGGGTCTCCTGACGGGCCGCTCCCGGTCGAGGAGTTCCCGAAAACTGGCGCGCCGATGCCTCTCTAGTGTCGTGTAACGGGAGTTCCGATAGCGGCCTTGGTCGTAGGGGCGGGGCTTGTCCCCGCCCACGGGCGGCCGCAAGGGCCGCCCCTACAGAGCCGACGCGCGTCAAGACTTCGGTTACACGACAGTAACGGTTTTCCGGCCGTGTGACGTTGGAAACCCAGCGGCCGTACATGGGCTGAGGCAGGAGGAAGAATCGCCGGCCGAAGCCTTCGTGCCGGCGTCAGTTCGGGTAGAGGCGGGAGGCGCGCTAACATGCGGGCGCTGTGAACCCGCCCGACCCGGAGAGCGCGAAGCGTCTGCCGCCGGGCCAGGTCCTGACGGCGAAGTGGCCCGTGCTGACCTATGGCGACACGCCCCGCGCGGATCTCACCCGATGGACCTTGCGCTGTTTCGGCCTCGTCGAGAGGGAAACGAGCTGGACCTGGGATCAGTTCCGGGAGCTTCCACGGGTCGAGATCACCTCCGACATCCACTGTGTGACGCGCTGGAGCCGGCTCGAGAACCGCTGGCGGGGCGTGCACATTCGGGAGATCCTGAAGCGCGTTGGGGTCGCGCCGGGGGCGGTCGCCGCGATGGTTCACGCGGATCCGGACTACACGACGAACATCGCGCTCGAGGACTTGATCGACGAGGACGTGCTTCTTGCAACCGAGCACGACGGCCGCCCGCTCGAGCCGGAGCACGGAGGCCCGTGCCGGCTCGTGGTCCCGAAGCTCTATTTCTGGAAGAGCGCCAAGTGGGTGCGGGGGCTCGAGTTGCTCCACGTGAACCCGCCAGGCTTCTGGGAGGTCAACGGCTACCACATGCACGCCGATCCCTGGAGGGAGGAGCGCTACTCCGACCAGGAAACCGACGCCATGCAGCGAATGCGCTCGGAGGCCGCGCGCAGGCGTCGTTGAGCCGGCCGGGGACGATTCAGGATTTCGAGGTCTTTTCCTTCAGGTTTTCCGTGAAGAGTCCGGCTTCAAGCAGCGTCGGGCTGCCGCCGCCTTCCAGATACCCGACGCCGCCGAAGCCCCGGCCCCAATGCACCGCGCCGCCGTAACCGACTCCGCGGGCGCCGGAGCCGTACCCACGGTAGCCGTGACTGCGCCGCTTAACGGCTTTCGGACGGTCAGAAGACTGCTTTTTCTCGGACATAATTACCCCCCACGTTCAGTAGACCAATGCGGTCCCCGCCTCCGACAGATCCATACGCATCAGGAGGGTTTCGGTTTCCACTCCTATTGACATTCGATACGTCGTGTGGAAGCCTTCTATAGACAATCTGTAGGAGGGAGGCGGTATGCCGGACGAGAAGACGGATCTGCTGCAGGGGACCCTCGACCTGCTCGTCCTGAAAGCCCTCTCCTCGGGATCCATGCATGGTCTCGGGGTCTCGCGGCGCATCGGGTTGATGACGCGAGGCGTCTTCGAGGTCAAGCCGGGCTCCCTCTTTCCGGCGTTGCACCGGTTGGAACAGGAGGGCTGGGTGGCCTCCTCCTGGGGCAAGTCCGAGAACAACCGTCGGGCGAGATACTACGAACTGACGAGCGCGGGGCACAGGCAGCTCGCCGCCGAGACGCGGCAATGGAATCGGATCTCTACAGTAATGGGCCTAGCTCTGGAAGCGACGTAGGCCACCATGCGCGCGGCGCACCGGTTTCTGAGCCTCCTGCGTAACCTCTTCCGCAAGGAGCATCTCGAACGGGAGCTCGACGAGGAGCTCCACTGTCACCTGGAGATGCTGGCGCAGGAGAAGGTCGCCGCGGGGCTGCCTCCCGAAGAAGCCCGGCGCGAGGCGCGAATCGAGCTCGGCGGCGTCGATCAGGTCAAGGAAGCCGTTCGGGAAGTCCGCGTCGGCACGCGCCTCGAAACGGCGTGGCAGGACGTGCGCTACGCGGTCCGACGGCTTGCCGGAAACCCCGGCTTCGCGGCCGTGTCGATTCTCACGCTGGCGCTCGGCATCGGCGCCAATAGCGCGATCTTCAGCGTGCTCGACGCTGCCTTGATTGCGCCGCTCCCGTACCCCGATCCCGGCCGGCTGGTCGTGCTCTGGTCCGAGTGCCGTGCAGCGAAACAGTCCCGAGTGCCGTCCTCCGGGCCGGAGCTCGTCGAGATTCGGCGCCGAAGCCGGCTGCTCGCCGATGTCGCGGGGATCTGGGTGGGCAGAGGCTCGCTGACAGGGGAGGGGGACCCCGAGCAGATTCGGGTCGGGCAGGTGACGGCGAACTTCCTGTCGCTTCTGGGGGTCGCGCCCCAGCTCGGACGGACCTTCGCCGCCGGAGACGACGGGCCGTCGGCGCCGCGGTACGTCGTCGTCTCCGTCGGCCTCTGGCGCCGGCGGTTCGGCGGTGACCGTGGGCTCGTCGGCCGCGCGGTGCGGCTCGAAGGGCAGGTCTACACGGTCGTCGGCGTCATGCCGAGGAGCTTTGATGTCATCTTTCCGAGCGACGCGAGCGTGCCGCCGGGAGTGGAGATCTGGACTCCGTTCCGGGACGACCTGGCTTCGCTGCCGCGCGACCTGGCGTACATCCGGACGATCGGCCGGCTCCGGCGGGGTGTGACGGTCCGGCAGGCGCAGGCAGAACTTTCGGGAATTGCGGAGAGTCTGCGCGCGGAGTTTCGGGAGTACGCGGTACAGGGCCTGGAATTGGAGGCCGCCCCGCTGCACCGCGACGTCGTGCGGGAGGTGCGGCCCGTTCTGCTGGCTCTCTTCGGCGGTGTCGGCATGGTGGTCCTGATCGCCTGCGCCAACGTGGCGAACCTGTTGCTCGCGCGGTCGACACGCCGCGAAAGGGAAATCGGTTTGCGAGCCGCCCTGGGGGCCAGCCGCTTACGGATCGTGGGGCAGCTTCTGACCGAGAGCCTCGTGCTCGCGGGGCTCGGCGGTTTGATCGGACTCGCGATCGGATGGGGCGGGCTGAAGCTCCTGCTTGGAATGCGTCCGGCGAGCCTGGCGCGCCTTCACTCGGCTGGGCTTTCCCCCGGCGTGCTCGCCTTCACCTTCGGGATCTCGCTCCTAACGGGTGTTCTGTGCGGCCTCGCGCCGGCGCTCGCGGCGCTCAAGGGGAACTTGTACGCCTCGCTGAAAGAGGGCGGCCGCGGCGGCGCTTCCGTCAAAGCCCGGCCACTGCGAGCTCTGGTCCTGACGGAAGTGGCGCTCGGGTTCGTGCTCCTGATCGGCTCAGGCCTGCTGTTGCGCACGTTCGTGAAGCTGCTCGGCGCCGATCCCGGATTCCAGTTCCAGGGTGTCCTGACGTTTCAAGTCGCCCTGCCCGAAGCCTGTTATTCCGACGACGCGTCGCGCCAGCGCCTCTTTCTTCAGCTGATGGAGAAGGTCGATTCGCTGCCCGGGGTCGAGGCGGCGGGCGCCGTGTCGCACCTGCCGCTGGACGACTATCCGAACTGGTACGAGTATTACTGGCGCGACGGCGCTCCGGCGTCGGAGCGGAACACGCTGATGGCGGACCACCGCGCCATCCTGCCGGGTTTCTTTCGGAGCGTGGGTTCCGCGGTGACCTCCGGGAGGGACTTTACGGCGTTCGATGACTC
>JBGPCK010000095.1:0-11697 GCA_041481715.1 Thermoanaerobaculia bacterium | reverse complement strand
GCGCAGTTTCTCCTCGCGGCGGCCGCAGAGGAGCACCTGGCTGCCGGCACCGAGAAAGCGCTCGGCGAGCCCGAGCCCGATCCCCGACGCCCCGCCCGTGATGAGGACGGTGTTTCCGCCTAGTTCCACGGAAATCCCCGCCGCGATCCGCGCCGTGCACTCACGCCGACCTCATCCTACCTTGGAGCCGCGCGCCCTTTCTTTCGCTTTGCCGTTGGATCACGCGGCCGCAGAACTCCAGATCCGGACACCTGCACCGCAAGAGCTTCTCCAGCAGCGTCGTCATTGCGCGCAGGCGCTCGGCGGTCGCCTGGATCTCGGCGAGCTTTCGCTCGGCCAGCCGGCGCCAGCGGTTCTGCCCGAACTCGGTCACGAGCTGACGAATTTCCGCGAGGGTGAAGCCCGCGTCCCTCGCAAGCTGCACCACTACGATCTGCTCGAGCGAGCGATCGTCGAAGACGCGGCGGCCGGATACCTGGAGTCCCGCTGCTGCCCATTCCTGGATTTCGGGATCGGTCTGAGAGGAAAGGGAGGCGTCGTCAACCTGCGCTTGACCGGCGGCAAGGAGGTCAAGGCGTTCCTGGAGACGGAGTTCCCCCTATTGCGGGCGGGGGCTCGTTGAGCGAAGGCGTGGCGAGGGGAATGCGTCTCACCGTGTTGCGCCCTGCGTCTCCGCTTCGTGTGACGGGAGACCGATAGCGGCGTCGGTCGTAGGGGCGGGGCTTGTCCCCGCCCGCGGGCGGCCGCAAGGGCCGCCCCTACTAGTGTCGCCATGCTAGATTCCGGCCCCGACGAAAATGAGGGGAGGTCGGCGATGCGAATGCCCGGGGCCCGGAGAATTTTGACGTTCCTCGCCATCGCGGTTCCTTCGCTCGCCGCGCTCCGGGCTGTCTCGAGCGCTCCTCTGCGCTTGCCTCTCGAGGTCGAAAAGCTGACGGCGCCCGAGGGCACGGCGCTTCCGTCCTACGACACAATCGAGCTTGCGCTGGTGGGCGGGAGCCGCTACGACGTGAAGCTGTCGCCGGGAGACGGCGCGCCGCGTCTTTCGGGCGTCGACCTGGGTCTGCTGATGCCCCGCGTTCCGCGTCTGGCGCAGGGCAACGAGGCTCTCACGCGGCTGGCTCTCATCCAGCGCGAGTTCAACCGTAACGAGATTCACAATCCGCTGCCGGACGGCACGGATTTGTCGATCGCCAACAACTGCCTCGAGCGCGGCCTATGGGAGGTCAAGCTCGCGAAGCCGGATGCGGGGAAGACCGTGACGCTGTTCCACGCCTGGTTCACTTTTCCCAGGGAGGAGTACGCCGTTCTCTTTCAGAAGGTCAACGGCGGCCTGGACGAGCAGGGGTTCGACGGCCTTTTCGCGAAGTATCCCGGAGTGGGCGGGTTCTCCCTGCCGCTCGGAATCGGCACACCCATCATTCATGCCAAAGCGGAGGAGCGCGCGGCGGAGGTCGCCGAGGACCGTCCCCGCTACCTGATGATCCTTGACGCGAAGGGCTACCACGTCGACACGCACTTGACGGGCGTCGACGGCCTTTACGCCTGGCGCGAGGCCGGAAGCCCGGGGAAGCTTCACGTCTGGCTCGTGAGCTACGAGCGGATCGCCCTGATCGCGCACTTCTCCGCGCTCTGGCCCGCAGCCTCGTAAACGGGCTCGCGGGGCGGCGGATCGGGGGACGTCTGCAGGCCACACCGAAGGCAACAGAGGAAACCGGCTCGAAGGGGCTCGGTCTCTGGTCCGCCACGGCCCTCGTCGTGGGCCATACGATCGGCGTCGGAATCTTCCTGACGCCCGCGGAGCTGATCGGCGCGCTCGCGTCTCCCGCGCTGACCCTCGGCCTTTGGCTCGCGTGCGGCGGATTGGTGCTCGCGGGGGCCCTCACGTTCGGAGAGCTCGCCTCGCGCCGCCCGCAGAGCGGCGGGCCCTACGTTTATCTGCGGGAGGCCTGGAGCCGGCGCATCGCGTTTCTCTACGGCTGGCAGAGCCTGCTCATCATGGATCCGGGCGTCACGGCGGCGCTGGCGATCGGCCTCTCGCAGTACCTGGTCGTGCTCTGGCCCGGCGGCGCGGGATGGCCACGCGCGCTCGCGCTTGGCGTGGTCTGGGCGCTGGCGCTCGCGAACATGGCCGGCCTTCAGCTGAGCGCGCGCGCAATCAATCTTCTGACGGTCGGAAAGGTCGCGGCCCTCGCCGCGGTCGTCCTGCTCGCGTTGACGGTCGGCTCCGGGAGCTGGTCGCACTTCACGCCCTTCGCCGCTCGGCGCGCCGGGGCGCCGCCCATCCTGGAAGCGCTGGGACTCGGCCTCATCGGCGCGTTCTACTCGTTTGGTGGTTTCTGGGAGGTGAGCCGCGTCGCGGGCGAGATCCGCGATCCCCGCCGCCAACTGCTGCGGGCGCTGGCGTTTGGAGTGACGGCCGTCACGGCTTGCTACCTTCTGACCACCGTGGCCTTCGTCTATCTCGTGCCGCCGGAGCAGGCGACGAGCGCCTCGGAGTTCGCGCGCCTCGCCGGCCAGGCTCTGCTCGGCCCGTCGGGCGCCCGGGCGCTCGCCGCGGTGGTCGTGCTGTCGGTCGTCGCGAGCGTGATGGCGCTGCTGTTCATGGCGCCTCGGGTGTATCTCGCGATGAGCCGGGACGGGCTCTTTCCCGGGACGCTCGCCGCGCTCCATCCGAGGACGAAGGCTCCCGTGCGCGCGACCGTGCTTCTGGCGTCGCTCGCGAGTGTCTTCGTCCTCTCGGGCACGTTTCCCCAGATCGTGGCCTTCTTCATGTGCACGACGCTCGGCTTCATCGCGCTCGCGGCGGCAGGCCTGTTCGTCCTGCGGCGGCGTGAGCCCGATCCGAGCGGGGCCCGCCCGCCGCTCCGAGGGGCGGCCCCGGCGCTCTTCATCCTCCTCGTGCTCGCGGTGATCGCCTTCATCATGCTGGCCCGGCCCCTTCCGGCCCTGGCGGGACTCGGGCTCGTGCTGATCGGACTGCCGATCTACCGTATCCTTGAGTCGCGAGGAGCGCTCGGCGCGCCCGTTTCACCAGGAGAAACCCGATGACGTGGATCAAGACCATTCCCTTTGCCGAGGCGGACGAAAAATTGCGCGGTGCCCTCGAGCGCCAGCGCGCGCTCTATCCGCCCGAGTACGCGCAGCCCACGGGCGTCACGGACGAAGCGGGCAGCATCGTCGCGTCGCATTCCCTGATCCCCGACGCCCTGTACCACGCCTTCGGGACGTTCGGCGCGCTCATGTCGCCGGACCTGCCGCTCACCCGGCGGCAGCACGAGATGATCACGACGGTCGTCTCGGTTGCCAACCGCTGTCACTATTGAATCGAATCACACGCAGAGTTTCTGCGTCGGGTGACCCTGGACGAGGCGCTGGTCGAAGCGGTCCGGCGGGACTACAAAACCGCTCCCATCGACGAGCGGGACCGCGTGATGTTGGACTACGTCTTCGAGCTCACACGCGACGCCACGCGCGTGACGCCGGCCCACCATGACCGGCTGCGCGCGGCCGGCTTCGACGATCGCGGGATTCTGCAGATCACACTGATCGCGTCCTGGTTCAACTACATCAACCGCGTGGCCGATGCGCTGGGGGTGGGCCGGGCGTGAAGGCCCTTGTGGCCGCCCGCGGGCGGGGACAAGCCCCGCCCCCACGACCAAGGCCGCTATCGCGACTCCTGTTACACGACGTTAGATCAGGCCTTGGGCGAGCTTGTCCACCAAGAGAAGCCCGGCTTCGCAAATCGCGAGGGGGCGTGTCGCCGCCCGAACCTGCACGGCGATCTTGATCGTCGGAACGCCGTCTTTGTCGGCGAAGAAGCCGAAGAAGACGACCCAGTCGAATCCGTCTCGAATCTCCCGAAACTCGAAACGCCTCTTGAAGCGGGCGATGACCTCGTCCGCCGCGGCGTCGTCGGTCGAGTACGGCTTCAAGGGAGTCCAGCCGCCGCCCGGTGGATCGGGAGCGCCACCGCCGCGCTTGACCATCGGACCAGCTGGCGTCTGCACGACCGACAGGCCGAAGACGGTGCGCGCGACGAGAGTGTCCGTGGAGAGACCCGCCTGGAGACCGCCGACCTGCTCGGGCATTGCTTCGCGGACGCGGGACGCTCCGGCGGCCCGCCTTCCCATCCTAGAGTTGCTGCACGTCCAGATACTTGCGCTGGCGGGTGAGCTGCAAATCCGAGGAGTCGGGCCGCTCTTCGATGAGCTCGCGGGCCGGAACCGTGTGGAAGGAAACCACCACCCAATCGCTTCCCGAAATGACGCCCTGATGCCACACATTCGGTGGAATCGAGATCCAACGGTCTTCGAGGGCCGCGCTCGGACCGCTCGCCATGAGGTGAGATTGCCAGCGCTCGCCGTCGTGGACCTGGAAGTCGCCCTGGCCGCGCCAGGACATCATGCGCTGATGACTGTTGGGATGCCTCTCCGCTCCCGTCGTCACGTGGCCACGCAGAATGAAAACCCAGCTCGACCGGATCTCCTGCGGCAGCCGGTCGGCGTAGACGTCCAGGGGAATCGGCTCCCAGGCTTCGATCGCCCCTCTATCGCGGGCCATCACCTGCTCGACCCGCGCGACGATCGCGGCGATCGCCGGCGCGGCGGCGACGCTGCGAACCGCGGCGTCGAGCTGCTCGAGAACTCTTCGCTCTTGCGCGGGCAAAGTCATGGCTTCATCCTAGCGCGGGAAGCGAGAAAGTCCGGGAGCCGGTGAACGGTTGCACGAAGTCTTGAGGCGCGTCGGCTCTGTCGCCCCTCGATCAGAGCCTCGAGTCTCTTGTTTCGGTACGTTGCGAAACTGACCCCGAAATTGAGGAGAACGAGCGTCGTCGCGCAGATCAGGCCGCCGATGAGGGAGTTGTCGCCGCCGGTCATCGAGTTTTGCACGGCGTTGGAGAGAACGAGGAGCAGGATGAGGTCGAAGGGTGCGAGCTGTCCCACCTGCCGCCTTCCGGTTAGCCGGAGGAGCAGCAGGAGGAAGATGTAAACGATGGCGCCCCGAACGACGAATTCGAACCAGGGGATGGCGAGATTAAACATTCGCGTTCACCCTCCTTCGGGATCGGCTCCGATTTGAGCCTTCCCGATCGGCGGATGCTAGTTCAGCAGGGCAGCGGTTGGCGCTAAGCCGCGGCTCCTGACGGCGACTGGGGCAATCCCGGAGTGCCTCAGCGCGGGTCGAGCTGCCTCGTGTGGTGGCCGGTCGAGGGAGGCGGCTGTATGGGCTGGCGGTCCGGAGGGGCAGCGGAGAGGTCCGCGACGCCCCCGCCCTGGGTCCCGGCGTGTAAGGCTCCTTCGGTGTCGATCGCAAGCGACGTCACGGAAGCCGTCTCGAGGCCGATCCCAACGACTTCCCAGGTCTGGCCGCCATCGGTGCTCCGAAAGACTCCACCGATGCCGCCGGGAATGGCGGGTGCGGCCCCGGCATAGAGGATCGAGGTATCGATCGGGTCGAACAGGAGAGCCTGGACCGACGCCGAGGTCGCCACCGAGCTCACGGTCCAGGTCTTTCCGCCGTCGGTGCTCCGGCACACGCCGGCCGTGGCGCCGAGATAGGTGGTTCCACCGGCAGGGTCGAAGAGAATCGTGTTGACGCCGCCGCAGCTCGAATTCTGTGTGACGCTCGACCAGGTCTTTCCCGCGTCGAGGCTCTGGAAATAGCTTGTGGCTCCCTGGCTCCCACCGACGACCTGCGCCGGGTTGGCGGGGTTCACCGCAAGGAAGTCGAGGAAAGACGACTTGGCGTCGAGGCTCGTCTGTGTCCAGGTGCCGCCCCCGTCGGTGCTCTTGAAGACGCGCTCGGACTTGGCGGAAGGGTCCGCGGTCCCGGCGTAGAGGATCGAAGTGTTCGACGGGTCCGCCGCGATCGAGGAGACGAACGCATTGCTCAAGCCCTGCGCGCTCGAGGTCCAGGTCGTTCCGCCATCCACGCTCTGGACCAGCCCTCCGCCCAGAGTGCCGGCGAAGAGCGTTTGGGGAGCGCCCGGCTCGAGAGCGAGCGCCGCCACGGGCGCGACCGGCAGTCCGGTGCCGGACGCCTGCCAGCTCCCTCCGCCGTCGGCGCTCTGTTGTACGCCGTCGAAGGCCCCGGCATAGAGCGTGCCTTGCGTGGACAGGAGCGTGGAGACCAGGCTCAAGTCGAGGTCGCCGCTCGCCAGGTTCCAGGTGGCCGCCGTGTCGAGGCTCTGATACACACCCCCGCCGAAGGTGCCGGCGTAGAGCGTCGCGGGTGGCCCGGAGCCAAACGCCAGGGCGTCGATGTAGGACACGCGCATCCCGGTGTTGGCGGGCGCCCAGGTCGTCGCACCGTCCGCACTCTCGAAGAGGCCGTTGCCGAAGGTTCCGGCGTAGACGTTCGAGGGGTGGGAAGGGTCCACGGCGAGCGCGACCACGAACGGCCAGTTCGCCGTGCCGGACACCATGGTCACGGGCAGATTCGTGTTCACCTGAGCCCAGTTAGCGCCGCTGTTGGTGCTCTTCAGGATGCCGAAGCCGTTCGTGTTGCCTGCGTAGAGAATCGAAGGAGAGGTCGGATCGATTGCAAGAGTGAAGAAGGGGATGCCGGCGTCGCCGTACGGAGTCCAGTCATCGCCTCCGTCGGTGCTCAGCAGCAGCCCTTGCGTACTCGCGGCATAAACGATGGAAGGGTTGGAAGGGTTGAACTGGAAGGCCGAAACCTCCAGGGCGACGTTGAACCCGCCGAGCGTCTCAGGTTCCCAGGTCGCCCCTCCGTCGGTGCTCTTGAAGATCTCGCTGAATCGGGTTCCGGCAAGAAGCGTCCCCGGATGCGCCGGGTCGGCGGCCAGCGCTTCCACATCGACGGGAAAGATTCCCGTAATGGGATCGATCAACCCGGCGTTGATTGGCATCCAGCTCACCGCTCCGTCGGTGCTCTTGAAGATTCCGACACTCGCGACGCCGTTGGGGGTCAGCGTACCGACGTAGATGGTTGCCGTGTCGGTCGGATCGATGACGATCGTTTGCACGCGCTCGGCGGGAAGACCGGCGCTGGCGTTTCTCCAGCTTGCGCCTCCGTCGTCGCTGCGGTAGACGCCCAGAGCGGTTCCGGCGTAGACCGTCGACGGGTGAGACGGGTCCGAAGCGACGCAGTAGACGTTGCCGCCCGCGGGTCCGTTGGTCCTCCAGGGGCCGGCTTGCCCAACCGCGCGCTCGGCCGCGGCGAGAAGCCCCAGGGCCGCCGCGAATCGGAAGACCGGCACACGACGCTGCGCAATCTCGCGAATAGACATCGCTCGTTCATCCTAACGGCGAAGGCCGTTCCGAAATTACGCGGATCGACCGCATTGTGCGGGGATCGGGGCCCCGCGCGGGGCCCGAATATAGCCGTTGACGTTATATCCACTGTGGATATAATCGCCGCATGACACGCGACCGCGCCGACGTCGATTCGCTTCTCCCCCTGGCGCCGGCGGCCTTTCACATTCTCATGGCTCTCTCGGAGGAGGACCGGCACGGCTACGCGATCCTCCAGGACGTCGCGGCGCGGACGCACGGCCAGGTGAAGCTCGGCCCCGGAACTCTCTATCGCTCGATCCAGCGAATGCTCGAGCAGGGTTTGATCGTGGAGATCCAGGAGCGTCCGGCTCCGGAGCTGGACGACGAGCGGCGAAGGTACTACCGGATCACGCCTCTTGGCGCCTCGGCGGCTCGCGCGGAAGCGCGGCGACTGGCGGAGCTGGTCAAGCTGGCGCGGGCAAGCGGATTCGCCCCGCGGAGCGCGTGATGCGCCTCTACCGCGCGCTGCTTCGTTTCTACCCGGCCTCCTTCCGCGCGGAGTACGGACAAGAGATGTGTGCGCTCTTCACGCGGCGTCTGCGGAGAGCCTCGAGCGCCGCAACGGTGCTCGCGCTCTGGCTGGAGGCCCTGACCGACATCCTTCCCAACGCTGCGCGGGCGCACGCGGACATCCTCCGGCAGGATCTGCGCTATGCGGCCCGTTCCCTCGCCCGCTCGCCGGGGTTCACCCTCACGGCCATCGTGGTCGCATCACTCGGGATCGGGGCCACCACGGCAACCTTTTCGATCCTGGATCAGGTGCTAATCCGTCCGCTCCCTTTCCCCGAGTCGGACCGGCTCGTGAAGCTCTGGCAGGACGAGTCCTTCCGCGGCTACTCCCGGATGGAGGTGTCGCCGGGGAACTTCCGAGACTGGAAGCGCCTGAGCAAAGCCTTCGAGGCAATGGCCGGCTATACGAATCTCTCCGCCAACCTCGTCGGAGAGGGAGAGCCGGAGCGGCTGGACGGGGCGTCGGTCAACGGCGACCTCTTCGACGTTCTGCGCGCCCACGCGGCCCGCGGGCGCATTTTCACGGCGGCCGACGACCGGCCGGGCGCGCCGGCCACGGTGATCCTTTCCCACGGGCTCTGGCAGACGCGCTTCGGCGGCGATCCCACCGTCGTCGGGCGAAGGGTTCTCCTAAACGATGCTCCCTACGAAATCGTCGGGGTCATGCCGGCGAACTTCTCCTTCCCGCGCCGCGAGACGCGGCTCTGGACGACGTTGCGGTTCGAGGAGTCGGCCTTCCAAGATCGAACCGACACCTGGATGTACGTGATCGGGAGGCTGCGGCCCGGCGTCTCGCTCGAGCGGGCGCGGGCCGAGATGCGGGTCGTCGCGGCGCAGCTCGGGAAGGCATACCCGAAGGAAAATGCCCGCATCAGCGCCACGGTCGTGTGGCTGCGCGACGAGGTGTCCTGGCAGGCCCGCTTCCTGCTCATGGCGCTCGTGGGCGCGGCGATCAGCGTTCTGCTGATTGCGTGCGCAAACCTGGCGAACCTCCTCCTCGCTCGGGCCCTGACCCGCCGACGGGAGCTCGCGGTGCGGGCCGCCCTGGGCGCCGGCCGCGACCGGCTGGTGCGGCAGCTGCTGACCGAGAGCCTCGTCCTGGCCGCGTGCGGGGGCGCTCTGGGCGTGCTGCTCGCGGCCGCCGCCGTCCCTCTGGTCGCGCGGCTGGTTCCCAATGCCCTACCGATTGCCGAGACGCCTCCCGTGGATCTGCGCATGCTTCTGATCGCCGCCGTTCTGACGGCCGCGACCGGGATCGGATTCGGCGTCGTGCCGGCGCTCAAGGCCTGCGGCGACGCGGGCGGCGACGCCATACAGGAAGGCTCCCGCGGGGGAGTGGGGCGGCGGACGGAACGGCTTCGATCCGTCCTGGTCGTGACCGAGGTGATGACCTCGGTCGCCCTGCTGATTTGCGCGGGGCTGCTCCTGCGAGCGCTCTGGCGTCTGCAGGGCACCGATCCGGGCTTCCGCACCGACGGCGTTCTGACCCTGCGCACGGCGCTCCCGATTCCGAAGTACAACCAGAGCGAACGGCGCTGGCGGTTCTATCAGAGCGTGCTCTCGGAGATTCGGGCCGTCCCGGGCGTGGCCGGTGCCGCGTACGTCAGCTTCCTGCCCATGGTCATGCGCGGCGGAATCTGGCCGGTCGCCAAGGCCGGGGAGCCGGAGGACAATACGACGGACACCACCGCGAGCCTGCGTTACGTGACGCCTTCATTTTTTGCGACGCTCGGAATCCCTCTCCGGCTCGGCCGCGACGTCGCCGATTCGGATACCCGCGATTCGCCGTACGTGGCCGTGGTGAGCGAGTCCTTCGCGCGGCGCTTCTGGCCGGGCGAGAATCCACTCGGCCGGCGCTTTCGGTTCGCGATGGACGACCGTACGGTCGTCGGTGTCGTGGGCGACGTCAAGGTTCGGGGCCTCGAACGGGAAAGCGAGCCGCAGGTCTACGTCCCGTCGCGGCAGGTGGCCGACGCCAGCATCATTGGCTACGTCCCGAAGGATCTGGTCATCCGGTCCTCTGTGGCCCCCGCGGCGCTTCTTCCCACGATTCGCGAAATCATCGCGAAGGCGGATCCGCAGCTGCCGGTCTCCGACGTCCAGACACTGTCGGCTGTCGTGGAAGCCGACACCGCGCCCCGGCGGGTTCAAGCGCGAGTGGTCGGGGCCTTCGCAGCGATCGCGTTCCTGCTCGCGGGCATCGGCATCCATGGGTTGCTCGCGTTCACCGTCTCGCAGCGGACGCGGGAGATCGGCGTGCGAATCGCGCTGGGCGCACCATCGGGAGAGATCCTGAAGATGGTGCTGCGGCGGGGCTTCCGGCTGGCGGCGGGAGGAGTCGTTCTCGGCGCGGCGCTCGCGTACGCGGCGGGCCGGGCCATGGAGGCGCTGCTGTTCGGCGTCAGTCCCGCCGACGTCGCGACCTTCGCGGCCGCAGTTTCGCTGTCGCTCGCCATGGCGACGCTCGGAAGCCTCTGGCCCGCGCTGCGCGCCGTCCGCATCGACCCCATCGCCGCCATCCGCGCCGAGTAGGGAGTCGCCAGGATCGGTCGAGCTGCCCGAGGCCGCTGCCGTTCGACCCCGATTCGCGACTCTTCATCACGGCGTCTTGCGGTGAGTCGATCCGCGCGGCCGTTCTTTCTTGACGCCTCGCGTCCCGAGCAGTAGAGTGCCCGGCGTGAATTTCGGCCCGTCTCGCTCTGCCGCGTGTTGTTGTAGTAGCCCCATCGCGGGAAAGGAGCGCGTGTAAACCGGTCTTCCTCGAGCAAGAAAGGTTTCACAGCCAACGAACCCGCGACGGCGCCTCCGACGCGGGTTTTTTGTTGCCCGCCGCCGGCGGCCGGGCGGGTCGAGAAAGGAACCGCCCATGGAACGCCTTCGATGTCCGAGCGGCTCGCCGCAGATAACCGAACTTCAGCGCTCGATTTAGAAAGGATGCCCCGATGAGCAAGATCCTGGATGAAGTCCTCGCCGCCAACGCGGCCTACGCCGCGGACTTCGGAGCAAAGGGGAAGCTCGCCATGCCGCCGGCGCGCGGCTTCGCGATTCTGACCTGCATGGATGCCCGGCTCGATCCTTCGAAATTCGCAGGGCTCGCCGAGGGGGACGCCCACGTCATTCGCAATGCCGGCGGACGAGCGAGCGATGATGCGATACGGTCGCTCGTGATTTCTTACAAGCTGCTCGGGACGCGGGAGTGGTTCGTCGTCCACCACACCGACTGCGGCATGGAGACCTTCAAGGACGAGGTGATGCGGAATCTGCTGGCGAGCAGCCTGAAGACCGCGAGTTTCGGTCCAAACGGCTGGCAGGATCCGGGCGGCGAGGGATCGACGGAGGGGGAGTTCATCGACTGGCTGACGATCGGCAACCGGGAAGAGAGCGTCGCGGCCGACGTGCGGAGAATCCGGTCGCATCCGCTCGTGCCGAGCGGCATCCCCATCCACGGCTTCCTCTACGACGTGCGGACCGGGAGACTCGGCGCCGTCGGGATCGCGCGGGAACTCGAAACGGCGTCCTGACCGTCTCACCCTACCCCTCTCCCCCAGGGGGGAGAGGGAATAGGAGGAGGAGCCGGAGGCGCCTTGCCGGCGGCGTTCCTTCGGACTTCCGGAACCTTTCCCTGTCCCAGGCGTATCGCGAGACAGCGGATGCCCGCGTCGGGAACCTCCGCACGGAGGTCGGAATGGAGATCTTCTTTCAGGATGTCCGTTACGCCCTGCGCGGCATGCGGCGCGCTCCCGGGTTCACCGCTGCCGCCATCCTGACCCTGGCGCTCGCGATGGGCGCAACGACGGCGATCTTCTCGGTCATCCGGGCCGTTCTGTTCGCGCCGCTCCCGTATGCGCAGCCGCAGCGCCGCGTGATGATCTGGAGCCGCTGGAAG
>JBGPCK010000094.1:0-11824 GCA_041481715.1 Thermoanaerobaculia bacterium | reverse complement strand
GGCTCTTCTCGGCGGCGGCGGCCGCCGCCTCCCGATCGGCCGAAAGCCCTCGAAGCCGCGACCCGAGCTCCTCCCGGCGGGCGGCGAGCGCCCGATTCTCCTGGGTCGCGAGCTCGAGCCTCCAGTCGAGCCGCTTCAACTGCTCCTCTGCCGTGGCGACGTTCTTCTGGCTCTCCTCGAGCTTCTTTTCGAGCGCCGAGATCCGGGCCTGGATCCGCGCCAGGTCCGCCTGTCGCTGTTCTCCCGCCGAAGGCGTGTCGGGCGTCTGGGCCGGCAGCGCCACGGCGGCCAGGAGCCCGACGAGAAGGCCCCGGCCGGCGGCCAGCCTCACCAGAGCGGCTTCCCCGCGGCGTCGGCGACGGGGGCGGCACCGAGAAGTTGACGCACCGAAGCCGTAACGTCGGCGATGCCCGGGACGGGACTCGCGCGGAAGGACCGCGACGCAAAGAGGATCCCCTTCACCAGATCGGGATCGAGCGAGCAATGGTCGCCCGACCAAACGTCCCGGTTGTCCTCGAACACCTTGTCCGTGGGCACCCCGAGCGAGGACTGCCACGAAACGCGGTACGGAGGCCGATTGGTCACGATCAGGTCCGGGATCAGGCGTGGGTCGAACCGCCGGTAGACCTGCTCCCGTTTGAAGACGCGCGAAACGGCGCGCTCGCCGTTGCTCGGGTCAGTCATCGCCTCGAGCTTGGCGACGAGCTCGTTGCGCAGCGCGTCGTACGGCGCGCCGGGCGGCACGATCCCACCCTCCTCCCTTCCGCGCAGGTTCACGTACACGTCGCCAAGGCCCATCGCGTAGGCCCGCGATTTCGACCAGTCGACCGACTCCCAGAACTGTCCGCGCGAGAAGAGGGCTTCGAGGCTCTTGCGCTCGGCTCCCCCCTTCAGGACGAGGTAGCCGTTCTCGACCAGCCAGGTGTTGTAGTTGACCGAGCGCCGCCACGTCGCGAAACCATGATCGGAAAGGACGATCAGGACGTCGTCGGGCGCGAGCGCCTTCGCCGTGTCGCCCACGATCGCGTCCATCGTTTCGTACGACTGCTCGACGGCTTCTCCGTAGCGGGCGGCAAGCGAAGCGTCGTAGGCCGGATGCTTCGGATCGCGCAGTCTCCAGAAGACGTGCCCGACGCGGTCGGTGAACTCGAAGTACTGGAAGAGCAGGCGCGAAGGCTCGGCGAGCAAGGCCCGAAGCATGCGGCGCTCCTGCGCGACGGTGTCCGCGACATCCTGAAGGAACGCGGCCTCATCGAGCGTGCCCGACTGGATCGACCAGGTGTCGATCCCCCATCCCATCGTCTTGTAGCGCCCGAATCCGCCGACGAGCTCCCGAGCGAAGCGGGGCGGCGAAGACAGGGCGAAGCCGGGGGGCAGCTTCTCGGGATCGAATTGGATCGGCGAGACGTAGAGGGCGATCTCGGGATTCACCTTCTCGGCGAGCAGGCGGGCGTACCCATGGACCGTGATGAGCGGATTGACCCGGAAGGGAGTCGACACCCAGCCGCTCCACCCCCCGGCGGCGAGCTCCACCTTCTGCCCCGCGATCTCCACGGTGAGACGGTCGCGCGTGGGCGAGACCGTCAGGGTCATTGGGAGCTCGATCGGCGCCTCGCGACCGAAGGGTTTGCCCGGAGGCCCCACGAGCCTGGTCGAGATGGTGCCGACGTTCGATTCCAGGCGAACGAGCTCGATCGAGAAGTCGTTTCCCTCGCGCGGCGCGAAGAAGGGGTCCGACGTGTAGAAGGCGGGCTTGCCGATGCGGCCGGAAATGTCGGGCACCCCGAGGCCCGAGAGCAGCTTCCCCTCCGGGAACGCCTCCGGGGGAAACGTCACGGGCATCCGCATCACGGTCGCGGGGCGCGCGCCGGCGACGCTCCAGAAGGTCTCGCCACGCCGATTGTTCTTGACCGCCGGGCGCGTCGCCGGAAGCCAGGCGCGGATCGCGAAGAAGACGCCCAAAAAGGCGAGAACGCCGAGCGCGTCGAGGACGAGAAACGGTACGAGCCGGCGACGGCTCAGGAACAAGATTGCCCCCGCGGCCCAGAAGAGAAGCGCGGCGCCGATACCGAGCACGATCGGATTCGACTTGCCGAAGAGAATCGGCGCGGTCGTTTCCTCCGCGACGGCGAAGGTGGGCATGCGGTCGGCCGGGTTACGCTTCAGGAAATCGAAGATCTCGTGTCCGCCCGGGTCGAGGCCCGTCGTGAACGTGGCCCAGGAGACGGGCGTCTGCGCGGGCACGGTGGGCGTCAGAGGCGAGTAGCCGCCGCGCTGCTTCAAGGCGGCCAGGTTCGGCAGCCTTCCCGCCGCGAGCATCTGCTCGACGACCTGCGCGTCGACGCCGTCGAATCCGAGGATCACGACGCGCGGCTTCTCGGCGGCTCGCGCGGGAAGAGCGACCGCCGCCGCCGCGAGCAGCATCAGGACGCGTCCTCTCGAGGGCCTCCCCATTCCCGAGGTCAGTTTACAGGTCTCCGCGGCTCTCGGCGCCCGACCCGCGACGCCCAACGTAGAATCCTCCGCGTGACGACTCGCACCGAGGAGCTGCCGGAGCTTCTGGCCCGCATCCCGGATCCGGAGATCCGCGCTCTCTTCACGCCGGCCTTCATCCTCTGCTCCGAGCATTTCGACCGTTTCACCGTGGACATGCTTCTGAAGCTCGTTCGGGAGCTCGAGCTCGATCTGCTGCTGCGGGAGGGCGCCACGGTCGGGAGCCTGCTCCGCACGAAGGGGTATTCCGCGCGGGCGGCCGCGCCCATCTCCTGGTTTCTACGCAAGCTCGCGGCCGAGGAGTATCTGGAGGTCGTCGCGTCGGAGCCCGAGCCCGTGTACCGGCTGCGCGGGCCCCTCCCGGTGGGCGATCCGGACCGCGCCGAGTCGGAGGCGCGAGCGACCGATCCCTCCTCGTTGCCGGCGTTCGCCGTCGTGCGAACGATGGTCGAGCACGTGCCTGAGTTTTTGCGCGGTGAGAAGACGGGCGAAGAGATCCTGTTCTCGCCCGCGCGCCTCCCGCTGTGGTTTGACTACTTCTCCAACGACAACCTGCTCTACCAGATCAACAACCGTCTCGGGGCGGAAGCCGTGGTGCGGGCGCTGCCGCGCCATCCGGCCACGGTCGTCGAGATCGGCGGCGGCTCCGGCTCCGCGGCGCTCGCGGTCGCCGAGCGGCTCTCTCGCGACGCGACGCTCTCCCGTATCGGGCGTTACGTGTTCACGGAGATCGTCCCGACCTTCCTGCGCCGCGCCGAGAGAAACCTGAAGGCCCGCTTCCCGCAGCTGCCCGCAGAGTACGCGAGGCTCGACATGGACCGCGGATTCGTGGAACAGGGAATCGAGCCGGGCAGCGCCGACGTGGTCTACGCCGTCAACACCGTCCACGTCGCCAGGGACCTCGGCGCGACACTGGCGCGCATCCGGGAGACCTTGAAGCCCGGCGGCGCGGCGGTCTTCTCGGAATGCGTTCGGCCCTTCGAGGGACAACCGATCTACGTCGAGTTCGTCTTCAACTTCCTCGAGAACTTCACCGGCGTCGCGACCGACCCCGCGACGCGGCCGAATCACGGATTCCTGACACCGGAGAACTGGCGCCGGGCCTTCCGCGCGTCGGGCTTCGAGGAACCGGAGATCCTGCCCGACGTCGAGGCCCTGGCGAAGCACTACGACGCGTTTTTCGTGGCGGCGGTCTCGGCGCGGCGTCCCCGGTAACGGGCGGTCAGGTCAGCCGGGCCAGTCGCGCGTCGGACTTCGGGAAGTCGACGCCGTAGGCAATCGCCGCGAGCGCTCCGAAGGCAATCGCGGCAAGCAGAAGCGAGACGCCCGAATGCCACGGGCCGCCGGCCGGCCCGGTCGGGATGGCGGTTGCGACGGCGCCCCCGACGACGCTCAGAACGGAGAGCCATTGGTAGAGGCGCAACCCTCCGAGGGCCGGAGTCTGCGGCTCGCCCCGATACGCTTCTTCGACGAACCGGCCGAGTCCCGCCAAGACCAGGTACACGCCGACCACGGCCGAGAGTGGCGCCCGGGCGGACCAGAGGCGAGCGAGGAGCAGTCCGAGGGCGACATTCCAGAGGATCGAATAGAGCTGCGTCGGATGCACCGGCAAGCCCGCGAGCGCGGTCAGACGGCAGACGCGCGACATCGGGTGACGGTACCGAATTCCGAGCGGCTCCGGTGCGGGACGGCCGTGACAGCAGCCTTGAACGAGGCAGCGCAGGCGGCCGACCGCCATGATCCACGGCCCGACGACCATGAACGCGGCGGCCATTCGCCAGCCATCCCAGCCCCAGAGAAGGGCTCCGGCGCCCGAGGCGGCCAGGGCGCCCGCCACCGCTCCGAAGTACCCGTACGGACGCAGAAGGCCCGAGCCCCCTTCGATCAGTTGGGCCCCGAGGGCCGCGCCGAGGACCCCGCACGCCGCCAGAGCAACGACCGCCGGCAAAGACACCCCTCCGAGCAGGCCGCCGACGCCCCCGACGATGAGGATGCCGCAGACCCCTGCGTAAGCGGCGTGGTTGATCAGACGCAGAGGGCCCGCGCACCACTCTCGCCAGGAGTTGGCGACCGCCTCCGTCGCGCGGAGGAGCCCCGCCCAGACTCGGCCGCGCCGGGAGACCAGGAGGTACAGCGCCACCCCGGCCACGACGTCCGAGATCGCATGCATGCCCGTCGTTATGCAGCTCACGGAAATCCCCGCGGCGAGACCGAACCAAAGCGGGCGGGCGCGAGGCCACCGCGATGCGAAGGCCCGGGCGGAAAGCAACGCCCACGTCGCGTGGAACGACGGCAACGCGTTGGATGCCACGTCGTGGGCCCGCTCGAAAAGGAGAAGGCGTCCGAGCGGACCCGCGGCCACAAACGGTTTGGGCGGCGCGGCGACCGGCAGCACGATCCAGAGGAAGCCGGCCAGTGCCGTGGCGAGAAGAGCCCCGTCCGCGAAATCGCGCAGGTCTGGCGAGGCCTTGGCGGCAAACGGCGCCATCAGAACGAAAACGTACGTGGCCGCGTAGAGGGCTTCGGTTCCCTCGATCACCGGCCAGCTGCGCTCAAACGCCAGATACGCTTCGAAAGCCGGCCGCGCGGGAGCGAGCGCCGCGACCGACTCATAGACGGCGACCCAGGGGAGCAGGACGAGCACACACACTGCAAGCCGATCCGAGAGCGAAGGGGCTTCCCCGCTGACGGCCGGAAGGGTGAGCCACGGCCGGTACGGGAGGTCGCCGAACCGCCGCCGGAAATCGAGGCGTTCATAACCGAGCACGAGGGCGACGCTCGCGAGTGCCACGGAGGGAGCGATGAGCCAGAAGCCGACGGAGGAACGGGCGGCGATCGCCGCGCCGAAACAGAGAACCGAGAAACCGACGTAGATCGGGTGGCGCAGAACGCCGTAGGCGCCCCGCGTGACGAGGCGCGCGGGCGGATACGCGTTCATCGGCAGCCCTTCCCCGTACCGAAGCACCGAGCCGATCCCCCAGATCAGAAGCCCCGCGCCGCAGAGAGCCACGAGCCACCCGAACGCCGGCGCTCCCGGAACCGGCAGCGGCAGGCCGGGGTCGGCGCGCACGGCCCAGAGAACCAGAAGCGCCGGCAGGACCGCGCTGAAGGCGACGGCGTAGAGGACCTTGCCCGCCTTCACCGCTTTTCCTTTCCGAATCGCACGCGCTCGTGAATCGCCCAACCTTCGACGGACGTGTCGCCGGCAACCAGGGTCCCCGCGCTCAGCCACTTCTCTTCCTCGATCGCGCGCAAGCGAGCCGGCAGAACCGAGGCGAGGCCGGACAACTCCGCGGCCAGGGCGTGGAAGGGCTGCCCGGAGCGCAACGCTCGGGTCCGGCCGAGCCGAAGCAAAGCGCCCGGCGTCAGATCGACGCCGCCGTCGCGAATCACCGCGCGCGGGGCCTCTGCGCCGTTGACGAAGACGAGACGCAGCGGACTCGGCCCGCACCACTCGATCCAAACGACGGACTGGCGGGGCGCCACGAAGCGGCCCCACCGCAGCTCGTCGAGCGGAAGGCGCCAGGGGGGCAACGTCATCGTGAGCCGCTCGGCGTATCCCAGACCGGCGATCGTGGCCCCACCCGAGGACCGCACGCTCGCCTCGGCGAGCGGCGCCCGACAGTCCCAGTCGACGTGGCCGGACGCCCGCTCGAACAGCCGGCGCGACACCGGCGGCGCCGTGGGCTTCCAGCATGCGTCGAAGCCGAGGCGCCGGGAGGACCAGCGGAGGCTTCCGTCTCTTTCCGCCTGCGGCCCGCGCCCCCGCGTCCAGGCCGAGCGACTCATCGAAGGTCCCTCGGGCGGCGCTTCGAGCTTGCTCTCGATCCGTAGAGCGGCTCCCCTCCAGGTGATCTCTCCCCAGTAGCCGATGAAGACACGGCCGTCGCCCGTAACCAGATCCAGGTACCACTTGGAAAGAGCGAATCGAGAAGGCCGGCTTCCGGCGTCATTCATCTCCGGCAGGCCCCTTCTTGCGTGACGGGTCGTCCCAGAACGGATAGAAGCAGTACCACTGCTCCGGATACTGCCCGACATAGCGCTCGAGGATTCCGACGTAGCGCTCGAGGTTGCGGCGCAGGGCGGTCTCGCGGTCGCCTCCGCGGTCGATCTGCAGAGGCTCCTCGATGATCGCGCGGTAGCGCCCGTCCGGCACGCGGACGATGAAGGCCGGAAGGACCGCCGCCTGGGTCGCCATGGCGACGCGCAGGGGGCCCCGCGGGAAGTACGCCGCCCGCCCGAAGAAGGGAACGGAAATCCCGGTGTTGTTGAAGTCGCGGTCCCCCTGCATCGCCACGATCGCGTTGGCACCGAGAGCGCGCAGGACCGCGAGTGTCGGCGTGAAGCTTCGATCGATCGGGATCTCGGTCACCCCGGCACGCTCGTGCAGCCGGCGTCGGGCCCTTTCCACTGCCGGAAAAATGTCCGGCACGAGAACGACGTGGATCGGCTGCTTGACCTCGGCGAGCATGAGGCCGCCGACTTCCCAGTTGCCCAGGTGCGCCGTCACGAGCAGGACGCCCTTTCCCCTCGCGCGCCCTTCGAGAATGTGTTCGAAGCCGACGACGCTCTCGACCAGTTGCGCGGCCTGCTCCGCCGGCCGTGTCGCGAAGTGGAGGAAGTCGGCCCAGGCGAAGAAGTGGGCGTCGATCAGCTCTCCGACCCTGCGCTCGACCTCTGCGGAGTCCTCCGGCACCCCGAGGATCTGCGCGAGGTTCGCGCGCAGAGCCGCGTGGTACTTGGGGCGCGTGCGCATGTAGGGGCTCACGGTCGCGCGCGCCAAGGCGTAGATCACGCGCCGCGGGAGCGTCCGCGCAAGAAACAGGGAGAACGGGAACCAAAGGTGCGAGGTGGCGGAGGCCATCGCCCGAATGACGGGATTGCGGCTGGCCATCTTTTCCTGCACGGGCCGATAGTCTGGAGTCGAAGGCCACGAGTCAAGGCCGGGTTAACATCGGAAAGTGTCTTCCACCGGTCACAACGAGCCGCGTTGGCCGCCTTCGCGAGTGGGGCAAGCCTTTCTCGCCGCCTTCCCCTACGCCGTCTTCGTTCTGCTCGCCTTGCTTTCCTGGAACCGATGGATCGAGCCGTACGTGGACTCCGGCCGGGAGCTCGAGACGCCGTGGCGGCTCTCGGGCGGGCAGGCGCTCTACCGCGACGTCCGCTTCTATCATGGGCCCCTGGCGCCATATCTCGCCGCTGCGATCGATCGCGCGGCCGGGCCCTGGCTTCCGGCGCGGATCGCCTTCGCGGCAGTGGTCGCTCTCGCGAATCTCGAAGCCCTGCGCCGGCTGGCGGGGCGCCTGCTTTCACCGGGGCGCGCCGCGCTCACGACCTCCCTTCTCGTTGCGGTCGCCTTCTTCCAGCGCCCGGGCGGCTGCCACCTCTTCCCCTTCAGCTTCGACACCGCGATCGCCGTCGCGGCGATCACCGGGGCCTGTCTCGCCGCCTCGGGCCGGGAGAGCGTCCGAGGAGACCGAGCCGCGGCGGTCTGCCTTCTCGCCGCGCTCCTCTCGCGGCCGGAGATGGGGCTCGCCGCGATCGCGGCCCTCGGCGCGGAGCGGCGAAGCGCGCGCCGCCTCGTGGTTCCGGCGATCCTTCCGCTTGCCTGCGCGGCGCTGATCTACGCGGCGCTGTCCATGACGACACCGCTCGCGACGCTGCGCCGGGAGGGGTGGCTCGCGATCCTGGGCCCCCCGCAGACGTTTCGAAACATCTACGCCTCCTACGCGGGTCTCGACCGGCCGGCGCTTCGCCTGGCCGAGCTCGCCCTGGCTGCCGTGGTCCTGATTCTTCTCGGCTCTCTTCTGGCCGCCGCGTCGAGCCTCGCCGCACGTTTGCGCCGGGGCGGCAACGCCGTCGAGATAGCCGCCGGGGCGAGCCTCGCGATTCTGGCGGCCGTCTGTCTTGATCCGCCGGAGGGCCTGGCCGAGACGCTGTCGCTCTTCCCGCCCCTCGTGCGCGTGGTGCCGCCGCTCCTGGTCGCGGCCGCCTTAGGAAGGCTTGCGGGGCGCCTCTTCGGACGAGAGCCCGGACGCCTGCTCGCGCCCGTTCCCGACGCGCTCCTCTACGTCACGGCGCTGTTGGCGGCGCGGCTGCTGCTCGCGGCCGGCTACGTCGGCCCTTACAGCGCGTTTCTTCTGCCGCTCCCCCTGCTGATCTCGGTGGTCGGACTCTACCGCCTGGCGGATCGGGTTGCCCCGTCACTGGGCACCCGACTGCCGCGGCTGACCACGGCGGCGCTTGCGGTCTTTCTTCTTTTTCGCGCGGGCGACCTCGCGCGGATCTTCCGGCACGACGGCTGGGCAAGAGTGGATACGCCGGCCGGCCCCCTGTGGCTGACCGAGCCGGTGGCGTCGACCACGCGCGAGGTCCTGCGGGACCTCGCCGCTCGTGTGCCGCCGCGAGGCACCCTGACCGGCTTCCCGGAAGCCGGCTTCTTCAACTACGTTCTCCGCCTCGCTAATCCGCTCCCGCAGGACCAGTTCTTCCCGGGACACCTGGACGCCGCCGCGCAGGCGGACGCGATCGCGCGCCTGTCCCGGCGCCCGCCGAAGGCGATTCTCTACGCCAACGTGCTCGCCGTGGGGCACGGATCCCTCCGGTTCGGAACGGACTACCTCTCCGATCTCGACCGCTTCGTGCGCGAGAATTTCGAGGTCGCGGCCGCCTATGGTCCCGGGGCCGCGCCCGGCTCGCGCGTCGGCGACCCGCAGTTCTTCGTCGAGATCCGCGTGCCCCGAGGCAACCGGGGCGGGCAGCGGTGAGGCTCGACCTCGCCGTTTCGCGGCAATTCGGCCTCTCGCGACGCAGCGCCCGAGAGGCCGTCCGCGCGGGCCGTGTGGACGTGGGAGGACGGAATTTCGATGAGCCCGGGACGGATGTTCCAGAGGGGGCGGCCCTCTCCCACCACCCCGATCGGCCGGCGCGCCGGAGCGTGCGCACGCGCCTCCGTGTGTTGCACGAAGACTCGGATCTTCTCGTGGTTGAAAAACCTGCCGGCCTGCTCGCCGTGCCCACGGCGGAGCGAGAGAAGGACACGTTGCTCTCGCGCGTCTCCCTCTATCTCCAGCACCGTTATCGCCGGCGCCCGTACGTCGGAGTGGTCCATCGGCTCGATCGCGATACTTCGGGCGCTCTGGTGTTCGCGCGGACGCGCGAAGCGCTGCGTTTTCTTCAGGAGCGCTTCCGCAGCCATGAGATCGAGCGCGAGTACCTGGCCATCGTCGAGGGCCAGCCAGCACCCGACGGCTCGTTCGACGCCGCGCTCGCGGGCGACGGTACCCTCCGCCGGCGGGGGGTCGCTCGGCCCGGCGAGCGGGGAAAGCGCGCCGTGACCCGATACCGACTTCTCGAGAAGCTTCGGGGCTCGAGCCTGGTCTCGATCGAGCTCGAAACGGGGCGAACCCATCAGATCCGGATCCACTTCGCGGCCTCGGGCCATCCGGTGTTGGGAGACCGGGTCTACCGATCCCCGACCGCCCCGCCGCCCCCAATCGAAGCCCCGCGACAAATGCTCCATGCGCGGCGTCTCGGGTTTCCGCATCCGCGCGACGGCAGGTTCCTACGCGTCGAGTCGCCGATCCCCGAGGACTTCGCGGGCCTCGTTTCCGATTTGCGCTCCAAGAAGAGCCACCAGAAAAAGAAAAGCGCCCCGGGCCTCCCGGGGCGCTGACTGTCGACGACCGATTACCCAGTTACGCGAGAACCACGACCACGACCCGGCGGTTCTTGGCCCGCCCGTCCTTGGTCTTGTTCGAGTCGACCGGCTCGGCCTTGCCGTAGGAGATCGTGGACATCCGGTTCAGAGCGACGCCCTTCTGGTTGAGGTAGCGCCGAACGGCCTCGGCCCGCTGCTCGCCGAGCTTGTAGTTGTAGACGTCCGCGCCGGTCGCATCGGTGTGCCCCTGGATCTCCAGGTAGACGTTCTTGTTCTCCATCTTCAGGCGTTTGGCGAAGTCATCCAGCTTCTCCGTCGCCTCCGAGGACAGCTCGTGGCCGTCGACGGGGAACTTCACCGCGTCGTCGGAGAGCACCAGCGAGTAGACGAACTTTCCTTCGGCGAGCTTGCCCGCCGCCTGCGCCCGCTCTAAGGCGTCGCGGGTCGTCTTGTCGAGCTCGGTGATCCTCTGGTCGTGGTCCTTGACCTTCGTCTGCGTCTGCTCGACCTGCGACTCCACCTGACTGATGTGCTTTTCGGCCGCAGCGCCGCTTTTAGAGACTTCCTCGCCCACGTACTGCTTGGTTGCGCAGCCCGTGAGACCGAAAGCGCCTAGAAGGAGCGCTCCGACCGCGACCATCCATCGGCCCCATGTTCGGTTGACCATGAATCCCTCCTTTTCCAAGTTGTTCCTCGGAGCGGCTACGGGGCGGTGCCCCGATAACCGCGCCGCGTCCGTACGTCCCAGGATCCGGGCTTCGTCACGGACACCACGACAATACGGTATTTTACCTCTCCCTGCCCCGATGGTGTAAAGCCCAGAAGGTACTGTTTTCGAACCTCTGCGTCGATCCGAGAGGCCAGGGGACGCAGGTCCTCCTCCCCCCCCGCCAGGAACATCTGACCCCCGCTCGAAAGTGCCAGGAGTCTCAGGTTGTCCAGCGCCAGCTCCTCCCTCTCTTTTTCGGTCAGGCGGTCGAACGCGGCGTTCTTGATGCCAATCGCGTAGACCGGCGTGGACACCTGTTGCAGGATCTCTGCCATCTCCAGGCTCGACAGGTGGCTGGCGTTGTCGACGCCGTCGGTGAAGAGCAGGATCGCACGCTTGGCGTTCTTGCCCTCGACCATTCGGGAGGGTGTCGCCGCGACGGCGTCGAAAAGGGCCGTCTCCCCCTCCGGCTCCAGGCCCGCCAGCCCCCGCAGCAGCCGCGTCGGGTCGGAGGAAAACGGCGCCACAGGCCGGACCTCGTCGTCGGCGAATGCGAAGAGCGCGAAGTCGTCGCCGGGGCGCCGGTTGGCCACGATCTGCCGGATGGCGTCCTTGGCCATGTCGAGCTTGGACGCGATCTTCATGCTCCCCGAGGTATCGACGAGGAAGGCAAAGGAAACCGCTGCGCCGTCGTCCCGCTCGAACGTGTCGAGGTTGACGGCTTTCCCTTCGACCCAGACGTGGAAGTCCTTCTGGTCGAGCGTGTCGGCAAAACGCGCCCTCTTGTCGAGAACGACCACCGGCAGCAGGACGTATTCGGTGCCGGCCGACTCGGAATAGGTAGGCAACTCCTCGGCGGCAGGCACCGGGTGGTGGCTCTGCGCCGGCGCGGCGGCCACGCCGACCAGCAGGGCGAGCAGGAGGCTCGAACGGAGGCGTCTCACCGACAGATTATAAGGCCT
>JBGPCK010000093.1:0-12128 GCA_041481715.1 Thermoanaerobaculia bacterium | reverse complement strand
ATCAGGGGCTCGTTGAGCCTCACGAGCTCGTGCTGGAGCTGCCCCGCGCGCGCGAGGCCCGGCGGGTGATGCTGTATCTGACGGGCTGGATCTTCTACGGCGACACCTCGCTCAACGTGTCGCTCTCCCAGGCAGAGGGGCTGGAGCGGCCGGCCGGTCCCGTTCTGGAAGTGCCCGACGGCAAGGGAGGCTGGCGGACGGTGATCCCGGCGCTGGGCTATCCCGCCGGCAAGACCAAGACGATGCCGATCGATCTCTCCGACGTGCTCGACCGGCGGGACCCGCGCGTTCGCCTGCGCACCAACCTCGAGATCTACTGGGACCGCATCGCGTACACGGTGGACGAGGAGGAGGCGCCGCTCCGGGTGACCGCCGCGCCGCTCGCCTCGGCGCGCCTCTTCTTGCGCGGGTTCTCGCGAAGCGTGCGGGAGGCGCCGGACGGGCCGCACGTCTTCCTTCACGACGACGTGGACACGGCGCCGCGCTGGGCCGACATGGCGGGGCTCTACACGCGCCTGGGCGACGTGCGGGAGCTCTTGACGGCGGCGGACGACCGATACGTCGTGATGAAGGGAGGCGACGCCGTCCGGCTCGAGTTCGACGCGGGAAAGCTGCCGGAGCTGCCGGCGGGGTGGGTGCGCGACTACGTCCTCGTGCTCGACGGCTGGGAAAAGGACGCGGACAAGAACACCGTCGCGGCGCAGACCGTCCTGCCGCTGCCGTTCCACGGACAGGACGACTCCCGTTACGGGTCGCCGCAGCCCTTCCCCGACGACGAGGCGCACCGGCGCTTCCGGCAGGAGTACCTGACCCGACGCGGAGGGCCGGAAGACTTCCTGGACGCGTTGCGAGGGAGCCGGCCGCCGGCGGCCAACCGTCGGGCCGAATGAGGCGAGCGCTTTCGGTTCTCTCGGCTGCCCTGCTGGTCGCCTGCCTGACCGCGGGGGCCTCCTCGCAAGACACCGGCGCCTTCCGCGACATCACGAAGTCCTCCGGCATCCGCTTTCGGATCGGCTCGGACATGCGGCACCTGAAGCTGATCCCGACGATGATTGGCGGCTGCGCCTTCGGCGACTATGACGGAGACGGGAGACCCGACCTCTACATCACCAACTCGATCCCGAAGTGGGGCAAGCCCAACACCACGAGCTGCGGGCGCCTGTACCACAACCTCGGCGGCGGCCGTTTCGAGGACGTGACGGCGCGCGCCGGAATCCACGCCTGTGGCCTCGGCATGGGGGCCTTCTGGGCGGATCTCGACGGGGACGGCCTTCTCGACCTGTACCTGACCAACGTGGGGCCGAACGCCGTCTGGTGGAATCGCGGCGACGGCACCTTCGAGCAGGGAAGGGACACGGGTCTCGAGGACCCGCTCTTCTCCGTCGGCGCCGGATTCCTCGACTACGACGGCGACGGGAAGCTCGACGTCGTCGTCGCCAACTACCTCGACTCGAGCCCCGCGTGGGAGGCGGCGCAGACTCAGTTCGAGCTGCGCGTGCCGGAAGACTACGTCGGCCAGCCCTCGCACCTCTTTCACAACGAGGGAAACCGCCGGTTCCGTGACGTCACGAAGGAGGCGGGGCTCGCCCTCGATCCGCGTGAGACCAAGACGCTCGGCGTTGCGGTCCTCGACTACGACGGAGACGGGCGCCCCGACCTGTACTTCGTCAACGACCGCGTCGGCAACCGGCTCTTTCGCAACCTCGGCGACGGCCGCTTCGAGGAGACGACCGCTGAGGCGGGGGCGGGCGTCTTGGGAGATCGCGCGCGCGCGGGGATGGGCATTGCGGTGGGCGATCCCTTCGGCGCGGGGCTTCCGAGCCTCTTCGTGACGAACTTCGGCGGCGAGCCGAACAGCTTCTACCGGAACTTCGAGGGGACGGTCTTCGAGGACGCGGGGAGAAGCTCCGGCGCGGGCGAGGTGGGGCTCCCGTCGGTGCGGTGGGGAACCCACTTCGCCGATTTCGACAACGACGGCTTGCCGGATCTCTATGCCGTGGGCGGTCACCTTGCGCCGCGGATCGTCCGCATGCTCGGCCACTACCGCAGCGGCGAGGCGAAGTACGTCGAAGCGGGAGACCCCGCCTATGCCCAGCCGGCCATCCTCCTGCGCAACCGCGGCGACGGCAGGTTCGAGCCGTGGGGCGACGCCGGAGACCTCGGCCGCGCGCGCATGGTGGGCCGGGGCACCGCCGTCGCGGACATCGACGGGGACGGCGGCCTCGACCTCTTCGTCGTGGACCTGCAGGGCCCCTCGCGGCTCTTTCAGAACCAGATCGGAAATCGCAGGAGCTGGATTGCCGTCGAGCCCCGCCCGGGCGCCGATGGGCGCACCGCGCTCGGTACGAAGGTGCGCGTGACGGCCGGCGGACGCTCGCAGACGCAATGGTTCTTCGTCTCTCCATCCTACGCCTCGGGCACGCTCGTGCCGCTGCATTTCGGTCTCAACGACGCGGTGAATGCCGATGAGATCGAGATCACGTGGCCGGGCGGCGAGAAACAAAGTTTCCAGAACGTCGCCGCCCGCAAGGTCTACCGCGCAGCCCGCGGTGCCGAGCTCGCGGAGCAGCGCCCGCCATCCACCATTCCGCGCTAGTGTCATGTAACCGAAGTCTTGACGCGCGTCTCTGTAGGGGCGGCCCTTGCGGCCGCTCGCGGGCGGGGACAAGCCCCGCCCCTACGACCCAGGCCGCTGTCGGGACTTGCGTCACACGACACTAGACCGTCGGATCGGCGATCCCATCGAAGATTCGGCCGCACGAGGGGAGTTTTGCCGTAGACTTTGTGTACACCGCCATCCCCTGAAAGCTCGAGGCCGACCGATGAGCGAGCGGGAGCTCGACAAGGCTCTTCGACAGAGCGAGGCCCGAAAGAGCGCCGTCCTGAACGCCGCGCTCGACGCTCTCATCATCATCGACGCCGAGAACCGGATCGTGGATATCAATCCCGCGGCCGAGCGTCTCTTTGGCTACACTCGACAAATGGCCGTCGGGCGGGAGATGCCCGAGCTGATCATTCCCGCTTTTCTCCGCGAGCGGCATCGCCGGAGCTTCGAGCGCCACCTCCAGACGGGCGACAGTCAAATCATCGGCAAGCGGATCGAAATGCCGGCCATGCGTTCGGACGGGAAGCTCTTTCCCGTGGAGCTCGCGATCACGCGCATCGACGTCCCGGGAGGGCCGCTCTTCGCGGCGCACTTGCGCGACATCACGGAGCAGCGCCGGTCGCAGGAAGAGTTGATCCGGCTCGCCGCGATCGTCGAGTCGTCCGATGACGCCATCATCGCCACGACGATCTCGGGCGTCGTCGTGAGCTGGAACCGGGGCGCCGAACAGATGTACGGATACCCGGCCGCCGAAGTGCTGGGCCGCGTGGTCGACTTCCTCGAGCCCGCCGAACACCATGGGCAGCTCGCTGCCATCGTCGACCGGGTCCGACAGAACGGCGCCGTAGAGCGTTACGAGACGGTGCGGCGTCGCAAGGACGGGAGCCTCGTCGAAGTCTCGGTGGTTCTGTCGCCACTGCGGAACTCCGCCCGCGACATCATCGGGCTGACCTCGATCACTCGTGACATCACGGAGCGAAAGCGTGCCGAGGAGGCGCTCCAGGAGAGCCGCGCTTTTCTCGAGCAGGCGCAGCAGGTAGGTCACATCGGAAGCTGGGTCTCCGGCCTCGGGGAGGACGATCACCTCTTCTGGTCGCGCGAGACCTATCGCATCTTCGGGATCGAGGAGGAGCAGTTCGACGGCCGGGTGCAGACTTTCTTTTCCTTCGTTCACGTGGAAGACCGCGCGAGAATCGAGGCGGCCGTCGAGACGGCCGTCGCCCGGGACGAACCGTACGACATCGAGCACCGGATCGTCTGGCCGGACGGTTCGCTGCGCTGGGTGCACGAGCGCGCGGACATCGTTCGGGACGCGCAAGGCAGGCCGGTCCGGCTCCTGGGCACGGTCCAGGACATCACCGAGCGCCGGCAGCTCGAGGAGCAGCTCCTTCAGGCCCAGAAAATGGAGGCGATCGGCACGCTCGCCGGAGGCGTGGCTCACGACTTCAACAACATTCTAACGACGATCCTCGGGTACGCGAATCTGTTGCACCAGAGCCTGGAAGCGGACCACCCGCTGCGCGAGGACCTCGAGGAGATCCAGAAGGCCGCCGAGCGCGCCTCGGCTCTGACGCGGCAGCTCCTGGCGTTTTCCCGCAAGCAAGTGTTGACGCCCGCCGTATTCGATCTGAACGCCGTCGTCGCCGATCTCGAAAAGATGCTGCGGCGTCTGATCGGCGAAGACATCGAGCTCGTCACGGATCTGGACCCCGAGCTCGGCCACATCCAGGCCGACCCGGGCCAGGTCGAGCAGATCATCTTGAATCTCTGTGTGAACGCGCGCGACGCCATGTCGCAGGGAGGCCGGGTCACGATCGAGACGCGGAATCTCGACCTGGACGATTCGTACATTCGCCGTCGCGCCCATGCTCCGTCCGGCCCTCACATTCTCCTGGCGGTGTCGGACACGGGGCAGGGAATGGACGAGGAGACGCGCTCGCACATCTTCGAGCCCTTCTTCACCACCAAGGGCCCCGGAAAAGGGACGGGGCTGGGTCTATCGACCGTTTACGGGATCGTCAAACAGAGCGGCGGCCACGTGGAGGTCGAAAGCGAGCCGGGCCGCGGGACCACGTTTCGCGTCTATTTTCCGGTCCTCTCGGACTCCAAGGCCGCGCCCGCGATCGTCCGCCCGGTCGGAGCCGATCGGGGAGGGGCGGAAACCGTCCTTCTCGTGGAGGACGAAGACTCCATCCGCAACCTCGTGTCGAAACTGCTCGCCGCGAAGGGTTACAAGGTGATGGCGGTCGGAAGGGCCGAGGCGGCGCTCGAGGTGGTCCAGGCCCATCCCGCGCCGATCGACCTGCTGCTGACCGACGTCGTCATGCCCGGAATGAGCGGTCCCGAGCTGGCGTCGATTTTCTCTCAGATCCGGCCCGCGACGAGGGTGCTGCTGATGTCCGGCTATCTGGACCGCATCACCCGTGAGGATGCCGCGTTGCACCAGCGGTGGAGGCTTCTCGAGAAGCCCTTCAAGCCCGAGACGATGGTGCGGACCGTACGGGAGGTGCTTGACGCCGACGCCTGAACGGCGGCTCCGCTTCGAGGAGCGGTGTCCGTCCGCGCCTGCCTCTCCGAGATGTCCCGCAGGGGCGTCGCTTTGAATCCGCACCGCGATGAGAGTACAGTCCGGAAAGAAGGTCGGATCTTGGGCCGAGTCCCGGTACCCTGGAGGCGGCTCTGATATCCGCACAGCGAGTCGCGCGCTCGGTTCGAGTTGTCGGACTGACTGTCGCTGCCCTCGGCTGTTTCGTTCTGCTCGGTTGGGCGCTCGGCGTGACGGCGCTCAAGAGCGTTCTGCCGGGGCTTTCGAGCATGAAGGCCAACACGGCGGCGGCCTTCGTCCTGGCCGGCCTCTCCCTTTTCCTCCTGGATCCGGAGAATTCGACCGTGAGCGCTCGCGCCCGGCGGCTCGGCGGGCGCGCCGCGGCGGCCGCCACCGCCCTTTTGGGAGCGATGACGCTCGCCGAATACCTCCTTCACCGCGATCTGGGCCTCGACCTGTTGCTCTTTCCCGACGCTTCGAGTTCGCTCGCCATCTCACCGCCCGGCCGCATGGCTCCGCACACGGCGTTCAACTTCGTCCTGCTCGGCGGCGCCTTGCTCCTGCTGGATCTCGAGACGCGCAAGGGCCACCGGCCCGGTCAGTTTCTGGCGCTCGTGGCCGCCGTCATTTCCGCCGTCGCCGCGATCGGATACACGTACAGCGTGGCCTCCCTCTACAAGATCACCTCCTACACCGGGATGGCGCTGCACACCTCCTTGACCTTCCTCGTCTTGAGCCTCGGCGTCCTCAGTGTCCGCCCCGATCGTGGGTTGACCGCGCTCCTCTTCGCGGGCGGCCCCGGCGGGATCATGGCCCGCCGCCTGATTCCGGCCGCTTTCCTGGTCCCGGTCGTTCTCGGCTGGCTGCGACTCGAGGGTCAAAGAGCGGGCCTGTACGGTACCGAGGTCGGAACGGGCTTGATGGTGATCTCGACCGTGGTGGCTCTCATGGCGGTGCTGTACGGAACCGCCCTGGCGATGGAGCGATCCGACGCCCTCCGGCGGCGGGCGGAGGAGGGAATCCGGAGGCTCAATGCGGAGCTCGAGGAGCGCGTCCTCGAGCGCACGGAGCAGCTCAAGGAGTCTCGCAGCCGGCTCGCGTCGATTCTGGACAGCGTCGGGGAGGGCGTCGTCGTCGCCGATCGGGACGGGAAGTTCGTCCTCTTCAACCCGGCGGCGGAACGGATCCTGGGCCTCGGAGCGACGGAGACCGATCCCGCCGAGTGGCCCGCGACGTACGGGGCCTTTCAGATCGACGGCAAGACGCCGTTTCCCGCCGAGGAGCTGCCTCTAGTGCAGGCGATCCGAGGCGAGAGCCCGGACGACGTCGAGATGTTCATCCGCAATCCGCAGGTTCCCGAGGGTGCTCCGATCAGTCTTTCCGGCCGGCCGATCCGCGACGCGGAGGGCCAGCTGCGCGGAGGGGTCGTGGTGTTTCGCGACATCAGCCAGAGAAAGCGCGCCGAAGCGGCCCTCAAGGAGAGCGAGGCGAGGCTGCAGCTCGCGCTGGAATCGGCCGCCATGGGAATGTGGGACCTGGATCTCCTCCACGACACGGCGGTTCGGTCGTTGCGACACGACCAGATCTTCGGATACTCGACGCTCCAACCCGAGTGGGGCGCCGAGATATTCATGAGCCACCTCCTACCAGAGGATCGCGAACCGGTCCGGGCGAGGTTCGAAGCGGCTTTCACCTCCGGCGAGCTCGACATGGAATGCCGCGTTCGCTGGCCGGACGAGACCGTCCACTGGATCGCCGCCCGCGGTCACGTGTACCGCGATGAGTCGGGCAAACCCGAGCGAATGATGGGCGTCGTCGCCGACGCGACCGAACGCAAGCGGGCCGAGCAGACGCTGGCCGAACGGAGCGACCAGCTCGTAGCGGCCAATCGTGAGCTCGAAGCCTTCAGCTACTCCGTGTCGCACGACCTGCGCGCGCCGCTGCGGCACATCGGCGGATTTGCCGAGCTCTTGAACAAGAGCGCGGCCTCCGCGCTCGGGGAGAAGGAGCGCCGGTACCTGCAGACCATTTCCGACGCGGCGACGAAGATGGGCTGCCTGATCGATGACCTGCTCGTGTTTTCGCGGATGGGCCGCGCCGAGATGCGCTCGACATGGATCGATCTCGGCAACCTCGTCGCGGAGGCTCAGAACGAGCTGCGGAACGAGATGGGAGGCCGGGACGTCGTCTGGAGGCTCCACGGCCTCGGCTCGGTGCGCGGAGATCCGGCCTTGCTGCGTCAGGCGCTCGTAAATCTCCTCTCGAACGCCCTCAAGTACTCTCGGCCGAGACCCCGGGCGGAAATCGATATTGGGACCCTGCCGGACGGCTCCGAAGAGACGGTCGTCTTCGTCAAGGACAACGGCGTAGGGTTCGACATGCGGTACGTCGACAAATTGTTCGGCGTCTTCCAGCGGCTTCATCCGTCCGAGGAGTTCGACGGCACCGGCATCGGTCTCGCCAACGTGCGGCGAATCATCCACCGGCACGGCGGGCGAACCTGGGCCGAGGGGGCCGTCGATCAGGGCGCCACGTTCTACTTTTCGCTGCCGAACGCGGAGAAAGGCGAGTCATGATTGCCGAGATCAGTCGGATCCTCCTCGTCGAAGACAGCCCTCAAGACGTCGAGCTGACTCTGGAGGCGCTCTCCGAGCACAACCTCGCCAACGAGGTGGTCGCTCTCGGCGACGGAGAGCAGGCCCTCGACTACCTCTATGCGCGCGGGAAGTTTCAAGGCCGGAAGAACGGCAACCCGGCCCTGGTGTTGCTCGACCTCAAGATGCCGAAGGTGGACGGGCTCGAGGTCTTACGGACGATGAAGACGGACCCGAAGCTCAAGACCATCCCCGTCGTCATGCTGACCTCCTCACGCGAGGAGAAAGATCTCGTCGAGAGCTACAGGCTCGGCGTGAACGCCTACGTCGTCAAGCCCGTCGATTTCCAGGAATTCGTCAAGGCCGTCCGGCAGCTGGGGGTCTTCTGGGCCGTGATCAACGAGCCGCCTCCGGCGACTCTGGCGCGGACGTGACTCGAGCGGCGAGGCCTGGGTGACGCGACCGATCCGGATCCTGCACCTGGAGGACGACCCCGCGGACGCGGTGCTCGTGCGGGCGGCTCTCGAATCGGAGGGAGTGGACTGCGAGATCGTCGAGGCCTCGAACCGGGAGACCTTCGCGGCCGGGCTGGAGAGCGCCGCGTCCGATGTCATTCTTTCCGACTATGCGCTTCCCTCCTTCAGCGGCATGGAAGCGCTTTCGCTGACCCGGGCCTGGAATCCGGATGTGCCCTTCATTTTCGTATCGGGGACGATGGGGGAGGAGCTCGCCATCGAAAGCCTCCGGGCGGGGGCAACCGACTACGTTCTCAAGGACCGTTTGGCCCGGCTGGTCCCCGCCGTCCGCAGGGCTCTGGCCGAGGCGCGGGACCGGTTCGAGCGCAAGCGTGCGGAACAGGACTTGCGGGATAACGAGAGGCGATATCGCTCCATCGTCGAGACGACCCACGAATGGATGTGGGAGACCGACGCACAGAGGCGGCTGATCTACTGCAATCCCGGCGTGGAACGGCTGGTGGGGTATCGCCCGGAGGAGCTGATCGGCAAACGGGGAAGCGAGTTCGTGCATCCCGACGATGCGAAGAGCCACAGCGGCGCCGTGGAAAGGGCGATCGTGGAAAGATCGGGTTGGAGGGACATGGTCCTCCGCTGGCGCCACAAGGATGGCAGCTATCGCAGCCTCGAGAGCAATGCGATGACCATTTTCGGCGAGGACGACAAGTTCCAGGGCTTGCGAGGGTCGAGCCGCGACATCACCGAGCGGTTGCAGATCGAGGCTCAGCTGCGGCAGGCGCAGAAGATCGAGGCGATCGGCACGCTGGCGGGCGGCGTGGCGCACGACTTCAACAACATCCTGACCACGATTCTGGGGTACACGGAGCTGTTGCGGCAGAGCCTCGGGCCGGAGCACCCGCAGCAGGAGGACGTCGATCAGATCGAGAAGGCCGCCGAGCGGGCCTCCGCGCTGACCCGGCAGCTCCTGGCGTTTTCCCGCAAGCAGGTGCTTGCGCCCGTCGTCCTCGAGTTGAACGCCGTCGTCACCGATCTCGAGAAGATGTTGAGACGCCTGCTCGGCGAGGATATCGACCTGGCCACGGTGCTCGATCGCGAGCTCGGGCACATTCGAGCCGATCCGGGCCAGATCCAGCAGATCATCGTCAACCTTTGCGTCAATGCGCGCGATGCGATGCCTCACGGAGGCAAGCTCACCGTCGAGACGCGCAATAAGAAACTGGACGATTCGTACATTCGCCGCCATGCTTACGCGACGTTCGGTCCTCACGTTCTGCTGGCGGTTTCCGATACCGGGACCGGCATGAGTGAGGAGATCCGCTCGCACATGTTCGAGCCCTTCTTCACGACCAAGGGCCCGGGTAAGGGGACGGGGCTCGGCCTCTCGACCGTTTACGGGATCGTCAAGCAGAGCGGCGGGCACATCGAGGTCTACAGCGAGCCGGGGCGCGGGACGACGTTCCAGATCTATTTTCCGGTGGTGTCCGGCGATCCGACGGCTCTCCCGCAGGCGACGGAGGAGGGGCCGGTCCGCGGCTCCGAAACGATCCTGCTCGTGGAAGACGAGGCGCAGGTTCGGGATCTCACCCGCCGGGTCCTCGAAGCGCACGGCTACCGGGTCATCGAAGCGTCGGACGCCGAAGACGCTTTGGCGCTCGCCCGGACGCACTTGGAGCGATTGCACCTCCTGGTCACCGACGCCGTGATGCCGGGCAAGAGCGGCCCCGAACTGGCGCGCCTGCTCTCCTCGCTCCGGCCCGACATGAAGGTTCTCTTCGTCTCCGGCTACACCAACGACGCCATCGTGCGGCAGGGCCTGCTCCAGCCGAACGAGGCCTTCCTTCAAAAGCCGTTCCGCGCCGAAGCCCTGGCGAGAAAGGTGCGCGCCGTCCTCGACGGGAGGCCATGAATCTCCGCCTTCAAGCTCGGCCCCCGTCCGAGCGCCCGGTTCGGACCCGCGGAGGCAAGCCGTGAGCACGCTGCCCCCGATCGAGCCTTTCCGGAGCCTTCGCCGCCCGGGCTCTCCGAAAGGCCGTCTGCTCGTCGTGGACGACGACGAACAAGTGCGCGGTCTGCTGGCGCGCCTGCTGCGCGTCACGGGCCACGTCGTCGAGGAGGCTGGCTCCGCCGAGCAGGCATCGGAGCTGCTCGAGCACGGCGTGCCCGACCTCATCCTGCTCGACATGCAGATGCCGGGCAAGAGCGGGATGGAGCTGCTCCGGGCGATCCGGTCGGATCCGCGCTTTCGGCTGACGCCGGTCGTGATGGTCACCGGAGCCGCCACGCAGGCGCTGAAGGTCCGGGCCATCGAGGCGGGTGTCTCGGAATTCCTGGCCAAGCCCTTTTCTCACGTCGAGCTCGCGGCGCGGGTACGGTCGCTCCTCGAGCTCAAGTACGCCACCGACGCTTTGGAAAACGCGGAGCAGATGATCTTAACGCTCGCCCGGACGATCGACGCGCGCGACCCGTACACCTACGGGCACAGCGCCCGCGTCTCGCTCTATGCGGGGTTGCTCGCCGAGCGGATGGGGATGGAAGAGTTCGATCTGCAGACCGTGAAAGGCGGCGCTCTCTTTCACGACTTCGGCAAGATCGCGACCCGCGACCGCGTGCTCTTGAAGCCCGGGCCGCTGACCGATGAGGAATACGGGGAGATCAAACGGCACCCCGGGGACGGCCGCGACCTGCTTCAGAACATGAAGACCCTGACCCACGCCCTCGACGTGGTCTATTACCATCATGAACGGATGGACGGTTCGGGGTATCCGGCCGGCCTCATGGGGGAGGCGATTCCGCTGACGGCTCGGATCGCGTCGATCGCGGACGTCTTCGATGCCCTGACGTCCGCTCGCGTCTACCGGCGCGCGCTCGCCCGGGCCGACGCGCTCTCGGTCCTGAGCAGCGAGGTCCGGAAGGGCTGGTGGGACGGCCGGATTCTCGACGCGTTCCGCGGGGTGCTCGAGAAGCTGAAAGAGGACGACGAGCGGATCCTGAGCCTGATGGGACAGCCGCAGGTTCCCTTCGACCAGGCCTGACGCCCGCCCTCGGACGTTGTCGCGATCGGTCGCGGGAGCGTTATGATGGCGGCCTCTCAGCCGCGATGAGCCGCCGATGATTCCGATCTCCGACGACAACTCCGGCCGCCGGACGACTCCTTTCGTGACGTGGGCGCTGATCGCCGCGAACGTTTTCGTCTTCGTGTTTCTCCAGGGCTTCGGTACGAACGAGCGCTTCACGCTCGCCTACGCGACGGTCCCCTATGAAATCCTGACCGGTCGCGACGTGGCGCAATCGATCCCCATTCAGGACGAGTACGGCCGCACCCGCGGATCGATCGACCTGCAGCCGACGCCGATTCCGGTGTTCCTGACGCTCTTGACCTCGATGTTCATGCACGGCGGCCTGGCGCACCTTCTCGGAAACATGCTCTACCTCCACGTCTTCGGCGACAACGTCGAGGACGACCTCGGGCACGGCCGCTTTCTCGTCTTCTACCTGATCTGCGGCATCCTCGCCGGCCTCGCGCACGTCCTGACCACGGCCGCTCTCAAGAGCGGTGTCCTGCTCCCGAGCCTCGGGGCCTCCGGGGCAATTTCGGGCGTGCTCGCCGGCTACGTCGTGCTGTTTCCCCGTCAGCGGGTGCGCGTACTGTGGTTCTTCTCGTTGATCGACGTGCCGGCGTTTGTTTCCATCGGCATCTGGTTCGTTTTCCAGCTCGTGAGCGGCCTCGGGATGCTCGGCGGGGGCTCGAGCGGTGTTGCGTACGGAGCGCATGTCGGCGGCTTCCTCGCGGGGCTGATCCTCGTGCGGCTCTTTCGGGGAGGCGCCCCCGCGATGGCCGGGTCCTGAGGGTAGGCAACGCGTTCCTGTCCGAGCCCGGTCCCAAGTCCGGGCCGCTCGTCACCGCCTGT
>JBGPCK010000092.1:0-12129 GCA_041481715.1 Thermoanaerobaculia bacterium | reverse complement strand
CACTTCCCGGCGCTCCAGGACGAGGGTGGACAAGCCGCCCCGAGCCAGATAGGCGGCGGCGGTCAGGCCGTTGTGTCCTCCACCGACGACGACGGCGTCGTAGGCGCGCGGCTTGCCTGTTGGATGACCTTTGGTCATATTCTTGTGCTAAATTCCGCGAAACACTAGCACAGTGGTATTGGAGCCCTCATCCGGTGTTATGACCACAGGTCAGAAAATCGAGGCCGGAAGGCCCGGCCGCGCGAAGGCCAAGGCTCGGCGGATCCTGGAGACGGCCATGCGGCAGTTCGCGCGGGCGGGCTACCATGGCGCGCGCGTCGAAGACATCGCCTCCGAGCTCGCGATCGCCAAGGGCTCGATCTTCCAACACTTCGGGAGCAAGGAGGCGCTGTTTCTGGCTGCCTACAAGGAGGCCGTCGGCTCCTTCTCCGCGTATCTCGACGCGCCCCCCGAGGTCGTGGCCCGGGGCTTCTTCGCGACGCTGCGGTACTGGCTCGGGCGCACCGAGCGCCTGCTCCACGAAAACTGGGTGCCGTACCGCCTGGCGCTCGTCGGCAACTACGCGTGTGACCTCAGGCTCCGGCGGGAGATCAACCGATTCCTGATTGCTGAAGATCCCTACGGGGTCATCCCCTTCGTTCGGATGGGTGTCGAGCGCGGCGAGGTGCGCCGAGACATCGACACGGAGATGATCGCCTCGATTCTGGAGTGGACGGTAGAGCGTTTTCAGGACGCCCTGTTGAGCGAAGAGCTCGATCCGGGTCTGTTCCGCCCGCCCCGGGGCGGTCCGGAACGGACCCGCGCGCGGATCGAACAGTTTCTCAGGGTCATCCAGAGCGCCCTCTCCGCGCCGCCGCCCGCGCGCGGCCCCGGGCGGATGAAGACGCAGAAACGCGGACGGCTTCTCAAGCCGGGTCGTTAGGAGGTCTCGTCATGCCCCGCACCGAGTTCCGCTTCGAGCCGGACCTTTCGCTCGCCTCGACGATCCCGGCAGACTGGTACCTCGATCCGTCGACATTCGACCGCGAGCAGGAACGCATCTTCGGCCGCACCTGGCAGCTCGTCGGCCACCCCGAGCAGGTCCCCTTGCCCGGGGACTTCTTCACCTGCACCGTGGCGGGCGAGCCGCTCGTCGTCACGCGAGGGGAGGATGGCGCCTTGCACGCCCTCTCCAACGTCTGCCGCCACCGCGCCGGGCCGGTCGCGCGCGGCGCCGGGCACCGAAAGGCCCTCCAATGCGGCTATCACGGCTGGACCTACGGCCTAAACGGAGAGCTGCGCTCGACACCGGACTGGGACGGCGTCCGCGGCTTCGAAAAGGCGCGGCAATGCCTGCCCGCCTTCCGCATCGAGACGTGGGGCCCGTTTCTCTTCGTCAACCTGGACGCCGGAGCGCCGCCGCTGCCGGAGTTTCTGGGCTCGATTCCGAAGGAGACGCGCGACCTGCCGCTCGAGCACATGAGCCTCTTCAAGAGGGTCGACTACGAGGTCGCGTGCAACTGGAAGGTATACGTCGACAACTACCTCGAGGGGTACCACATCCCGATCGTCCACCCGGGGCTCTTTCGTCAACTCGACTACCGCGCCTACCGCGTCGAGACGGCCTCCCTGCACTCCAAGCAGCACGCCCCTCTCCGCACGAAAGGCGAGGACTCCCTCTACCGCCACAACCTCCCCGACGGCGCGGCCCCCGAGGCGCTCTACTACTGGCTCTTTCCGAACCTGATGTTGAACCTCTATCCAGACAACCTGCAGTCCAACGTCGTCCTGCCCCTCTCGCCCGAACGGACGCTCACGCGCTTCGAATGGTACGTGCTCGACCCGAAGAGCCCGGGCGTGGCCGAGGCGTTCGCGCATTCCTTCGCGTTCAGCGACCAGGTGCAGAGAGAGGACATCGAGATCTGCGAGGCGGTGCAGCGGGGCCTGCGTTCCCGGACGTACCGGGCCGGGCGCTATTCGGTTCTGCGGGAGAATGGCGTGCATCACTTTCACGGGTTGCTGGACCGGTACCTCTCGAACGGAAGCCCCTGAGAGCGTGCGAGCAGGGTGCTGAAAAATGGATGCGGGCGTCGCGGCTGACTTTCGGCCGCGGGCATTCGCGAACGGCGGCCGAGAGAGTCTAGACGGGAGCCCGGTCCCCCCGGGGCCTACTAGAAGTTCTCGGCTGCCGGTCGCACGGCGACCGCCGCAGCCGAAAGCCCCCGCGGCGCTCGCAACGCCATCCCACACCCTTTTTCAGCAACCTGCTAACGTCTGCGCATCGCGAGCCACGAGGAGGAGCCCCCGGCGGTCGGTCAACCCGAGGCAACGGGCGGAGTCCTCCGCCGCGCGATGGGGTTCCGGGACGTGGTCCTGTTCTTCGTCGTCGCCGGAACGAACCTGCAGTGGGTGGCGACCGCCGCCGCAGCGGGGCCGGGCTCGATAGCCGTCTGGGGCATCGGGTTTCTCGCCATGTTCGTTCCCCTGGCCTACGTGATCGTCGGCCTCTCCTCGCGCTACCCGGAGGAGGGCGGGCTCTACATCTGGTCCAAGCGCGCCTTCGGAGAGTTCCCCGCGTTCCTGACCGGCTGGACCTACTGGTCGAGCAACCTGCCTTACTTTCCCGGAGTTCTCTACTTCGCCGCATCGAGCGCGCTCGCCGTCGGCGGGGCTCGGTGGGCGGGCCTCTCGCAGAGCCCGGTCTTCTTCATGATCGCAGCGGCCGCGGGCCTGGCTCTCGCAACGGCATTGAACGTCGTCGGGCTCGGGACGGGAAAGTGGCTTTCCAACATCGGAGCCATCGCCCGTTGCGTGGCGACTCTGGTCCTGATCGGTGTCGGTGCCGGGGTCTGGCTGCGCTTCGGATCGGCCACGCCCTGGACTGCGGCGTCCCTCGCTCCGTCGCTCCACTTTCGGGACCGCGCCTTCTTGTCCACGATCGTTTTCGCCTGGACCGGTCTCGAGGCGGCGTCTTTCATGGGGGAGGAGATCCACCTGCCGCGCCGCAACATCCCGCGGGCGATCTTCGCGTCGGCGCCGTTCATCGCGTCGATCTACGTGCTCGGGACGGTCGCCGTCCTGCTGGTGCTCCCGGCCGAGCGGGTCACGGGTCTCGAGGCGGTGACCCAGGCGATCCGCTCCGGTGCCGAGCGTCTCGGCCTTCCAGGCCTCACGCCGGTCGGGGCGGCGCTCGTCTCCGTCAGCGTCCTCGGGAGCGTCTGTGCCTGGCTCGCGTCCGTGGCGCGGATTCCGTTCGTCGCCGGTCTCGATCACTTCCTGCCCGACGGGTTCGGCCGGCTGCATCCGCGCTGGGGCTCGCCGTACGTCGCCTTGTTGACACAGGCGGGGATCACGTTGGTCTTCATCGTCATGAGCCAGGCCGGGACGACCGTGCGGGGCGCGTACAACGTGCTGATCAGCACGATGGTGATCGCAACCCTGATTCCCTTCCTGTTTCTCTTCGCCGCCGCCGGCAAGCTGTTGCGCCGGCCGGGCGCCTTGGGCGCCGCCGCGCGGCTGTTCTCGGGGTTGGGATTTCTGACGTCTGCCGGCGGGATCTTCCTGGCGTTTTTTCCGGGCGAGGAGGAGCCGAACAAGGCCCTCGCCGTGACGAAAGTTGCCGGGATGACCGTCTTGATGATCGGCGCCGGCCTGCTCATCTACCGATCCGGGAAGCGGCGGGCCGCCGGTGCCTGAGCGGCTCTATCGGGCTCGCTTAAGGTCTTCCGCGATCTCGCGGGCGGCGTTGGCGCCGGGAGCGCCCGTCACGCGGCCGCCCGGATGCGTTCCCGCTCCGCAGAGGTAGAGGCCCGAGATCGGCGTCCGGTAGCGCGCCCAGCCGAGCAGCGGCCGCATCGTGAAGATCTGGTCGAGCGCCTGCTCGCCGTGAAAGATGTGGCCCCCCGTGAGCCCGTAGACGTCCTCGAGATCGCGCGGCGTGATGACCTGCCGCGCCAGGATCAGAGACTGGAGCCCCGGAGCGTATTCCGCGAGCGTCCGGACCACCGTGTCGCCGAAGGCATCACGCTGGCTCTTCCAGTCTCCCTCTCGCAGGCGCTCGGGGGCGTACTGCACGGTGACCGACATCACGTGGGCCCCCGCCGGGGCGAGCGATGGGTCGAGCACCGTCGGGATCGCCGCGTCGCACCAGGGATGGGGCGAGAAAGCGCCGTATTTCGCGGCGTCGAAAGCCCGTTCGAGGTAGTCGATCTCCGGCCCGACGTGGAGTCTTCCCGCGAGCAACGCCTTTCCGTCACCATCGACGCCCTGGAACTTCGGGAGCGCCGAGAGGGCAAGATTCACTTTTCCGACCGCTCCGGAGGAGCGGTAGTTGCGGATCCGGTTCAGGAAGTCCGGGTCGAGGTCGGTCGGATCGACGAGCTTCAGGAATGTGCGCTTGGGATCGGCGTTGGAGACGACGGCGCGTGCGCCGATCTGCTCACCTGTCGAGAGCACGACGCCTGTCGCGACGCCGTCCCGGATGTCGATGCGCGCGACCTCCACGCCCGTCCGGATCTCGGCTCCAAGAGCCCGCGCAGCGGCGGCCAAAGCCGCGGTCAGCGCTCCCATTCCTCCCTGGACGAAGGAGGTGGGACCGGCCGAGTGGGGGTCGATCGCGGCCTGGACGAGCAGGTTCGCCCCCGTGCCGGCGGACCAAGGACCGCCGAACATTCCGTAGGTGCCGCGCGCCGCGATCGTGGCGCGCAGGAGATCCGTCTCGAACCACTCCGAGACGAGGTCCGCCACCGCCATGGGACCCCAGCGCAGGAGCCGGTACGCGTCGCGCCGGGGCAGGGCTCGAAAGCTCTTTCCGACCTTGAGCAGTTTCCAGACTTCGCCGGCCTCCGGATCGTCGATCGACGGCGGGGTCATGGACAGCACCGGCGCTGCCATGCGACCGATGCGGCCGAGGCTCTCGTGAAACTCGCCATAGCGGCGGGCGTCCTTGTCCGAGTGCCGCGCCAGCGCCGTGGCCGTACGCGCCGGGTCGTCGTAGAGCGGCAGGTGCTTCCCGTCGGGGGAAAGGGCGAGCACGCGCACCTCGGGCCGCAGCGTCTTCAGGCCGTGGCGCTCGAGGTCGAGGTCCGCCGCGATACGTGGAAGGATCGGGCCGCCGGAGTGGGCGAGTGTAGAGCACCGGAAACCGGGATGGATCTCTTCGGTGATGGCGGCTCCGCCCGCGACCGGCCGCCGTTCCAGAACGAGGGGTTTGAACCCTGCCTTCGCGAGGTAGCAGGCCGCGACCAGGCCGTTGTGCCCGCCGCCGACGATGACCACGTCACGCGAAGTGGCCGCGCCGCCCGCGCTCATCCCCGCACCTTCCCCTTGCGCCAGTCCGAGAGCACTTTTTGGGCGGCATTGCGCCCCGGAGCGCCCATGATGCCCCCGCCCGGATGCGTCGCCGAGCCGCACATGTAGAGATTGCGGATCGGCGTTCGATACTGGGCCCAGCCCGGCGCCGGGCGCAGGAAGAAGAGCTGTTCCAGGGTCAGCTCGCCCTGGAAGATGTTCCCCTCCGAGAGCCCGAAGTCGCGTTCAATGTCGAGTGGTGTGAGGACCTGGCGGTGACGGATGAGGCTCTTGAGATTCGGCGCGTACTCGGAGATCGTGTCCACGACCGTGTCGCCGAAGGCCTCTCTCTGTTCGTCCCAGTTGCCCTTCAGGTTGTAAGGGGCGTACTGCACGAAGCAGGACATCACGTGGCTGCCGGGCGGCGCGACCGACGGGTCCGTCAGGCTCGGGATGACGATGTCGATGTAGGGCCGCTTCGAGAAATGGCCGTACTTGGCGTCGTCGTAGGCGCGCTCCATGTACTCGACCGACGGCGAAATCGAGATCGCGCCCCGCAGGTGCGTGCCGGGCCCCGGCAGGCACTTGAAGTCGGGCAGCCCGTCCAGCGCCATGTTCACCTTGCCCGAGGAGCCCCGGTACTTGTAACGCTCGATATCCTCCACGAAGTCGGCGGGCAGCTGCTTCGGGTCCATCATCCTCAGGAAGGTCAGCCGCGGATCGACGCTCGAGCAGACGACGCGTGCCGAGATCTCCTCGCCCGTCTCCAGCGCGACGCCCGTGGCCTTCCCGTTCTTCGTGAGGATTCGCGCGATCGGCGCCTTCGTCCGGATCTCGACGCCCGCCTCCCGAGCGGCGTCCGCGATGGCGTTGGAGATCGCTCCGGTCCCGCCGCGCGCGAATCCCCAGGAACGAAACGCGCCGTCGATCTCCCCCATGTAGTGGTGGAGCAAGACGTAGGCGGTGCCGGGCGAGCGGACTCCGAGAAAGGTCCCGATGATGCCGGAAGCGGCCATCGTGGCCTTGAGCACGTCGGTCTCGAACCACTGGTCGAGGAAATCGACCGCGCTCATGCTCATCAGCTGCACCTGGTTGTACTGGTCTCCGGGGGACAGATGCTGAAAGCGGCGGCCGAGTCGCAGCAGGTCGACGAAACCCTTCCAGTCGCGGGAGGTCGGGTCGGCCGGCGTCATCGAGAGGATGGGCTTGACGAACCGCCCCATCTCGATCATCGCCTTGCCGTATTCGTCGTACGCCTCCGCGTCGACCTTCGAGTGTCGGGCGATCTCGCGGCGGGTCTTGTAGTGATCGTTGACCCGCCAGAGGTAGTCGCCGCTGGGCATCGGCGTGAAGGTGCCGTCCAGCGGCAGGATCTCGAGGCCGTGGCGGGGCAGGTCGAGCTCTCGGATGATCTCGGGCCTCAGCAGCGAAACGACGTACGAGGCGACCGAGAACTTGAAGCCTGGAAACACCTCTTCCGTCACGGCCGCGCCGCCGAGGACATGGCGGCGCTCGAGAACCACGACCTTCTTCCCGGCGCGAGCCAGGTAGGCTGCCGTGACGAGCCCGTTGTGTCCGCCGCCGATGACGACGGCGTCGTAGGAGTTGTTGTTTCCGGTCATTGCTCGGGCGACGGAGCATACTTATAATCGGCGCCCGCGACAACGGGAAAAGAGGTCGAGCGTGCCCATCGGAACCGCCGTCCACGACAGAACCCTCGCGCTCTGCGAGAGCCTCAACTATCGCGACTGGTCCGGCTACTACGCGGTCTCGGCCTACGAGACGCACCACGAGCACGAGTACAACGCGATCCGAAACGCCGCCGCGTTGATCGACGTGTCCCCGCTCTACAAGTACCGGATCTCGGGGCCCGATGCGACGCGCCTGGTGGACCGGATCGTCACGCGCGACCTGCGCAAGGTCTCGGTCGGACAGGTCATCTACACGCCCTGGTGCGACGAACAGGGCAAGGCGATCGACGACGGGACCGTCTCGCGACTGGAGGAGAACGTCTACCGCTGGACTGCCGCGGATCCGTCGCTGCGCTGGTTCGGAATGAACGCCGCGGGAATGAACGTGAAGATCGAGGACGTCTCGGAGCAGGTAGCCTCGCTCGCGCTGCAGGGGCCGACCTCGGGCGGCCTCCTCCAGCAGGTCGCCGACGCGCCGATCGAGAACCTGAAGTACTTCCGGGTGACGAAGGGCAAGATCGCGGGCGTGCCGGTCGAGATCTCACGCACCGGATACACGGGCGATCTGGGCTTCGAGATCTGGATCCCCTGGAACCAGGCGGGAAGGGTCTGGGACGCGCTAATGGAAGGGGGAAGGGGTTTCGACATCCACGCGGCAGGCATGCTCGCCCTGGATGTCGCGCGGATCGAGGCGGGCCTCCTGCTGATCGACGTCGACTTTCACTCGAGCAAGAAGGCCCTGATCGAGTCGCAGAAGTACTCCCCCTTCGAGATGGGGCTTTCGAGGTTGGTCGAGCTCGACAAGGCAAGGTTCGTCGGGCAGGCGGCCCTGCGCGAGGAAAAGCGCGTCGGACATCGCCGGGAGATCGTCGGATTGGAGGTGGACTGGACGCGTGTCGAGGAGGTCTTCGACGCGGTGGGGCTGCCTCCCCAGGTGGCCGGAGCGGCCTCGCGCGTGGCCGTTCCCGTGTACGGGCGCCTCGGACAGATCGGGAAGGCCACCTCGACGACCTGGTCACCGACCCTGAAGAAGCTCATCGCGTTGGCGACGGTGGAGTGCGAGTACGCGGTGCCAGGATCCCGGGTCGAAATGGAGCTGACCGTCGAAGCGGTGCGGCACCGCGTTCCCTCGACCGTCGTGAAGACGCCCTTCTTCAATCCGAAAAGGAAGATCGCCACTCCGGTTCGTTAGCAGGTTCCTGAAGATGGAGTCTGGGGTAGCATTCCGAGCGTCGCGGCCTCAGAGTTCTCAAAGGGGCCGGGCGCTCGGCCCCCGTCTTTGAAATTCTCGGCCGCCGTTCGCGAGGCGAACGCATGCGGCCGACAGTCGCCCGTTCAGCCGTAAACGTCCATCCAGTAGAATCCGCACGCCGCCGCCGATGTGAAGCGAGAGGAGGGAAAGGATGCCCCCATTCGATATGAGCCTGGTCCAGCGTGGCGCCCGTATCCGGCGCACACCGTACTATGAGGCTACACAGCGCTGCTCGCCCAAGGGCTTCACGGTCTACAACCATGTGTACTTCCCGATCCGGTTCGACACATTCGAGGCGGAGTTCGAGGCCTTGCTGAAAGACGTGACCATCTGGGATGTCGCCGTCGAGCGCTGCCTCGAGATCAGCGGGCCCGACGGCTTCCGTTTCGCCCAGCTCCTGACCCCGCGCAACCTGTCGAAGTGCGCGGTGGGGCAGGGCAAGTACGTCCTGATCTGCGACTCTGACGGTGGGGTGATCAACGATCCGGTGATGACACGGATGGAGGAGAACACCTTCTGGTTCGCGCTGGCCTCTTCGGATGCCTTGCTGTTCGCGCGGGGCTTGAAGAACGCCTACCCGAGCTGGAACGTCTCGATTCGAGAGCGGGACGTAGCGCCGCTGCAGGTCCAGGGGCCCAAGTCGAAGCTCCTGATGCGCGACCTCGCCGGCCCCGGCATCTTGGATCTGAAGTATTACTGGTGGACGCGCTCCGAGATCCGCGGCATCCCCGTCGTCATCACCCGGACCGGCTGGACGAGCGAGGTTGGCTACGAGATCTACCTGCTGGACCCCGACAAAGGAACCCAGATCTGGGAGGCGCTCCTGGAAGCGGGGAAGCCCTACGGAGTCAAGCCCACGGGTCCGTCGGATATCCGCCGGGTCGAGGGGGGTATCCTCAACTGGGGCGCCGACATGACCTACGAGAACAACGCGCTCGAGCTCAATCTGGAGCGCCTGGTGGACTTCAGCCTGCCCGACGAAGCCTGTATCTCCATCGCGGCGCTCAAGCGCATCAAGGCCGAGGGTGTCCGGCGGCGGCTCGTCGGCGTCGTGCTCGACGGCGATCCGTTCCCCGCGCTCAACAACGTCAAGTGGCCGGCCTACCCGGCGAGCGGCGGCGACCCGATCGGGAAGGTCACCTCGGCCATTTACTCGCCCCGCCTCAAGAAGAACATCGGATTCTGCTGGGTCCCTCTCGACCTCGCGAAGGGTGGTTCGACAATCCGCGTCGAGAGCGAGTGGGGACAGCGGATGGCGAACGTCGTACCGATACCGTTCGTGGATCCCGACAAGCGAATCCCGGTTTCGTGAGAGGATGCCGAAGAATGGCATGAGCCGTTTGGCTGAAGCCAACGACCATTCTCCGTTCGCGTCGGGCGCGTCGAGCGCCCGCTCAATTGTCGGCGTTCTCGACGCGGCGCTCGTCGTGGTCGAGAAGGCGCTCAAGGGCGTGCTCTTCGACTGCCGCATGTGCGGACAGTGCATCCTGCACTCGACCGGCCTCGTCTGCCCGATGCGCTGTCCGAAGAACCTGCGCAACGGCCCTTGCGGTGGCGTGCTGGTAGACGGCCACTGCGAGGTCTACCCGGATCGATCCTGTGTCTGGGTCGACGCCTACGAGCGCTCGCGCCGACTCCCGCTCTGGCGAGATCACCTGGCGCGGCTCAACCCTCCCGTGGACTGGAGACTTCAGGGAACCTCCTCGTGGGTGAACCTTGCGCGCGGGCGCAACCGCGACGCCCCGGCCGGCTGGTCGGCGTCGGAACAGAGCTCCGAGGGCGTCCGGTCCGAATCGGAAGGTCCTCCCCGATCCGAGGGCCGTCGATGAGCGGGTCGCCCGTGGGCGCGTCGCCGCGGAGCCGTCTCGAGGCCCTCCTGCGGGCCGGACGTTTCGTCGTCACCGCCGAGATGCAGCCGTCCAACGGCGCGGACCCGAACGAGGTTCGCCGGCTGGCCTCGGAGCTGCGCGGAAGGGTCGACGCGGCGAACTGCACCGACAACCCCTCGGCTCGGCCCCATCTCTCTTCCCTCGCCGCCGGCCATCTCGTCGCCGAATCCGGCCTCGAGCCGATTGTCCAGCTCACCTGCCGCGACCGGAATCGGCTCGCGCTGCAGGCGGACCTGCTCGGTGCGGCCTGCCTCGGGGTCCGAAACGTGCTGCTCTTGAGCGGCGACCATGTCTCTGCCGGCGATCACCCGGAGGCGAAACCCCTCTTCGACCTCGACTCGCTCCACCTTCTGCGAGTCGCCCGCATTCTCCGGGACCAGGGGACGTATCTTTCGGGCCGGAGTCTCTCCTGCCCCCCCTCCTTCTTCATCGGCGCAGTCGAGAATCCGTTCGCCCCGCCGCATGACTTTCGGCCGATCCGTCTGGCCAAGAAGGTGGAGGCGGGCGCCGAGTTCGTACAGATGCAGCTTTGCTTCAACCTGCCGCGCTTGCGGAAGTTCGTCTCCCGCGTGGCCGACATGGGCCTGCTCGAGCGCGTCTTTCTCCTCGTCTCGGTCTACGTGGCCCGCTCGACGCGGGCGCTGCGCTACCTGCGCGACGTAGTGCCCGGGATCGACGTTCCCGACTCGTTGATGGCGCGTTTCGAGAGTGTCCCCTCGGACCGGCAGACGGAGGAGGGTTTCCGCCTCGCGCTGGAGACCGTCGCCGCCGTGCGGGAGATCCAGGGCGTCTCAGGAATCCATCTGATCTCGATCAAGGGCCAGGACGCCATTCTTCGTCTCGTCGAGGCGGCAGGCCTGCTGCCGCGGCCGGAGCCCGAGGGCGGCCTGATTGCGCCGGAGCGGCACCGGGCCGCGTCGAGCTGAGGGAAGGCTCGATCCTCGGGAGGCGCGTTGTGAAACCCGAGGGTGACACGGATCCGGGCCGCGCACTCCCGCGGCAGGACTATTCGGACTCCGTCGCCAGCCGCCGCTGTGCACCGCGGGAGCAAGCGCACCTGCCACCGCCTACTCGCCGCCGGCCGGAGGGCCGGGCTCGAGGCGAGAGCCCGGCCGGTGTTACTCGGTCTGACGACGTTCGCTGCGGCGGCGGTCCGAGCTCGATGTCGTCCCGATCGAGAAGCGGCGCTCCGAGCGGCGGTGCTCCCGGCGGCGCTGCTGCCTGCGCTGCTCCCGCTCGGAGCGATTCTTGTCGGATTTTTTCACGTCGCGATTGTGCCTCATCTCGTGCCTAACCCGAAACCCCTGACTTGTTCAATACACGCCGCCGGTCAGATGCACGATGGCGGTCCAGAGACCACGGCTGAAGCGGAAAGAAAGAATCGGAAAGACCACTGCCGCCGTGCACCAGACCCAAAGGCTCGTCGCGATGGGCCACTCGGGGCCGAACGCGACGCCTGCCATCAAAACGACCGCCGTGAGCAGGGTGTTGATGTCGAGCGAGCCGACCCACTGGCCGTGTTCCCGCGCGAAGCCGACGCCGCAGCAGGCGCAGTGATCGTTCATCGCGAAGTAGCTTCGGAAGAGCCGTCCCTTTCCGCAGACCGGGCAGCGCAGCTTGAGCCCCCGCCAGACCACGGTCCTCCAGTAGCCCTCCGGAAACGTCGTCGGATGGCGCGCCGTGGCGCGCCAGGGGAGGACGGGCTGTGGGGCCGAAGCGGGTGGAGTCGCCACGCGGGAATGCTAGCAGGTCGGAAGGAGTGGCCCTCCCCCGGGGCCTTAGCAGGGTGCTGAAAAATGGATGCGGGCGTCGTGGCTGGTGTTTTGCCAGTCCGCGGCGCTTGCGCGTCTGGCTTCAAGCGGCTTTCTCTCTGGCGAACGCCGCGGGCAAAACACCAGCCACCGCAAGCGGTTGCGGCGGCGGCGGGTCATCTGCGTCGTCGCCGCTCCTCGACGATGCTCTCGCATCGCCGTCGTCGCGGCTCCTGGCATCTGACCCACCGGCGCTCGCAACGCCATCCCACACCCTT
>JBGPCK010000091.1:0-12289 GCA_041481715.1 Thermoanaerobaculia bacterium | reverse complement strand
TGCCGGCCGTGGGCATGATGTTCTGAACGTTCAGCTCGTTCGCATTCAGCTCGGCGCTAAACATCCCCATGAATCGGTTGTTTGCGAAATTAGTCGTGCGGCTCGTACCGCCGACGATCGGACTTCCTCCGGTAGGTCCGGTTGGGCCTGTCGCGCCCGCAGGACCTGTCGCACCGGTGGGACCCGTCGGCCCTGTTGCACCAGTCGCACCGGTCGTGCCTGTTGCACCGGTTGGACCTGTGGCACCCGTCGCACCTGTTGCACCAGTCGCACCCGTCGGGCCGGTCGGACCCGGAGCGCCCGTAGCACCCGTAGCACCTGTCGCGCCAGTCGGACCCGTGCTACCGGTCGCGCCGGTGGTCCCCGTGGCTCCTGTTGCACCAGCGGCGCCCGGAGCGCCCGTGGCACCTGTAGCACCAGTCGCGCCTGTGGCACCCGTCGCACCGGTGGGCCCCGTTGGACCCGTCGGCCCTGCTGCACCAGTCGCACCCGTCGGGCCGGTCGGACCCGTAGTACCCGTAGCACCCGTAGCACCCGTAGCACCCGTCGGACCGGTAGCACCCGTCGCGCCCGTAGCACCAGTCGCGCCAGTGGCACCCGTCGCACCGGTGGCACCCGTGGCTCCCGTTGCACCGGTGGCGCCTGTCGCGCCTGTAGCTCCTGTCGCACCGGTAGATCCTGTTGGACCGGTCGGTCCTGCCGCGCCTTCTTGCGCCAGCAGACTCCAGTCAAGCGGGTTGCTGTCCGGCTGGTTACCTGTATTCCCGTTAATGAGGCTTATGTAACTCGACCCACCGAAGAAGACCGCATCGTCGAGACTGTAAGTGGTCGTGTTGACCCAGGCTTGCTGCCAGGTCAAACCTTGCGGCCCAGTAGGTCCGGTCGCCCCAGTCGAACCAGTCGCACCCGTGGGACCTGTCGAGCCCGTCGGACCTTGCGCACCAGTCGAACCCGTGGCACCAGTCGCGCCAGTGGCACCCGTCGCACCGATGAGCCCCGTTGGACCCGTCGGCCCCGTCGGCCCTGTCGCACCAGTCGCACCTGTCGAACCAGTCGGACCGGTCGCACCTGTGGTACCCGTCGCTCCGGTTGCACCAGTCGCGCCTGTAGCTCCTGTCGCACCGGTAGATCCTGTTGGGCCGGTCGGACCTATCGCGCCTTCTTGCGCCAGCAGACTCCAGTCGAGCGGGTTGCTGTCCGGCTGGTTACCTGTATTGCCGTTGATGAGGCTTATGTAACTCGACCCACCGAAGAAGACCGCATCGTCGAGACTGTAAGTGGTCGTGTTGACCCAGGCTTGCTGCCACGTCAAACCTTGCGGCCCAGTAGGCCCGGTCGCGCCAGTCGAACCAGTGGGACCTGTGGAGCCCGTCGGACCTTGCGCACCAGCCGGGCCGATCGAGCCAGTTGGTCCTGTCGGACCAGTAGCACCAGTCGGACCGCTCGGGCCAGTCGGACCAGTCCCACCTGTGGGTCCTGTGAGACCCGTCGGACCTTGCGCACCAGTCGGGCCGGTGGAGCCAGCGGCACCGGTCGTACCAGTCGACCCGGTTGGACCAATCGGACCTGTCGGACCAGTGGCACCAGTCGCACCAGTTGGCCCGGTTGAACCTGTCGGACCGGTGGATCCTGTGGAACCAGTTGGTCCAGTCGGACCTATGGAGCCAACTTGCGCCAGAAGACTCCAGTCGGCCAGGCTGACGTCCGGCTGGTTGCCTGTATTGCCGTTAGTAAGGCTTATGTAACTCGACCCACCGAAGAAGACCGCATCGTCGAGACTGTAAGTGGCCGTGTTGACCCAGGCTTGCTGCCACGTCAAACCTTGCGGCCCAGTAGGTCCCGTCGGGCCTTGCGGACCTGTCCCGCCAATTGGACCAGTCGGACCCGTCGGTCCAATGGGACCTTGCACACCCGTCGCGCCGGTCGAACCAATCGGACCCGTCGGTCCAATGGGACCTTGAGCGCCCGTCGCACCGGTCGGGCCAATCGGACCCTGCGCGCCCGTCGCGCCTGGTGGACCGGTCGGGCCTTGCGGACCAGTTGCTCCTGTCGAGCCTGCCGCTCCCTGTGGACCGGTCGGGCCTTGCGGACCAGTTGCTCCTGTCGAGCCTGCCGCTCCCTGCGGACCCGTCGGGCCCTGTGGACCAGTCGACCCTTGAGAACCAGTCGCTCCCTGCGAACCCGTCGGACCTTGCGCGCCAGTCGCTCCGGTAGATCCGGTCGTTCCCTGAGGGCCAGTCGATCCCTGAGGACCCGTCGGACCCTGCGCACCAGTCGCTCCCGTAGATCCCGTCGGCCCTTGAGCACCCGTCGCGCCTTGTGGACCGGTCGGGCCTTGCGGACCTGTAGCTCCCGTCGAGCCGGTCGGTCCCTGCGGACCAGTCGGTCCGTGCGGACCAGTCGACCCTTGAGAACCGGTCGGTCCCTGCGGACCCGTCGGACCTTGCGCGCCAGTCGATCCCTTGGATCCTGTCGGTCCTTGCGAACCGGTCGGACCAGTCGGTCCCGTCGGGCCCGCGGCGCCGCTCTTTTCGACTGCGTACGGAACGTACGACGGCGAATTCGCGCCGTCGTATCTGCCGGGAAACGGCGGCCGCTCGAACGTCACTGTTGCCGCAGCCGGCACCGCCCGCGTCCGGAGCATCACCCGCACGGCGACCGAGTCTCCCGGCCCGAAGATCTTCGGCGCGCCGCGGTAGGTGATGAGCAGATCGCTCACGGACGTGGCGAGAATTTCGAAATCAGCCGGAAGAAGAATCGCCGAGTTGACGAGCGCGGGCGTTTCGACGGCCGAGATCGTTTCCGTGTTGGGCTCGAACCAGATCCGGAACGCGTCGCCGGGCTCGAGGAGAGCCTGCGACGTCGGGTTCACGTTCCCGATCGAGAGAATCGTGGAGGCGCTGCTGCTCAGCGAAAGGACGTTGGGATGGATCGAGAGCTGGGCGTCGATGCTCAAGTCCGCCGACAGCACGACGTCCATCCGGTCGGGCACTTGTGCAGTGGCCGAGCCCGCGGCAAGAAGCAAACCGATAACCGCGGCGGCTGCAATCGGCCACGGTGCGCTCTTCCTGTCGGCTCCGCTATGGCCCAGGCGCCGACGCAGACGCTCGCAGTTACAGACTGCGCCGCCCCCCTGGAACGGTTCCGACTGTCTCATGTGTCTCAATTAAGTTCCGCAGAGACACAAGGTAGCAACAGTCGTACCACACTCGAAGAAAGACGTCTCCGAGCTTTCACACTCTAGGTCCCAGCCAAGAGCTAAATGGTAACCTGAGAATAGTTTACGGCCAACCGCGCGAGCGCTCCCGGGGGGTCCGCAGCGCCCACCTCTTCTTCGTCTTGGTCCGTCCAAAGTGACACCCCGTGACCATCTCCAGGGCGCCATGAGACAGAGTTACGGCCATCCTTCGGAGCCCGGCCGGCGGGCCCCGCGCGTCGGCCCGGCCCGCAATATGATCTCTGGGCGGAGGCGCCCATGCGGTTGGACTGGGGCGGGCATCCGGTCGACGTGCGCGAAGCGGGCGTCGGACCGTGCGTGGTGCTCGTGCACGGTTACCCGCTCGACGGCGCGATGTGGTCCGGTGTCGCCCGCATGCTCGCGACGCGGTTTCGGGTCTTCAAGCCGGATCTGCCGGGGCGCGGAGAGAACCCTGCTCCCGCGCCGCAGGACCTCGAAGGCTCCACCGACTTTCTGGAAGCGCTCGTGCGGGCGCTGCCGGCGCCGGTCGGTCTGGCGGGCTTCTCGATGGGCGGCTACGTCTGCCTGGCTCTCTTGCGCCGCGGGCCGGGCAGCGTGCGCGCGCTCGCTCTGGTCGACACGCGGGCGGAGGCCGACGACGAGGAGGGGAAGAAGCGGCGCGATGAGGCGATCGCCCTCGTGCGCTCGGACGGAGTCGCAAAGATCGCCGAAGGGATGGTGCCCAAGCTTCTCGCCGAGGCGTCGCTATCGAACCGAGATCTCGTGGACCGCCTGCGGCGGATCATTCTGCGGCAGAAACCGGAGACGGTCGAGGCGGACCTGTCCGCCATGCGGGGGCGGCCTGACTCGAGCGATCTGCTCCCCGGGATCCGAATCCCGACCCTCGTCCTCGTCGGGGAACAGGACGCGCTCACGCCGCCCGGTCTCTCCCAAAAGATGGCTGCGGCGATCCCCGGCGCCAAGCTCGTGACGATCGCCGGCGCCGGGCACCTGACGCCCATGGAGCGGCCCGGCGCGGTCTCTGCGGCTCTGGGCGACTTCTTCGCGAGCACGCTGACATCCCCGGGGCCGTAGGGGCGCCCCGCGGTCCATGGTGGCTCGAGCGGGCAGGGGGAGAGCCCCCGCCGCTCGCACCTCAAATCAGAAGGACACGCGCAGCCCGAATCTCACCGACCGTGGCGACGTCCGCGCCAGGGGCGTCTTGTAAAACGAGTTGCACTTACCCTCCTCGGCGCCACCGCTCCCGCAGACGTAGTTCGGGTTGTCGAACTGCGCGGTGTTGTAGGTCTCGTCGAGGAAGGTCGCCCTCTGAGCGTTCAATAGCTGGAAGATGTCGACTAACACATTGACAGTCACCGCACCGATCTGCAGCGGATATCCAAAATGCAAATCGACCTCGTAGTCGGCCGGAATGCGCCCATCGGTGCCGCGCTGGGTCAGAAAGAACTCCCAACGATCGTAGGTCACGGAATAACCAAGCCGACTCACTGGTGTGCCGGTCCGGTAGTAGGCGGTGAGCCCCATGTTCAGCTTGAAGGGGGTCACGTACGTGCCATAGAGCTTGAACTGGCTGCGGCGATCGTTCGAGAGAAAGCCGCTCGCAGTGTACGGTAAGGCCGGCCCGCCCGGTGGCACCGGTCCCGACGTGTAGAAGTCATAGTAGTCATACGCGGCCGAGATGTTCGGGTCGGCCGTGCCAAAGGGCTGCGTGTACGGGGCAAAGCCGCCGTCGTAGTTGCCCTGGAGCTCTGACCACAGATAGGACGCCACCATCGACCAATTGTCCGAGAACCGTTTTGTGACGTCGAGCTGTACGCCGCGGAAGATTCGCTGGGCCTTCGGCGCGGGAAATCCAGGCTCATAGTTGAGGTCAAAGAGCGTCTTCATGAACCCCTGTGCCGGGTTGCCGATGCAATAGTCGGCCTGATCGCTGCAGACGAAGTCCTCGATGACTCGCCCATAGTTGCGGTAGATGTACTTCGCGCCCACCGCAACGTTGGGCATGACCTCGCGCTCTGCGCCAAAGAGAAACTCGCGGAGGTACTGGCCCTTGATGTTTGGATCCGCCGGCTCCGAGAAGCCGCCCTTGATGTTGTTCTTGTCCGCCGCGATGGCCGCCGCCCCGTCGTTCGGCACGATCGACGTGCCGTCGAAGTTGTAGATAACCGGCTGCCGCTCGTAGCTATAGGAACGGATGACGAGGTCCATCGGGATCTGCTCGTAGAAATAGCCGAACGACCCGAAGACCTTGGTCTTGTGATCCGACGCCGGGTCCCAGACGACGCCCACGCGGGGAGCGAAGTCCTTCTTGAGATCGATCTGCTTGACTCCACTCGAGTCGTAGATCCTCTGCTCGTCCCACCGGATTCCCAGGTTCACCGACAAATTTGGCCGCACCGCCCAGGAGTCCTGGAGATAGGCCGAGAGCATCTTGTGGGCCGGCGTGGCGTTCAGCTGTGAGGTAGGGACGTTGTCCGGGAGCGAAGCGGTGGGAATCGTCCAGTAGAAGTGGCGGTAGACGGGCATCGTGGAATCAGCCGGATTGTCGATGATCTTCACCTGCTGGCCGCCCGACATGCGCTTGGTCACGGTCGCGTCCTGGTTCTCGTATTCGAAGCCTCCCTTGATCTCGTGGTTGGCCAGATACTTGGTCACTGCACCACCATAGAAGTAGCGCGTGAAGTTCTTGTTTTGGATCAGCCCGAAGCCACCCGACTGAACGTTGTTCATGCCGGGGCGGGAATCGATGTACTCAATCCCCTGCCCCGCGTCGGTAGCCGGGTTGACGGAATTGCGCTCCTGATGGAGAGCGAACTGCGCGGTGGCAACCCAAGAACCGAAGAGGCCGCTATAGCGGGCGGCCCAGTCCTGCCCGCCGAAGTCCTGCCGCCCCAGGAATGTCGAGGGGGCTCCGTTCAAACTGTGGCTCGCGTCGTTGATCGCTCCGGTGTTTGTGCTCGGATCCTCGAAGAAACTTCCGACCACGCTGTTCGCGGCGTTCAGCAGGAAAGTCATCTTCGCCGACTCGAGATTCTGCAGGCTGGGGCTCTCGACGAGCTGGCCGGCGTTGGGAGGGCTGGTCAGCTCGTTGGTGACCTTGCCGTTCACACGATTGTACGCGCCGAAGAACCAGATGCGATCCCTCCAGACGGGGCCACCGACGTCGACGCCCCAGTCGTACCTGCTGAATCCCTGATTGGTTCCGTAGAGGTTCTCGTCCGGATGCTTGTTGTTCGCCTGGAGCGAGTCGGCGTTGTAGTAACCGAAGACATCGCCATGGAACTCGTTGCTGCCCGACTTCGTGACGACGTTGATGATGCCGCCTGTCGAGCGGCCATACTCGGCCTGGTAGCCGCCCGTCTTGACGTCGACCTCCTGGATGAACTCGAAGTTGAGGTTCTTGCCTTGTGAACCGTATTCGACGCCGCTCGTGTCCGAGCCATCGAGCATGAAGCTATTCTCGAGCCCGGAGGAGCCGTAGATCGCGATGGTGCCGGCGAAGTTGCTCGTGTTCGAGGTTTGCGTCGTGACGCCGGGAGACACCAGGACCACGGACGAATAGTTGCGGCCGGTCGGCAGCGAGTGGATCTGGCGACTGTCGAAGTTGGATCCGGTGGAGGCGGATGTGGTGTCGATGACGGGGGCCTCGCCCGAGACGATCACTTCCTCCTTGACCGCGGCGCGGAGCTTGAGGTCGGCAGTCGCGGTCTTGGCGAGCGCCACGGTCACCGACTCCTCCACGCGCGCGAAGCCCTGGAGGGTCGCCGTCACCCTGTAGATACCGGGCGGCAACAGCAGGAGCCGGTAGCCGCCCGTCGCGTCGGTGACCGTCGTCCGGGTGCCTTGAAGCGCCGGACCTCGAGCCTCGACCGCGACACCGGGGAGCACCCCTTGCTGCTCGTCCGTCACATGGCCGGCGATGTCACCGGTCGTCTGGGGCAGGCAAAGAGAGGCGGGCAGAACCAAGAAGGCGAAGAGGACCGCGCTGAGGAGCCTTCGCATAGGGACCTCCTGGAAATTGGCGGAATGCTAACACGCGGTCTTCACCATTGCGGCTCGCGTCTCGACGCTCCGCGCGGGACTGTGGTAAACAGCGCACCGGCGTCCCCGATGCGATTCCTTCGAGAAACCTCTTCCCCATCCGTGAAGATCGAAAGGGCCGAGCGCCTGCACGTCGGCTGCGGGAAGAGCCCCATTCCCGGCTGGGTCAACGTCGACCAGTTCCCGCTACCGGGCGTGGACCGCGTGCTCGACGTCGGCGAGGGGCTTCCCTTCGAGGCGGTCTCGCTGCTCTATGCCGAGCACTTCCTGGAGCACCTCTCGCTGCAGGAGGGGCTAGCCTTCCTGCGCGGTTGCCGCCGCGTGCTTGCGCCCTCGGGCGTGATCCGCCTGTCGACCCCGAACCTGGACTGGGTGATGAAGACGCACTATCGCCTGGACCACTGGAGCTCGGACGCCGAGGCGACGGAGGACTGCCTCAAGATGAATCGCGCCTTTCACGGCTGGGGCCATCAGTTCCTCTACAACCGGCAAACCTTGACCGTGGCGCTCGAGGCCGCCGGCTTCCAGGGCATCACGTTCCACCGCTACGGTGAGAGCGACCGGCCGGAGCTTCGAGACCTCGAGCGCCACGAGACGTGCGAAGACGAGCCCGCCTTCCCCCACGTGATCATCGCGCAGGCGACCGGCGTCGCCGCGCGCGACGCCCCGAACCCGGAGTCCTTCCAGCTCTATCACCGGGACCTGACGTTGCGGTGACGCGGTCTCCGGAGACCGGTCTCGTGCTGCTGCTGCTCTACGCGCTCTGTGTCGGGGCGGCCGCGCTCGCCGCGCGATGGCTGCGGCGGCCGGTCGCGGGCAGCGTCCTTCTCGTTCTGGCGCTGCCGCCCGTGCTCTTTCTCTGGCAGGGCTTTCTCCTCGGGAAAACGCCTCTGCCCGCCGATCACGCGACCCTGGTGGCCGCCGACCCCGGCGCGGCACCGACGAGCGTCTGGTTGAACGATGTCGCTCGCCAATTCGCGCCGTGGGCCCGCGCGGTGCGGATCGCCTGGGAGAGCGGCGAGCTGCCGCACCGCAACCGGTGGAACGGATGCGGCATGGCTCTGGACGCCAACGGCTCCTCCTCGGCCTACTCGCCGCTCACGCTTTCGGGAATGCTCCTGCCGCTGCCCGCCGCCTTTACGTTCTGGGCCGCGGCACGCCTCTTCCTGTGCCTCTCCGGGTCGGTGCTGTGGCTCGTCGAGCTCGGCCTCTCCCGGCGAGCGGCTGTCTTCGGCGCGATCGCCTTCTCCTTTTCGCTCGCGATGACTGCCTGGCTCCATTTCCCGCAGGCCACGGTTCTGTGCCTTTGGCCCTGGGTGCTCTGGACGATCGAGCGTCTGCGCGAGCCGGCCGTCGCGAATCGCGCGTTTGCGCTGCTCGTCCTCCTCTTTCTCTGGCTCCCGCTCGCCGGCCACATCGAGACGGTGGCGGCGGCTTGCGTCTTCACGGCTCTGTGGCTCGCTGCCCGCCTGGCCGCCCGCGACGGGCACCCGACCGCCGCGACCCTCGGCCGACTGGCGGGAGCCGCCCTGCTCGCGCTCGGGATGTCCGCCTTCTCTCTGATTCCGCAGGCCCTCGCGATCCTCGCCTCGAATCGTTTCGTGCTGACCGCCGAGCCCTTCTGGCGACCGATCCTGTCCGTGTTCCCGCACGGGCCCGCGTCGCCATGGACGCTGCCGACGATGCTTTTCCCCCGTCTTCTGGGCGACGGGATCGCTTCGCCGCTCTTGCCGGGAAGCCTCGGGTCGTTTCCGGAGATGGCGCAGGGCTACTTCGGAGTTCTCGGTGCGGCTCTTGCCCTCCTCATCGCTCGCCCTGGCTCGCCCCGGCCCGCCGCCGAGAAGGCGCTGCTCGCTCCGCTCCTCTTCGGGCTGGGCGTTGCCTCGGGTCTCTGGCCCTTCGCCGAGCTTGATTCTTTGATTCCGGGTTTGAATCGAATCCTGCCGGCGCGCTTTTTGGTCTGGGTGGCCCTGGCCGGCTCCGCCATCGCGTCCTTCGAGCTCGACCGGCTGGACCGAGACCTCGGGCGTCGGCGCGGGGCGAGGGTCTGGCCGCTCGCCATCCTCGCCGCCACGCTGCTCTCCGCCGCCTGGTTCGAGCGGAACCTCCGTTCGGCGCACGCGGCGTCGGGCGGCCTCCCGGCGGAACGGAAAGCCTTTTTGCTGGCGAGCGTCGCGCTCGTCGCCGCGCTTGCCGTGGTCGCGGCGACGGCTCGCGGGCCGGGCCGGTTCGCCGTGATCGGCATTCCGCTGCTGACTCTGATTGCCGGCGGCGAGCTCTTTCGTCAGGGCATGCGCCTTTCGCCGTTCAGCGACCCGGAGCGCCTGTATCCGGCCACACCGCTGGTCCGGTTCCTGCGCTCCCGGCCCGGCACGTTCCGAATCGTCGGGCAGGGCACGACGCTCTTTCCCAACGTCGGCATCTTCGCGGGCCTCGAGGACATCCGCACGCACGATCCGATCGAGCGGCGCGATTACGTGCAGTTCCTGGACGCCACCTGTGGCTACTCGACGGGCGCGTATTTCAAGCAGATCGGCGACGTTAACGCGCCGGCCCTCGACTTCCTGAACGTGCGCTATCTCGTCGCCCCGCGGGCAAGAGCGGCTCCTTCGGGGAAATGGAAGCTCGTTTATTCCGGACCCGACGGGACGGTGTTCGAGAACGCCGGGGTGCTGCCCCGGGTGTTCGAGCCCGAGCGGGTCCGCACCGCCGCCGGCTCTGCCACGTTCCCGCCACCCGGGCTCGACTGGCGCCGTGAAGCGGTCGTCGACTTCGAGGGGGCGGCGGCCTCCGATGCCGCGCGAAGCACCGGAGACTCGCGCGCGCTCCTCTCCGACTACACCGAGTCGGGCAACGCCGTGTCCTTCCGGGCCCGAGCCCGTCGTCCAACGATCCTCGTCGCGAGCCTCGTCCAGGACGGCGGATGGCGGGCGCGCGACGACACGGGCATTGCTCTCTCCACCGGCCGCGCGAACGGCCCGTTCCTGGCCCTCGCGATCCCGGGCGGCGCGCACGGCATCCGACTCGAGTACACGACGCCCGGATTCCAAGTCGGTTCGCGGATCTCGCTTCTGTCGCTCGCGACCGCGGCGCTTCTCGTTCTTGCGGCCGGAAGGCGGGCCAGGCGGAAGCGTGACGCCACGCTCGCCGCGGAGCCCGCACCGTGACGGCCTTCGCGACGGGCGCCGCTCTGATCGGGATCTACGCGCTCGGTGCCGCTCTCGTGGCGATCACCGCCAGCGGGCTCGGCCGACGAATCCCTGCCGGCCCGTTGCTGCTCTTCGTGCTGCTTCCTCTCTTCTTCTTGCGGCGCGGAATCCTGGAGAGCAAGGCGCCGGTCGGGCCGGATCAGGCATTCTTCACGGTACCGGAATCCCGCAGCGGCCTCCGCGGCAGTGCCTGGATGAACGACGTCGTGAGGCAGATCGCTCCCTGGGAAGAGGCGGTCCGCCTCGCCTGGAAAGCCGGCGAGCTTCCCAATCGCGACCGCTGGAACGGCTGCGGAACGCCGCTCGACGGCAACGGCCAGGCCGCGGCCTACTCGCCGATCACGCTCCTCGGCCTCCTGCTTCCGACCTTCGCCGCCTTCACGTTCTGGGCCGCCCTGCGTCTGCTCCTCTGCCTGACCGGGATGTGGCTCTGGCTGACGGAGCTTGCCGTTTCGGGCCGCGCGGCTCTGTTCGGCTCGGTCGCCTTCTCCCTTTCGATGACGATGACCGCCTGGATCTTCTTTCCGCTCACGGCGGCGGTCTGCCTTTGGCCCTGGGTTCTGTTTCTCCTCGAGCGGCTCGCGCAGCCCCCGGCCCGCCGCCGCGCATTCGCCGCGCTCACGGCGGCGCTCTTCCTTTGGCCGCTCTCGGGGCACCTGGAGACCGTCGTCTCGGCGGCCGCCTTCACGGCCCTGTGGCTCGCGATGCGGGCTCTCCTCGGAGATCGCCGGCACGTGGCCGGGATTCTTCTTCCGGCAGGCGGTGCGGCCCTGCTCGCGCTCGGTCTTTCCGCCTTTTCGCTCCTGCCGCAGGCCCTCGCCATCCGGGCCTCGAACCGGATGGCGCTCCTGGCGCAGCCCTTCTGGACTCCGATTCTGTCGCTCACGCCCCATGGGCCCGGCTGGGTTCACGGCGAGCGACTCGTTCTTCTTCCGCGTTTCTTCGGCGACAAGATCGACTCTCCGATGATTCCGGGAGGCGCGGGCGCCTTTCCGGAGATGGCGCAGGGCTACTTCGGGATTCTGCCGGTCGCCTGCCTGCTCCTGCTGGCGCGCCCGGGAGGCCGCCGTTGCCCAGCGGAACGCTCCCTGCTCGTTCCTCTCTGTGTCGGCATCGGCGCGGCCATCGGCCTCTGGCCCTTCGCGGAGTTCGTTTCGCGGCTACCGGTACTCTCCAACATGTTCCCGCTGCGGTACCTGAGCTGGTTCGCGCTGGCCGGAGCGGCCATCGCGGCCTTCGAGCTCGATCGACTGCAGAAGGATCTCGGCCGGCGGCGATGGGAGCTCTTGTGGCCGCTCGCGGCACTGTCCGCCGTGGCGCTGCTCGTTTTCCAGAGCTACCGACAGGAGAGTGGCGTCTACGCCGCGGCGGGCGCCCTCCCTGCGCAGCGTCAGGCCTTTCAGCTCGCGGGCGGAGCGCTCGCGGCGGGGCTCGCCGTCTTCGCCGCCACGGCCTGGAGGCCGAGCCGTTTCCGCGCCTGGGGTCTGCCGCTTCTGACCGTCGTCGCCGGCGTCGAGCTCTACATCCAGGGGGCCCGCCTCTACGCCTGGGACGACACGCAGAAACTCTTCACCGCGACTCCTCTCGTCCAGTTCCTCCGCGCGCAGCCGCGGCCCTTCCGCGTCGTGGGCGAGGGATCCGTCCTCTTTCCGAACGTGGGCATCTTCGCCGGCCTCGAAGACGTGCGAACGCACGATCCGGGCGAGCGGCGCGACTACACCGAGTTTCTCGACGCGACCTGCGGCTACGATCCGATTCCGTATTTCAAGCGAATCGGCGACGCCAATGCGCCGGCGCTCGACTTTCTGAACGTGCGCTACCTGGTCTCCGTCCCGGGACG